>NZ_JCACKF010000019.1:0-105489 GCF_059505245.1 Stenotrophomonas sp.
GTAAGCGGGACGCCGAGGTGGCCCTCGGCTGCCCCTGACAAGACAGTTGCTACTGCCGAGCGGCTTCTACTGCCCGGCCCGCCCTGGTGGGTGCCGACCGTTGGTCGGCACTGAGGCTGGTCCGGGCATCTGCGCATGCCGTGGGTCTACTGCCGAGCCTGCCGCCGGGCGCGCTCCTGCACCCGGCGGCGCCGTGTCGGTGGTCCTCACCGCTGATGGCCGCTCCCTGCCCTCCGTGCCATCCTGGCTGGGTCCGCTTCCGTTCCGTGGCGGCTGGCCCGGTCGCATCCACGCATGGCGTGGATCTACTGCCGACCTTGGTGGGCAGCAACGTGTGCCGACCAAGGACGGCACCTACCGGCGCTGTGTGCCCTCGTCGCGACTTGCCTGCGGGAACTGGAAGGCACTGTTGGCGTCATAACCGCTGTTGGCAGTGTTGCCACGCGCCGGCGGATTGATGGCGCTGGTGCCACTGCCGAAGCCGAGGATCTGCACGCTGATCACCGACGGCTGGTTGCGCCGTGCCTCGTCCTGGCTCTTGCGCATCACATCCTGTGCCGCCTGGCTGGCGCTGTTGGCTGCCGCACTGGCCGAGGCCAGCGCATTGACGTTCACCGATGCCAGCACCGGCAGGCCCTTGCTCTCGCCCTGCACCTGGATGTTGGCCGCGTTGAGCACCTGCAGTGCGGCCAGGTTGATGTTGCCCGAGACGCGGATACCGGCCTCGCCCGCATCGATGGTGCCAAGCGGTGCGATCAGGTCGACGTCCCCCGGCGGTACTTCGGCAATGGGGTTCAAGGTCGCGATGCCGGCACCGCTGGCCGGGGCCTGCGGCGACAGGATCACATTGCCCCAGCCGTCATAGACGCGGCGCGGTGGCGTGTACAGCAACGTCGTCCGCGAACCACGACCGGCATTGATGTCACCCTGCTCCGACCACGCCAGGATGTCGCCACCGAAGGTGGTCATCACCCGCGACAGGCCCAGCAGCACGCTGTCCTGGCTGAACAGCCGGATATCACCTTGCCCCTGGGTGACAAGGCCGGCGCTGGCGGGTGGCACCACGCCCTGCACACCGATCACGATCTGCCCACCCGGTGCCATCAGTTCGATGTTGCCGCCCGCCTCGGTACGCACGCCGGAGCCACCGTACATCACGATATCGCCGGTACGGTCGATCGTCGCACCGGCCGCATTCCTGTCCGGCATCAGCGTGGCGATGGCTTCGCGCCCACGCAGGTAGGAGCCGAAGCGGGGCCCTTCTGCATCGGTATATTCCCGTCCACCCTCGCGCAGCTCGGCGTAATAGACCTGGCGCAGGAAGATGCGCTGCTGTTCCTGCGGCAGCGCATCGAACGCGGCCAGCGCCCCGTCGCCCTCGGCCGCCACGCCGAAGCGTCGCTGCAGCCACTGCTTCAGTTCCTGGTCGTACACCTTGGCTGCCTTGCCCGGCTGCGACGCAAGCGATTGCGCGGGATCGGCAAGGTTGGCAGGGTCCAGATAGCGTGCACGCAGGGCCGCGAAGTCGATCTGCTGGTTGCCGGCCGTCAGCGCGATGCTGGCGCCGGGACGGGTGTCGCCCTGCACGATGCCACCGAGGCTGAGGATGCTGCCCGCATCCTCCTGGCGCAGCTGGCGGCCGGCACTGATCTCGGTGTTGCCGGGGCCAGCGATGGTCGCGTTCAGATGCACGATGTCGCGGCCCGCCGCCGCCACCGTGATGTCGGTGGGCGCGGTGTTCAACGCGGTCATCGACACCCCGAGGATGTCCCGGCCTGCCCGCAGTTGCACGGCGCCGGCGGCCTCGAACCAGTTCAACTGCGTGCGCTGCCCCGCGTTGGGATTCAGCGTGCGCTGGGCGCCGGTGGCCAGACCCATGATGTCGCCCTGCACCGCGTAGAAGCGGCTCGGCGCCAGTGCCGCAGACACAGTGGACAGCGGCGTATTCGGACCGAATGCGAACAGTGGAAGCGACCCCGCCGGCGATGCCGTGTTGCCGTCGACGGACAGGTTGTGCCGCGTGCGGGTCGCATTGCCTGCGGAATCCCCCTGCTCGGCCAGGAATGCCGGGTCGAAGGGTCCCGGCAGGCGCGCGTCACTGGCCGAGCGCGCGATCTGGGTCGCGCCAGGCTGGGCGAAGATGCCTCCACCGGCTAGAACGTCCAGCCGTCCTGTCGCCGAGGGTGCCAGCAGGATCACATCCTGCGTCCCCGGCGTGGCGCTGATCCGGTCCAGCTTGATGTCACCCTGCGCAGCAATCGCGCTGAAGCGCGAAGGATAGAGCCAGTAATTCAGCAGATCATCACCGCCACGCAGAACAAGCTGGACCTGCTCCCGCCACAGATTGCTGCCCGTCACGTTTTCCGGCCCGGCGAGGCCTGGCGCGAGGTCACCACCGGCACTGAACAGATCCACGGCCGTGTTGGCGGTCCACAGGGAGAACCACGTACTGCCTGCAGCGTGCGCGCCATCATCCTGCAGCACCGCGCTGTAGTTGGCCAGCGGAACCCGGCCGGCATCGGCGACGCCGCCGAGCACCACATCGCCCCGCGCCTGCAGCTGCGCGGCGGCGTCGCCCAGCACCAGCACCGGCCCGCCCATCGCGCGGGCGGCGTCAGGCGCAAACAGGTCTGCCGCCCGCTGCTTACCCAGCGTCGCGTAGCTTTCCAGGGTGACGCCCATTGCACCGATGCGCCCCGCATCGAGCTGCAGGCTCCCACGCAGGTTGCTGAAGGTACCGTTGAGGTCGAGATTCTGTCCCGCCCTGGAGGGGTTGAGGCTGGAGATCGTCGCCTGCAGGTTCGGATTCAGCGCACCACCGATACGCAGCTGCAGGTCGCCGCCGCCGGTCAGGTGCAGCTGGCCATCGCTGACCCGGCCGGTCGATCCCACCGCAGCAATGATCGCACCCGAGCGCGGTGCGATCGTCGAGACCAACGCGTCACCTATCGCATCGCGCACGCCGGCGTCACGCCCGGCCTCCAGCGTCAGGTTGCCCCCGCCCAATGTGCCGAAGCCGGTGAAACCAACCATCCGTGGAGAAGCGCCGGCGGCAGCGGACACGTTGGTGTAGGCGCCAAAGTTCACCCACCAGCTGGTCGGCACCGGCTCGACCCCAGTGGTGCCGCCGGTACCCTGCCGCCACAGCCAGTTGCCGACCGCGGCACTGGAGTACAGCGCCCAGTCGCGATCGCTGCTGCCCGACTCTGCGCGCGCGGTCCAGGCGTCGCCGACGATATCGCGTCCGGCTTCGACGCGCAGGTTGCCACCATGATCCGGATACCAGGCCTGGTAGCTTGCCATCGCGGCGTCATAGCTGCCCGGCACCAGGTTCGGCCCCAGCACTGCGGTGTTCCAAGGGGCCGCTGCACGGGGCGAATTGAAGGCAGCGTCGCGGCCCTCGCCCAGCGTGGTGGGAGCGCCCGCCGTGTACACACCGAAGCCGGACTTCATCACGACATCACCGGCAGCGAGCAGTTCGAGGTCCCCCTTGCCGGTGCGCAGCACGCTCCACGCCGGCGTGCCTGCGCGCTTGCCGTAAGTGGTCACTTCGGTCTGCGTGCCGCCGCCGGCGCAGTAGGTGGGCGCCGTGCTGCAGAACTCGTCTTCGGTCATGCCGAACATCGCGGCGAAGTCCTTCGCAGGGGTGCCTACGTAGGACTCGTCGCCCCAGTAATCCAGCGAGCCCTGCGCGGCTACCTGGCGGGGTGCCGGGCCGCAGTAGTCGGCCGACATCGCGCAGAACTCGTCTTCGGTGAAGCCGAACATGTCGGCCAGCTCCGCGATCGGACGGCCTGCATAGGAGGTGTCGCCGATCCAGTCCAACGATGCCTGCTCGGTCAACGCGCGATCCCCCACCCAGATGATTTCCGTCTTGACCGTGCCGATCGAGCCCTGGTGGGTATCGGCCAGCACCACGCTGCCATCGCTGCCCCAGCGCCGGCTGCGTGGGTCGGCTGCCCCGGCATCGGCGCCGGCAACCACGGTCAGGTCCCAGGAGGTGGTGCCCTCGGCCAGCATCGGCGCCAGCGCCCAGTTGCGCCCCTGGTTGCCGCCGGCATCGGCCGGCCTCAGATTCACCGGCGCGTCGCCGGGCAGCTCCACCTTGGTCAACGACGGGATGTACGCGCCCACCTTGAGCGCGACTTCGCGTGCCAGGCGCAGCGCAACCGGCAGCACCGCGCCGGCGGGCCACTCCTGTGCCGCCATCTGTACCGCACTGCGCAGGCGGAAGCCGGCTCCCAGCCGCGCACCGGCCGCCAGCATCAGCGGCTCCTGCAGCACGGTGCCCGCGGCCAGCGTCTGCCCGGAGTCGGTGGTCACCGCCGCACCCAGCACCGTGCCTGCAGGCAGCCGCAGGTTCTGCGAGATCACCATCGGCGCGGGCAGCACGGTACCGACCGGAAGCGTTACCGATTCGACCGGCACGTCATAGTTCAGGCGGGTGCCGGCCTGGAACTCGGTGCCGGCCTGCAGCTTCACTCCGTCCACCGGCACCACCAGCCCACCGCCAAAGGGGGTGTGCCCCGCGCTGCCATTGCGGCCCTCGTACAGCTGCCAGCCGCCCTCATCCGGCGTGGACGGCGGCGGTGCGAACCCATCGTTGATGCTGCCGTAGACGTTGATGTTGCCTTCGGCGCGCAGCACCAGCGAGGCCGATTCGCCGAAGCCACGCCGCGATGGATCGGCGCGGTTGGCATCGGGGCCATAACGGTAGCCGGACAGATCGATGTCGCCGGCGATGGTCAGGTCGCCGTCCGGGTTGGCGTCGCTGCGCCGCGCCAGCACCTGCACGCCGGGACGAAGGCGCACATCGCCCAGCGCCCGCGTGCGCTGCTGCAGATCCGCGTTGCCCAGCGCACCATCGATCCAGGCCACGCTGTGCGGATCGACCACCTGGTCCAGCCACTGCTGGGTGACCAGCTGCGCGCGGTTGCCGCGCACGTCAGCGGTGGTTGCCAGGGGCGCATCGTCGTAGCGGCGAACACCATTGAGCTGGATGTCGGCCGCGCCATCGATGCGCAGGCCGGTGGCCGCGGCAATCGCCGCGTCGTTGCTGCCCAGCCGCGGCACATCGATCTTCAGCGTGCCGCGCGGGGTGCCATCGTTCTGGCCAGGACGTCCACCGACGGCAACGTCGCTGCCCGCACGCAGGTCCAGCTGCGCCGCGCTGCCCAGGCCGACGGCACCCTCGGCGCTGCCCAGCGTGATGGTGGCCCGGTTGGGACTGTCGATGATCTTGCCATGGCTGTCCACGCGCAGGCCGGTACCGTGCGCGTCCAGCGTGCCGTCCACCTGCAACTGATCGCGGGCGTACAGGCGGATGCTGCCGACCTGCTCGCCGCTGGCATCGATGCGGCCGGCCACGGTCAGGCTGCCCGCGTCGACGCTGATATCGACCCGGCGCGCCTTCACTTCGTCGCCGATCCGCAGATCGCCCTCACCGATCTGGAAGCCGCGACCGCCGACGACGCCGCCGGCGGTCAATCGCTGGTTGAGGCCGGCGAAGTCCTGCAGCTGGCGTGCCCGCACCACCAGTTCGCCACCGTCGTAGGGCACCAGCGTGCCACCGGCATCGTAGCGACCAGTGGCGGCACCCTGCAGAACACCGGCCAGATCGGCTCGGCCGGCCATTGCGGTGACCGTCAGGCGCCCGCCGCGGTTGTTGCGTGCGGAAACATCGATGCGGGAGGCCGCATCGGCGCGGATGTCACCCGTGTCGCTGGACAGCAGGACATCGCCGCCCCAGCTGAACTTGTCCACGTCGTACAGCGAGACCTTGCGCCCGGCCAGATCCAGCGCGGCCCGGCTGCCAAGCGTGATGCCCTCGCGCGCGTTCGCCGACAGCCGTCCGGACGCCAGCGCGATCGTGCTGTCCAGCGCGATCCGGTTGGCGTCGATGCTCAACTCACTGCCCAGTGCATCGCCACCCGTCTTGCCGGCGCCCCCCTGCAGGCGGAAGTCGCCGCCGGTGCGCACGCGCAGCTGCGCGGCGGGATCGGCGGCCAACAGCGGTGTATCGATACCGAGGTTGCCTCCGCTGTACTGCCACCCCTTGTCGGCCAGATAGTCGCCACGCTGCTGGAATACGTCCAGCGTGCCCTGCGCGGAGAACGACAGCTGCTCCGAAGCCCTCAGGTTCAGCGCACTGAAGCCGAGCACCTGCCGGTTCGCAGGTACTTCAGAGCTGGGACGGCTGAATGGCGCCCGCCCCAGCTGCAGCTGGCGGGTGACGATGTCCAGTTGCCCGGCCCCGAGCCGGTCCACCATCGGCTCGGCCGGCGGCACCGTCGCGTCGCTGCCCGGCGCCTGGCCCGCCGCCAATGAGCCGTCCCAGACCAGCGTGTCCACCAGGATGCGCGCGCGGTCGGTCGCCGCACCGTAGCCGCGGATGGCCTGCGCACCGAGCACAAGTGTCTGCAGGCCACTGCGGCCGGTGGCACTGTCGCGCGCATCCAGGTCGACGCTGCCGTACACGTTGACAGACTCCCGCGCGACCAGGCTCAGCGTGTCCAGCGCCGGCGCGCCGGTCGCATCATTGCCGCGCAGCAGTTGTTGCAGCACGGACTGGTTCATGGTCATGCCACTGGGCAGCGCCCCGGCCGCAGCGGCCTGGGCGATCGCTTCGGCACTGCCGAGGTTCAGCGCCGCCATGCTCAGGCCGAGCTGGCGGGTGCCATAGCTGGCCGAGTCGCGCATCTGCAGCGCGCCATCGGTCGCTACCGCGATGCTGCCATCGGAAACCAGCCGCGTCTGGCCGTCGCACGCCGCCTGGCATCCGCCGATGTCGATCGCCACCGGACCGGCCTCCACCCCGGTGGTGCCGGTGATCAGGTTCAGGCGCTGGTTGGACACCGCCAGCAGGCCGCCGGAGACCTGGTAAGGCAGGGTCGCGCTGGCATTCGCGTTGGCGGATGCGAACGGCAGTGTATCGAGGGTCGCACCGGCCTCGACCAGCACGCCGCTGCCACCGGAGGCCGCTGCCACCAGCACTTCCGGTGCGTTCAAGGTGACGCCGGAACGGATCGCCACGCTGCGCGCCTGGCCGGTCACCGCAACCTGCGAGGCCTCCTGGTTGAACTGCCCGCCGATCATCATCCGCGCCGGCAGGAAGGCATTGAGCGCGTCGTCGCTGAAGGTGGCGCCGCGATCACGCGCCTGCGATGGCGCGCTGCCATCGACGATCTCCAGCGAACCGACCGCCGGGCTCGCCAACGTGGCTGCCAGCGTGCCACCACGCCCCTTGTCGGTGGCAGCCGCGAACCGCGCGGTGCCGGCGAAGTGGATGGCAGGCGTGTCTGCACGACCTGCACCTTCGCCCAGCGCAAGGGTCAACCCGAGCGCATCGATGGTCTGCCAGCCACGCGACTCGCCGCGGCGGTCAGCTACCGATTGCGCGAAGCTGTTGTAGGAGGTTTCGTTGTAGCCCGAGTGCCGGCGTACCACTGCCGCGGGAGTCAGCAGGATGTCGGTGAGCAACGGCGAGATTGCCGCGCCCAGCGCCGTGCGCTGCTGCCCGGACACACGCCAGGTGCCGGTGCCGGTCGCAATCGGTTGCACGATGCCGGAGGTGCCGGTGGCGCCCAGCTCCACCCGGAATGCGCCGGGCTGCAGCGCATAGCTTGCCGGCATCAGCGTGTAGGTGCCGGCCGCCAGGCCGGGCACGCCAGCCGGCACGGTGATCTGCTGGCCCACCGCCGGAGCTGCGAACCCTTCTTCGCCACTGGGGGCGAACGCCCCGGCGCGTCCCGGTACGATCGCGTACACCGGGTTGCCCGACGCACTGAACCCGTAGCGCGGGTTGGCGTCGGCCAACGCCGTTCGCCGGACGTCGACAGAGCCACCGCGTCCTGACACGAAGGCGGCGCCGGTCAGCTCACCACCGCCGGACATGTCCAGCAGGGCCCCCGGCGCCACCTCGATCTCGTTGGCCTTCAGTGTCACCCCCATCGAGGAGATACCGGCCGGCGTCAGCGAACCCAGGCTGCGCGTACCGACCCGCCAGTCAACACCATCGACGGTGCCACCATAGGGCAGCGACAAGCCGGCGCCACTGGTCGAGGTTACGCTGCCTGGCAGCAGTTCCACCCGGCTGCCGACGGTTCCGTTCTGGATCAGGCCACCCAGCTGCAGCGTGCCCATCGGCGCCTGTACGTTGCCGCCCTGCTGCACCGTGGCGGCCACCAGGCGAAGCGTACCCAGCGCCGATTCCGGCGCCGGCTTCGTGGCCGCACCGGTGCCGTGGATGCGCAGCACGGCATCCGGATCGGACCAGTAATCAGCGGTCTGCACGGTCTGCGCCGACGCGCCGGCCACCAGCGTGCCGACCGCGCCTGTGGTGGGATACAGGCGCGCAGCGGTCACGTCCATCGAACCAGCCGTCATCAACGCGCTGGTGTTGCCACTGCTGGCAATGCCGTTGGTCAGGCGCACGTCACTGCGGCTTTCCAGCGCCACATGCTTGAAACCCGGCAGCCAGGTGACGTCGCGGATGTCGATCAGCCCGGCCTGCACCGCCAGCGCGTGATCTTCCGGCCCGGACGAAGCGACCGCGGCGGTGCCCTGCAGGTTCTCGCCCGGCATCTGGCGCCAGCGTGCCTGCGCCAGGCGAACGTAGGGCGCACTCAGTCGCAGCCCCGACGATGGCCCGGCATCCACGGCCATGCCCAGGCTCGAAGTACCCTGGCCGTGGATGCGCAGGCTCTGGGCCAGGCGCAGGTCGACGTCGCCGACCGCGCGGATGTCACCGAACACGGACAGATTGTCGAAACCGCCAGCCTGCAGCTGCTCGACCGACAACGCGGCGTGGCCATACTCCAATGTGGTCGGCAGTGGCTGCCCCGGCGCGCTGTGCTGGCTGAGGGTGATCGCACGTGACCGCAGTACCTCCTCGCTGGCGCCACGTGCATGGATGCTGCCGCCAAAGGCCAGCCCCAGGGTGCCGCCGCGTGCGCCGGCACCGCCGGCGGCCGCATCCATCCCGCCGTCCAGGTACAGCGCATTGGCCGAGCGCAGCACGATCTGCCCGCCATCGCTGTCCACGCGCACGCGGCCCTGGCCGTCGACGTCCAGCTCGGCCGACGCACCCCGCGCCTGCAGGCGCGCACCGCGTTCGACCACCACGAAGGCTTCCGGTGGTCGGTTGTCGACGAATGCTGTGGTCTCCCAGTCCAGCGCCCCGCCGATCTCGATGCGTCCACCCGCGCGCACCTGCCCGCGCAGACGGCCGCTGGAATCGGGCAGCGAAATCGCGTCTGCATCGGCATCCAGCAGCGCGCCTTCGGCGAAACGCCAGGTGCGTTCGGTGCGCTGCCCGGCGTACAGCGCGTTCTCCGGGCGCACATCGTCGATCAGGATGCGTCCGCCCTTCGCGCGCAGCGTGCCTTCAACATCGATGTTGCCCGCACCAAGCAGCGAGATCGTCTGGCCTGGATCGACCGCCACCAGTGCATCCTTGCCGACCCGCAGGTCACCGCCCACGCTGTTGCGCTCCGAACGCAGGCTGATGCTCGCACCCGCGCGCTGGCTGACGCGCCCGCTCGACGGATCGGCGCTGTACAGCGGTTCGTCCCACGCCGCCAGTGCGGACGCCCGGTCGGTCGCCATCGGCGCGTCCTGGGTCAGGCGCAGGCCTGGCAGGGCAGCGACCAGCCGCGCGCCATCGGCCACCTCCACGCCGTGGTGGCCATTGATGTCGTACTGCGCGAAGCCACTGCCGAACAGGCCGGGGTCCAGTCGCAGCGACGCGCCCGCCAGGTCCGCATCGCCCACCCGCACCTGGCCACCGGTACCCAGCGAGAAAGAACCACCGCCCTGTCCTCGACCACTGAACCGGCTTCCCTCACCCAGTTGCACCCGGCCACTGCCGTCGGTCGTCACCGTACTGCTGTTCGCCTGCAGGGTGACGCTGCCGCCTTTGCCGATATGGGCCTTGCCGCGCAGGTCCAGCGCAGCACCGGCCTCGACGTCAACCGTTGCCTTGGCGCCCACGGCCACGTCATGACTGTTGCCCAGGCTCAGGCGGCCGCCATCCGTCCAGGCACCGCTCGCGTCGCGCGGCATCGCCAGTGAGGCGTTGCTCCATTCGCCGGAGAGGTCGATCCGCGTTCCGTCGGCAATGACGGTGCGGGCGCGGCCATCGTGCAGCAGCGCCGTCGGCCGGCCCTGGACATCCAGCAGGTTGCCCGCCGACAACTGGCCGCCGGCAATGCCGATGTCGCCTGCCAGCTCCACCTCGCTGCCGGTCAGGTTGAGCTGCCCGCCGGCCTGAAGCCGAAGGCTGCTGTCGATGCGGATGCGATCGGCGGTCGCCAGGTCGATCCGCCCCCACTGCTGGGCACTCAGCTCTGCGATATCCAGCCACACCGTGTCACGCAGCTCCTCGTTGACCGGAGCCGCCAGCGACCACGCCGTCTTCGTCGGAGCCTTGTCGCCCAGGCGCACATCCGAGCCGAACACACCACTGCGGCCCTGGCCGTCATAGCGCCCCAGGTACAACTGCGCATTGCGCGCGACCGCCGTCTGCGCCTGTGCATAGCCATCCAGTGCGGCATCCGGCCTGCGGTTCTGCTGCGCGCCCTGGAAGGTGGCAGTCTCAACCTTTCCATCCAGCACCGCGGTCGGTGCGGAGACGATCAGCCGTCCTGCATCGCGGCCGACCGTGTACCCGTTATCGACCCGCTGCGCCGCGAATACGATCGGATCACGGAAGGTCTCGGTGATGCCCCAGCGTTCCTGCTTCACTTCATGGCCGCTGTACAGGCCATCGAACAGCATCTCCGCTGGCGCCTCATCAAGACGGTAGACCTGGCCATCAACGCCGCGCACCCAGCTCTGCCGGACCACGCCGCTCTGCACATCCAGGCTGCCGCCGGCAAGGTTGATGCGTGAGCCACCTTGCGTGATCACTTCCCTGCCGCCCAGCAGGACGGTGCCTCCCTGCGCAGCCCATTCGCCGATCGAGTGCCCCTGGTTGTCGAGGTAGCCCCCCACTTCCAGCAGGCCGCCTGCGGCGTACCAGCGCTCACCCTCGTAGCCCCCGGTACCGGCCGGAACGTGGACCAGCCTGCGGCGGTCGACCCAGACTTCGCTGCTGGTCAGCTTGCCGCTGTCGCGGTTGTCCAGGGCATCGCGCAGTTCGTTGCCCTGCACCTTGACCTGGACATTGTTGCTCTCCATCGACACCCGCACGCCCACTGCGCCGGACACGTCCACGCGCGCGGCATCGTCCACGTAGCTACGGGCCGCCGCATCGGCAATGATCTGGCCGCCCGTGGCAACCGTCAGCGAATCCGCGCTGAAATGGATGTTGCCCCCCGAGACGATCTCCACCCGCGACTGGTCCCGGCGATCATTGTGCTGGGACAGATTGTCGAAGGTTGCCGAACGCGCGCCAGCGCGGATCGCGTCCTGCTCGGCCGATTCCTTGATTAGGGCGTCGCGCTGCGTATCCAGCACCGTGGTCTTGCCATCGTCCTCGATCAGCACCGCCGTGGTGGCTCCGTCAGCAAGCGTGACGCTGCTGCCTGCATCACTGGCCGAGGCCAGAAGATGCACGGTGCCGCGCTGTGCAAGCGTGGTGCTGGCCACGGCCACACCGGCCTGCTCGACGCTGCGTCCGGCCAGGGTCACGTCACCCTCGAGTGCGCGCAGCAGACCGGTATTGCGCACGCTGCCAGCCGTGCTGCCAGCGATGAAGCGCGGCGCGATTTCATTGCCGCGGGTGGTGGAACTGGTGTTGGCGGCCGTACCCACGCCGCGCCGGATCACGAAACTGTCACCTGCTGCGAGCTGCACCTGGCCCTTGCGCGCTTCGATCTGGCCAGCATTGTCCACGCTGTGCCCGGCCAGCAGCACGTAGCCACCGCCGCGCGTCGCACTGGTCGGCTCATGGGTCGCGATGCGCGCGCCCCGCTCCACCATCACCTTGCCGAATGCATCGCTGAGCGCGCTGCTGCTGGCGTCGGGGCTGTACAGGCCGTTGTCGCCGAACTGCGCATCGCTGATCCGTGCTGCAGCCGCCAGCAGATTGCGTACATTGACCTGGCTGTTGTTGCCGAACACCACGCCGTTGCGGTTGGCCACGAACACCGTGCCACTGGCCTTCAGCTGGCCCAGGATCTGGCTGGGCCGCGCCTGCGGATCGTTGACGCGGTTCAGTACGGCCCAGTCAGGGTTCTGCAGGAAATTCAGCGTGGTGTTGCCGCCGATGTTGAAGGTCTCCCAGTTCAGGATCGCCTTGTCCGCGGTCTGCTCGACCGTGACCTGCACCCTCCCGTCGCTGCCCTGCGACTGGATCACGTCGCGCGCATTGAGCCAGCCACGGGTCAGCGGGTTCTGGTCGACGCTCAGGCCGTCCTTGCCGAGGCCATCGGCAACGATGAAGCCAGCCTCGCGGCGCGCCTGCCGCGCCTGTTCCTGCAGGCGCTGCTGCAGGGCAATCGCCTGCGCCGCAGTGCCAAGATTGTCGATCGACTGCTGCAGCTTCTGCCGTGCCGCATCCTGCTGCTGGGCCGGCAACTGGAACTGGATCGGCACGCCGTTGGGCATCCGGCCACTCTGTGCCGCGCTGCCCTGGGCCGCGCCCCGTTCGGCGAACCAGCCCGGACTGAACGCCTGCTGCGCCTGGCTGGCCGGGGCCACCATGCTCCCCAGTGCGACCGCGATGGCCCACGCCATCGGATGATTGCGGCGCATCGACGCGGCCGGATGAACAGCGGACGGAAGCGGGTGCGACATCGGAACCTCATCAACCTGGTGGGCCGCAGCTGCGGCGGCGATCGGGGAGGCACACGCAACGCATGCCCTGCCACTGATAGACGGTTCACGCGAGACGAAGCCGACAGCCAAACGCTGCAACCGCGGCACCGTCGCGGAAATGGCGACGCCGGCCCAGAGGCCGGCGTCGGGTCAAGCAGGATTCAACCCATGCTGCGGATTACAGCGGACGGCCGATGCCGGCGCAGGTGCTGGGGTTGTTCAGGCCGGCAGTGCTGCTGGCCAGCACGAAGCGGTTGCGGATCGCATCGCGCCAGGCCTTGGTCAGCGGGATGAAGCCGTGGTCGGTGATCGACTTCTCATACGCGACGGTGTAGGTCGCCGGATAGTGGCGGGCCAGGAAGCCGCGCAGGCTGGTGGCGACGCTCGAATCCTTGTAGCACTGGCCGATCACCAGATTGGTGTAGCCGGCGATCGGATAGCCGGCCGACGGGTTGCCGAACACCGGCACCCAGTTGGCGGGGTTCTCTGCATCGGTGCCGGTCGGCGGAGCGACGGTGTCCAGGGTGGCCTGCACGCTCACCTGGTCCGGCGAGAAGCCCTTGACCTTGGCGACCTTGGTCGCATCGGTCAGGTTCGGAATCACGTCCGGGCCAACGTAGCCGATACGGCCTTCAGCCGCGTAGACAGCGTTGTACAGCGAGGTGCCGCCGGTGGCCGGGGCGGCCACCAGGAACGCCGGCAGGTTGCCGTTGGCATCGCGCTTGTACAGGTCGGCGAAGGTCGACTTGATGGCGAACTTGCCGCCCACCAGCTTCGAGGTTTCAGCGTTCTCAGCGGCACAGGCCGCGGTCAGGAAGCGGCTGAACATTTCGCTGGTGCCGCTGCTTTCCGCGCGATACACCACCTGGATCGGGCCGCTGCGGTTGGCATCGATGGTCGACCAGTCGCTGATCGCGCCCGAGAACACGCCGCAGATCTGCGCCACGCTCAGGTTCACCGCCGAACCGGCCTTGTTGAACGGGATGGTGACCGAGGTGGCCACCGACGGCACCTGGATCAGCGCGCCGTAGCGGTTGGCATTGGTCGGCTGGTTGAAGTTGGTGGTGTAGGTGTTCAGCTCGGTGCCGCTCAGTACCGAATCGCTGCCGGCGAAGTGCACGGTGCCGGTGGTCGAGAACAGCAGCGAGTTGTTTTCCAGGAACGCCTTCTTGCCGGTGCCCGAACCGGTCACGGCGTAGCTGAAGTTCGCCGGCAGGATGCTGTCGGACGAACCCTTGTAGAGGTCGGCCGGCAACGAGGCACCGCCGCCGGTCACGGTCTGCGCCGAGGCGGCGCCCACGGTAGCGAGCAGCGCGGTGGCAACCAGCGCGGCCAGGGTCTTGCACTTGTTCATGATCTTCTCCTGAAGGGTTTACTGCGAAGGGAAACACCAAGGGAGGAACGGTCACTACACGCCTGCTGCCGCCGAGGGCCTCCCAGCCCACTCTGCGGCGACGTGTCCATGCTGGTCCGCGCCGATGACAGGCCGCTTAAGAAACCTGTGGAAGATCGGAAAAAGGTGTGGAGGATTGTGTGGAGAATCGAAGACGGCGACCGGGTAGAGTCGACTGTTCGTCGACTGGTGCACGGAGCGCTGGTCCTGTCGAAGTGTGCTTGGGAAGCAGTCGACTCCACCCGTGATGCGCGTTGCGCATCACTGCACCAGCTGGTTCATTTCCATGATCGGCATCAGTACCGCCAGCACGATCGTCAACACCACGCCACCCATCACCAGGATCATGGTCGGTTCCAGCAGTGCGGTCAGCGCCATCGCGCGACGCTCGATCTCGCGCGAGATCGTCTGCGCGGCGCGTTCGAGCAGTGGCGCCAGCGAACCGGTCTTCTCGCCGCTGGCCACCAGATGCACCAGGATCGGCGGATAGACCTTCTGTACCTTCAACGCAGCACCCAGTGCCGCACCTTCGCGTACGCGAGCAGCCACATCATCGGCACAGCGCGCCAGCAGCGCATTGCCAAGCGTCTGCCGCGCCGCTTCGAGCGCACGCAGCAGCGGCACACCAGCATCCAGCAGGATCGCCAGCGTCGAGGCAAAGCGCGCACTGTTCACACCCAGCACGAAGCGCCCGACCATCGGGACCCGCAGCAGCATCGCGTCCCAGCGCAGGCGCAGTTCCGGCCGGCGCAACGCCAGCCGCCAGGCCACCACCAGCGCAGCGATGCCCAGCCCTGCCCACATGCCCCAGCTGCGCACGAACGCGCTGGCGGCCAGCATTACCTGGGTCAGCATCGGCAGCGTCTGCCGTGCCTGAACGAACGCGGTCACTACCTGCGGCACCACATAGCTGAGCAGGAAGATCACGATCGCCACCGACACCAGGCTGATCGCCGCCGGATAGATGAAGGCGGTCAGTACCTTGGCCTGCAGCGCGTTGCGTTCTTCAATGTAGTCGGCCAGGCGCTCCATCACCCGTGCCAGGTCACCAGAGTCTTCACCAGCGCCCACCAGCGCCCGATAGATCGGCGGAAAATCGCGTGGCCGCGCGGCCAGGGCCACGGTCAGGCGCTGGCCGGCCCGCACGTCGGCGCGCACGGCGGCAAGTGCCTGGGCCACATGCGCGCGCTCGGCCTGGTCGATGACCGCACTCAATGCAGCTTCCAACGGCAGGCTGGCGGCCAGCAGGCTGGCCAGCTGGCGCGTGGCCCAGGCCAGCTCGCTGGCAGACAGTCGCCGGGCAGCCCAGCCACTGCCGGCACTGCGCGCCACGCTGACCTGCACGGGTGTCAGCCCACGACCGCGCAGCACCTGTCGCGCGCCGCGCGGGCTGTCAGCGTCCAGCTGGCCCTTCTCGATGCGGCCCTGCGCGTTGGCGGCCTGGTAGTCGAACAGCGCCATGCAAGCCTCAGTCGTCGCCGGTGACGCGCAGGATCTCTTCCAGCGTGGTCACCCCGCTGTCGACCCAACGCTGGCCGTCCTGACGCAAGGTCAGCATGCCGGCACGCCGCGCCGCCTCGCGCAGTGCAGGTTCACCCTGCCCTTCATGGATCAGCGTACGCACGCGATCGTCCACCACGAACAACTCGTGGATGCCGGTACGCCCCCGGTAGCCGCTGTTGGCACAGGCCGCGCAACCCACCGCGCGCCATACGGTACGGCCGTCCCCATCCACCTCGGCACGCCGGCATTGGGTACACAGCCGCCGCACCAGCCGCTGCGCCAGCACACCGCGCAGCGACGAGGCCAGCAGGAACGGTTCCACGCCCATATCGGCCAGGCGCGTCACTGCCGAGATCGCGTCGTTGGTATGCAGGGACGCCAGCACGCCATGGCCGGTCAGCGACGACTGCACCGCAATCTGTGCGGTCTCCAGGTCGCGGATCTCGCCGATCATGATGGTGTCCGGGTCCTGGCGCAGGATCGCGCGCAGCGCGGTGCCGAAGCTCATGCCGATGCGCGCGTTCACCTGGATCTGGCCGATGCCGGCGAAGTCGTACTCCACCGGGTCCTCCACGGTGAGGATGTTGCTGGTGCTGCTGTCGAGCTGGCCCAACGCGGCGTACAGCGAGGTGGTCTTGCCACTACCGGTCGGGCCGGTGACCAGCACGATGCCATGCGGCTGCCGGATCAATCCGGTGAACGTGGCCAGGGTGTCATCGGCCATGCCAAGGCGCTGCAGCTGCAGACGGCCGGCATCCTTCTCCAGCAGTCGCAGCACGGCGCGCTCGCCATGCCCGGTCGGCACCGTGGAGACTCGGATATCCAGCGGACGCCCACCCACGCGGATCGCGATGCGCCCGTCCTGCGGCAGGCGCTTCTCGGCGATGTCCAGGTGGGCCATGATCTTGATGCGCGATACCAGCGCTGCGTGCAGTGCGCGCCGTGGCTGCACCATGTCGCGCAGCGTGCCGTCCACCCGGTAGCGCACCACCGAATGGGTCTCGAACGGCTCGATGTGCAGATCGCTGGCGCCATCACGTGCGGCCTGCGCCAGCAGCGCGTTGATCATGCGGATCACCGGCGCATCATCCTGCGCGTCCAGCAGATCGGTGACTTCCGGCATGTCCTGCATCAGCCGGTCCAGATCGACTTCGCTCTCGGCGGCACCGACCACGGCAGCGGCGTCGCCGCCGTCACGGTACTGCTCAGCCAACCGCTGCTGCCACCTCGCGGCATCCAGTGCCTGGAAGGGCAACGGTCCATGCCGGCGGCGCAGTTCGGCCACAGCCCACGCTGCGGTATCGACGGTACCCAGCAGCACAGGCTCACCGCCAACCTCGGACAGCATCACCCCATGGCTGCGCACCCAGGCGTACGGCAGTGACGCGGCGGCGCTCACGGTCCGATCACCAGTTCCGGCGTGTAGCCCAGCCCGCGCAGTTGCTGCAGTGCCGGGTCCAGCGTCGCCGGGTCGCGCGGCAGCCGCACCCGCAGGCGCTGGCCACTCTCGCCCGGCGTCGCCTCGGCATAGGCCTGCAGGCCCAGCGCCCGCACCTGCGCCACGCCCTGGCGGGCATGGGTCGGGTCCAGCCCCTGTGCGAACTGCACCAGCTGCGCATCGCCGTCACCGGCCGGATACAACGCTGCCAGGCTGGTGTTCTGCAGCGGCTGGCCCTGGCCATCGCGCGCATTGCCCTGGCCGAGTACAGAAAGGTCCTGCGGCGGCAGCTGCGGTGCCGACAGCGCCGGCAATGCCCAGCTCTGCACCGGTTGCGCGCCAGCCTGCGCGTTGCGCATGTAGTCATAGCGGTCGCGGGTCAGGCGCTGGCCGGCGGCCGGGTCACGCACCACGTGCGGACGCAGGAACACCATCAGGTTGGTCTTGGCGCGCCTGCGTGTGTCGCTGCGGAACAAGGCACCCAGCACCGGAATCTTCCCCAGCCCCGGCACCGCGTCACGGCCATGGCTGACGCTGTCTTCCAGCAGGCCACCCAGCACCATGATCTGGCCATCGTCCAGCAGCACGCTGGTATCCAGTGCGCGCTTGTTGGTGATGATGCCGGCCGTGCTGTTCGCGCTCTGCGCATCGATGCTGCTGACTTCCTGGTAGATGTCCAGCTTCACCGTGCCGCCCTCGGAAATCTGCGGGCGTACCCGCAGCTTCAGGCCCACGTCCTCGCGCACGATGGTCTGGAATGGATTGTTGCTGCCGCCGCCACCGTCGGTCACGTAGCGGCCGCTCACAAACGGCACGGTCTGCCCGACCATGATGCTGGCCGCCTCGTTGTCCAGCGTCATCAGGTTCGGCGTGGACAGGATGTTGGCACCGCCCTTGCTCTGCAGCGCGTTGGCCAGCGCCTTCATGTTGAGGATCTGGCCGACGCCGGGCAGGTTGATGGTGCTGTCGATCACCCCGATCTTCAGGCCATCCTTGGGCAGCACGTCCAGGGTGGTGCGCGCGGTGGTGTTCAGCCCGCTGCCACCGCTGGTGCCGCCGAAGTGGGTGCCGCCGAAGGTGCGGCCATTGCCCAGCATCCACTGCACGCCCAGTTCGGCCGCGTCGGTCTGGTTGACCTCCACGATCAGGCTTTCCACCAGCACCTGTGCACGGCGCTGGTCAAGCTGGTCGATCACCCGGCGCAGGTTGCGGTACACTGGTTCCGGCGCCGAGATCAACAGCGTGTTGGTGGCCACGTCCGCCTGCACCGAAATGCCGTTCTGGCTGAAGCCGGTGCTCCCGGCGTCGATCGGGTCGCGGCGGTTCGGATCCAGCCGCTGCGATTCCAGCGCATTGCTGCCGGTCCTGGCCTGTTGTGGCTGCGACGGCTGCGCCGGTGCGGAACGGCTTGCATCGCCAGGCAGTGGCGTGATGCCTTCATTGCTGCCCACTGCCGGCGCATCGCTCTGCCCCGCAACCACGCCGCGCAGCACGCCGGCGAGCTGATTGGCCTGGGCATTGCGCAGGTAGACCACATGCAGGTTGCCGGACTCGTCCTGCGCGCGGTCCAGCTTCTCCACCAGCTGCCGGGCCAGACGGGTGCGCCCGGGACTGCTGGAACGCAGCAGCACGCTGTTGCTGCGGGGGTCGGCCATCACCACTACCTTCTGGCTGGGCTCTGCGCCCTGCGCATCCAGCAGCGGCGCGACCATCGCCGCGACGTCTACGGCGATGCCCTGCTGCAGCTTCACCACATCGGTGTCCATGCCGGCCGGCGTGTCGACGCTGGCGATCACCCGCGCGATGCGCTCCAGGTTGTCGGCATAGTCGGTGATCACCAGGGTGTTGTTGCCCGGGTTCGCCGTGATCGGATTGTCCGGGCTGATCATCGGCCGCAGCACCGCCACCAGCGCGGCGGCGTTCTCGTAGCGCAGCGGAAAGGTGCGCGTGGCGATCTCGCCCCCTGCACCGCCACTGCCCACCCGGCCACCGAGCAGCTTGGCGTCGGCCTGCGGCACCACCCGGCTGACGCCGCCATTCTCGACCACGGCGAAGCCGCGCATGCGCAGCGCGCCCAGCAGCAGCTGATAGGCCTGGGTACGGCTGATCGGGCCATCGGAGACCACCGTCATCTTGCCGGTCACCCGTGGGTCGACCAGGAACTGGCGGCCGGTGAACCGTGCCGCCATCCGCAGCACGCCACCGATATCGGTATCCACCAGGTTCAGCTGCACCGGCTCATCGCGTGTGTCCTGCGCTGCCACCGGCGCCGGCACGTGGGCCATGCCCACGATCAGGGCCAATGCAGTACTGCAGGCAAGGCTGCGCATCGCCCTCATGGATGGGCACCCGCAGTGGCCACCATCACGATGTTTCCGGAAATCCGTGCCGCCGGCATGTTCGCGTCCCCTGTGCGTGTCAGTTGCAGCTGCTGCAGCTCGATGGCCGGGTCGGCCAGCAGCGGCAGCAGCCAGTTCCATAGCGCATCGGCGGGCACCGCCTGCACCTGCAGGTGCCAGCGCCCGTCACGCGCTTCGATATGCAGGCCGTCGGCAAGGCCGGCGGTCTTGATTCCATCGCGCAGCCCGGGAAGTGTCGGATGCTGGCCCTGCGCCAGCTGCTGGCGCTCACGGACGCGCAGCAGCGGTGCCAGTGCGCGCCACTGCGCCTGCAGCCGCGGTAGCTCGGCCTGCCAGTGCGTGCGCTGCTTCAGCAGTGGCTCCAGCCACAACGACCACAGGCCCGCCACCAGCAGCGCCACCACCATCACCCACAGCATCCGCCGGTCGCGCGGTGGCAGGCGTTGCCAGCGCTGCCGCAGGCCGGCCAGCCCGCCGCCCAACCGCAGGGTGCGGGCCGTCACTGTCCCGCTCCGCTCACCCGCAGGCGCCCACCGGCGTCGCGCGCCAGCAGCAGGCCCTGCACCTGCAGCGCCTGCTGCCAGTGCTCAAGCCGCTGCGGATCGTCGGCCAATGCCTGGGCATCGGCATCCAGCTCCATGTCGAGCTGGCCGGGCTGGTAATGCAGGCTGCGCACCTGCCCGGCCAGTTCCGGAACCGCCAGCAGCGTGCTGGCTACCTGCCGTTGCAACGGCGGCAACGGTGGCGCCGGTGGCGGCACCGCCAGAGCACGCCTTGCCTGCAGCACCGGATCCACCACATCGGTGATCTCCGGGAAGCGTGCGCTGAACTGCCGCGCCATGTCCTGTTGCAGCGCCTCGCCCTCGATCCGCCAACGCCAGACCTGCAGCTGCAGGCCGAGCGCGGCCAGCAGCACTGCCGCCAACGCGAGGCCGATTGCCAGGCGTGGCGCTTGCCGACCCGCACCGGGCAGCGGCAGTGACCACCCCGGCAGAGGGCCACATGCCTGCCGTTCCTTCATGACGGCGGTGGCCGGCAGGCTGTCCGGCCACGCCGGCGGTACGCTGCCGATCCATTGCACGGCCTGCACGCCGGCCTGTCGCAGGCGCACGGCCAGCGCCTGCATGACTGCACACGCATCACGTCCGCCATACCACTGGACGAACCCCCGATCGCGCCCGCTTCGCACCAGCAGGTGCTCGCCGCTGACCTGCAGCGTGGCCTGTCCGTCCTGCCAGGGCAGCAGCAGCGGCGTCGGATGGAGTGCCTGCAGCTGCAGTCCGCACGAGGCCAGCAACTGCTGCGCCTGCAGGACCGCCTGCTGGCCGAGCCAGGCCACCGGAACCGTGCCGTCAGCCGCCTGCGCACCGTGGGCCAGCGCGACGTCCTGCAGGTCGTCCAGCAACATCGCCTCCACCTCACCCTGCAACGCCAACTGCAGGCGTCGCCCGGACAACGGTGGCAGCTGCAGTTCCAGCAGGATCAGGTCGCTCGGATCGAGGCAGGCATGCACCGCAGCCCGCGGATGCCGCAGGCCCAGCGCCGCCAGCGTGGCGCAACCGTGAGCCAGCACCTCGCCCTTGTGCAGCTGCGCCCAGTCCACCGCGCTGTTGGAGTGCAGACCCTCAAGCGTCGGCAGGCGTACCCGAAGCTGCGCGTTCATGCGCCGATCCTCGTCCACACGCGTTGCACACGTACGCCATCGTCGCGGTACTCGCGCCAGAGCAGCGCGCGGAAATCAACCGCGCTGCCGTCAGCCTGCACCTGGCCGACGGCCAGGAACCACTCGCTATGGATACCCAAGGGAAGTACCGCCATCTGTTCGTTGCTCAGTTGGAGTCGGTTGGCGATGTCGCCGCGATTGAGCAGCCAATGGCCAGCGTCGCGCTCACCGAGCAGCGCCTGCAGCCGTGCCGGCTCGACCGCAGGCGTCACCGCCTGCAGAACGCGCAGGTCGCTGGTGTTGGCGTTGACCAGGGTCTGTGCCGGCAACACCACGGTGCGTCGCGCCAGCGCCTGCAACGCCACCGGATCGGCACCCGGCAGCACCTGTTCGATCAGTGATTCGCGCGGCAGCGGCGCCTGCGCCTGCATGTCGCCATCGCGCAGGCGCGCCTGGATGTGGTCCGCGGCGGATGTGCAGGCGCCTTGGCCAAGCCCTTGCCCGGCACACAACGTGATGAACGCGCGCCGCGCCTCGGGGTCCGGCCTGCCATGCGCAAGCAGATTGCGCAGGTTGAACATCGACTGCGCATCGACCAGCTGCAGCCGCACCGGCAACGGCGCCTGCAGCTCCAATGGGCGCGCCCAGCGCCCGCTGCGCACCGTGGTCAGCTGTTCCTTTGCATCCGCACGCAGCTGCTGCGCCGCACGTTCCAGCGTTGCGTCCACGGCCATGCGTACCTGTGCGCGCAGCTGGTCACCACGCAGCGCGCGCAGCTGGGCCGACTGCCGGGTGAGCAGTGCAGTGGCAATCACTGCCACCAGTGCCACCACCAGCAGGGCGACGATCACCGCCATGCCACGTTGACGGACACTCGAAACAGACCGCATCCGGGCTGACATCGGCCTGCCTCACAGCTGCCAGGAGCCGATGTCCGCGTTCCCGGCGTCGCCACCGGGCTTGCTGTCCGCACCCAGCGAGAACACATCGATGTCGCCATGTGTGCCAGGCACCTGATACTGGTACGGATGGCCCCACGGGTCATTCGGCAGGCGATCCAGATAGGGCGTGACCGGCATCGCGCCACTGCCCTGCGGCGGCTTCACCAGCGCCTGCAGGCCCTGCTCGGCGCTGGGATAGCGACCATTGTCCAGCTTGAACAACTTCAGCGCCTGCATCAGCGCCGCGATGTCCTGGCGCGCTGCCACCACGCGCGCCTGGTCGGGACGGTCCATCAAGCGCGGCACGATCAATGCCGCGAGAATGCCGATGATCACCACCACCACCATGATCTCGATCAGGCTGAAACCCTGCTGCCGAGCCCTGCGACCACCCACCTGCCTTGCCATTGTTCCGCCCTCGTCATCCTGGAAGAGACCGCTGCGCCATGGTCAGCGGTGCATGTGTCAGTACGATAAACATCCGCCGGCAATTCGCTGCGCATGTGCCTGCGCAGGCGCCGGCGCAGCCGGTACGCGTGCCGCCTCGAGCAGGTGTGGCGGCACACTGGACAGCGTTTCGTCGATGCAGCCGCGCAGCAGCGGAAGCGCGCACGCCTGCAACAGGCGCACGCACTGCATCGGCGACCACGCGGTGCCATGGTCGAGGCCGATGAACGTGCGGTAGGCCTGGTGATAGCGCAGATCGTCGTACACGCGCTGCGCACTGTTGAGATCACGCACGACCACCAGCAGGGCCGCACGTTGCAGCAGCCGCGCATCGCCTGCGTCAAGCGGCAGCGCGTTCATGGCTGCTTCGGACCACGGCCGCAGCTGCAGATCAAGGGCGCGCCGCAGCGCCGCCAATGGATGCGCGCTGCTGTCCAGTACCGCCCAGCGCGCCGCATCGGCCCAGGCATCACTGGACAGCACCCAGACCCACGAGTGCCCGTAGCGTTGCACATTCAAGGGCGTGTGCCGCGCCTGCTCCAGTGACCGGCTCAGGTGGCGATCCAGCTCCAGCATGCTGATCCTGCGACTGTCTGCCATCTGCGTCGCCCGTGCTCCGCGACGCGCGGTGCGTCGTACTCTGGAGAAGACGTCAGCAAGGCAGGTGAAGCGACAGCGCGAATGCCGCTCTGTGCGCTGGGTGGTGCTTCATCGGCAACGTCATCGCAGCGTCATCCGCCTGCAGGCTTCGCGCTGCAGGCGCGGTGCGTCACCCCCGCAGCGGCGGGCCAGTACCGCCACGTCGCTGCGCGCGGCGAACGCGACCAGCGCGTCTGTCATGTCCACGTCATCGCACCACGACGCCATCGCAATGCGCACCGCGGGCAGCTGCCAGCCGTCCATCACCCCGCGGGTGCCCGCCACGAACCAGTGCCACAGCCGGTGGTGCAGCACCTGCTCGTGCAGCTGCGCGAGATCCCTGATGCCATGCATGTCCATCAGCAGCAGTGCGCGTGCCAGCGCCGCAGGCGGCAACACACCGGTTTCAGCCAGCGGCAGCACCTGCTGCTGCAGGCGCAACAGCATCGCCAGCGGGTGCGACTGCGGATCGAAGTCCAGCAGCACGGCCTGTTGCTGCCACTGTGCGTCCGATACCACGCATACCCATGGCGAGCCGTAGCGGTGCACCATCAACGGCCGTCGCTGGGTGGTTTCCAGCAACGCCGACAGATTGCGGCGCAGATCCAGCACACCGATGGTCTCGTTGCGCATCCTTGGCGTCTCCTTGCTTGCAACAGCCCTGCGCGGCGCGCACGGCCAGCGTCTTCACCTAACCAAGGACGGCAATGCCACCTGGAAAGCGACGCAGATCCAGCGACATCGTCAGTCGCAGCTGCTCCAGCGCCGCATCCGGATCATCGATGCGGAAGCGGCCGCTGACCGGGGCGCGCGCCAATGCCGATTCACCCAGCAGCACCTTGCCGCGGCGGTAGCGGTTGATCTCCTCCACCACCTCGCGCAGCGGCGCCCGGCGGAACACCAGCATGCCTTCGGTCCAGGCACTCACTTCCGAGGCCACGGCTTCGGCCACCACGCCACTGAGGCGCTCGTCGTACCGGGTCTGCTGGCCCGCCTGCAGCTGCAGGCGGCCCTGCGGGTGCTCGATCCGGGCGCTGCCCTGCAGGCAGGTCACCCGTACCTGGCCGTGGGTGTTGCGCACGTCCAGGCGCACCGCCCCTTCATCGGCAATCACGCAGCCCGCCCCTGCGAACAGGGCCAGGCGCAGGCCGGCCCGGGTCTCGATCGCAGCCTGGCCCTGCACCAGCTCGAAGCCTTCGCCCTCCGTGTCCGCACGGCGGCGCAGGCTGCTCTGCGTATCCAGCTCGATCTTCAGCTGTGGCGAAGGTGCGATCTGCAGCCGTTCACCGGTACCGGTGTGGAAATCGGCCGTCATCGCCGTCACCGAGGGCCACAGCCCCAGCGGCGGACGGATCGCCGCCACCACTGCCAGGCTGGCCGGGGCGGCAATCGCGGCGCCCAGGAAGGCACGCCGGCTCCAGCGCTGGGTCGGCGTCGGCGCGACCGGTTGGCGTGCGGCGGCAGGCAGCTGCTCGCCGGCCAGGCGTACCTGCTCCCATTGCCGGCGCGCACGGCCGAATGCTTCGCGATGACGGGGATCAGCCTCGCACCACGCGCGGAAGCTGCGCCCGTCGGCCGCAGTAGCCTCGCCCGAGGTCAGGCGCACCACCCACGCGTGCGCCTGGCGCTCGACGGCATCCAGCGGGCGTTGCGGGTGATCGTCAGGATCCATGGGGGCTCATGCCGGACCCGCACGCTGCGGGGTTCTGCTCGGCGTCAAAGTGTAGACGGATGCCGCCGCTCAGAACCGCACCTGGCGCCCCTGCCCGCTGCGCTCGGCCAGGTAGTCCTGGGCCGCCTTCAGCTCACGCTGCACCAGCCGCAGCGACACGCCGAGGTGATCGGCGACGTCACGCTGCTGCAGGCCATCGACGCGGATTGCCAGCAGGATGCGGCGACGCCGCTCGGGCATGCGCTGCAGCAGGCCCACCATGTCCTCCAGCGCGAAGTCCAGTTCGGCCGCCTGCGCCGGCCCCGGTGCCGGGTCGGCCATGTCCATCAGCGTCTCCACCTCTTCCAGGCTCAGCAGGCGATGGTCGGCACGTTGGCGGTCGATCACGGTATTCATCGCCATGCGCAGCAGGTAGGCCGCAGGGTTCTGCACGGCGTCCAGGCGGTCACGGCGCGCACTCAGGCGCATCCAGGTGTCCTGCAGCGCGTCACCGGCCAGCTCCTCCGATCCCAGCTTGCGCACCAACCGGCGTTTCAGCTCGTCGTAGGCCCCCAGAAGGTGGTCCATCAGGTCAACTGCGCCAGCCGCAACGTTGCTCATGTTCGAATCCTTGAAGTCATGGAAGGGGCGCGCGCCCGCCACAGTCGTGGTCGGTGCCGGAAGGACGTATCTGCAGGGTCACCGGCTGCGCCAGCGCGGCGGCCTCGGTCGCCAGCACCAGGCCCTGCAGCGCCTGCAGCAGGCGTGCATCGCGGCGGGCACTACCACTGCCGGACAGCAGCTCGGGCTCGCTCACCCGGCCCGCACTGTCGATGCGGAAGCGCAGCGTCGCGGCGTAGCGGCCGGGCGCGATCTCCGGGTCGTCACAGAACGCCGCACGCAGCCGCTGCTGCAGCCCGCCATAGCGACGCCGACGTTCGGCCTCGGGAAGTTCGGCGCCAACACCGGGTTCGGCGGCCGAGGACGTGCCCCGGCGCAGCACCACGCGCTGCGCGCCGATCACCTCGACCTCGATGCCGGAGTCCTGCAACAGCACCTGCAAGGCAGGCAGCGGCTCCAGGCTGGCGCGCAGCGCATGGCTGCTGCGGCCCGCGGCCAGGTCGCCCGGGTACATCACCGACCACCCACTGATGACGCTGAAGCGCTCGACCGCCTGTTCCAGCGGTTGCGCAGGGATGTCGTAGGCATGAACTCCGTCCTGCCCGGCAGCGGCAAAGGACAGCAGCAGCCACGCGACGATGGCCACCTTCCAAGTTCTGACCGCATGGTGTCCATTCAGCCCCCTGACGTAGAACACATGACCCTCGGCAGCGACAGCAGCTGCAGTGGACGCGCACTAGGACCAGCACCCCGGCCCGCGCGCGACCCGCAAGCGGGCTCAAACCGTAGCGGGGCCACATGTCATTGCGATGACCGCCGCCTACAGCCGACGTGAAGCCAGTCACCCATCAGGAATCAATAAATCGAACAGACCACCTCATCCACGCCTGGGGTCAGAGCCCGTTGCGAAGCAACGGGATCCGACCCCGTGCCGGCCCAAACGTGTCGACCAAGGTCGACACCCACCAGGAGCAGTTCATGCCGTTCCGGCAGATCGCGGGAAACTGTCGAAGGCGGGGTGGGTCTGGTTGCAGGGGTGTCCGCGGCATGGATGCCGCGGCCAAGCCCCCATGGAAGGGTCTACGGCGTCCCCTGCAACCGGACCCACCCCGCCATCCAACGGAATGCACGCTGTTGCTTCGGCTGTTGCTTCTGGGGTTGCCGGCCAGCGGCCGGCACTACCTGCGGGCGCCGGGTGCAACCCGGCCGCAAACCCCCGCCCTTCACAGCGGCAGCTGGGTCGTCTGCTTGATCCGCTGCATCGGAATCTCGGTCTTGGTGTTCTGCACCCCGGCGATCCGGTTCAGGTGCTGCATCTGGAACTGCCGGTAGGCATCAAGGTCGGCCACCGCCACCCGCAGCAGGAAATCGCAGTCACCGGCCATCAGATGGCATTCAAGCACTTCCGGGAAAGACTTGATGCTGTTGATGAAGTGATTGGTGGTGTCCTCGTCCTGCCCGCGCAGCCACACGCGGACGAATACCGTGAAGCCACGGCCCACCTTGGCCTCGTTCAACAAGGCCACGTAGCGGTCGATGTAGCCGCCTTCCTCCAGCAGCCGCACCCGACGCAGGCAGGCCGACGGCGACAGCCCGACCAGCCGGGCAAGCTCCAGGTTCTGCAGGCGGCCGTCGCGCTGCAGGGCGTCGAGGATACGCCGATCGAGGTTGTCGAGCTGATACTGCATGGGATTTCGTCCTTGTCACTTTTGGCCGCATGAAATATCAATCATCCAGAATCCAGTGGCATCAACGCAACCCGATTTCGCGATCGGACCGCTAGCATGGGCCACCCCCACCTCGTTGTGCCGTTCCATGGACGCCCGTACCACCCTCCCCCTGCCCGACACCTGCGATACCGCGCCGCGTGCCGAATTCCTGCGCGGCCTGCGCGCCGCCGTGCCGGTGATGATCGGTTTCATTCCCTTCGCCCTGGTGCTCGGCGCGCAGGCCGCCCAGAAAGGCCTGAGCGCACTGGAAGTGCCACTGATGACGGGCCTCAACTTCGCTGGCGGCTCGGAGTTCGCCGCCGTCGAACTGTGGACCTCGCCACCGCACATCGCACTGATCGTGGCGATCACCGCACTGGTCAACAGCCGCCATCTGCTGATGGGCGCCAGCCTGGCCCCACTACTGCAGCACCTGCCGCGCCGCCGGGTGCTGCCGGCGTTGTTCTTCATGTGTGACGAAAGCTGGGCGATGGGCGTGGCCGATGCGCGCCGCCGTGCGCTCGGCTTCAGCCTGGCCTACTACCTGGGCGTCTCCGCGGGCCTCTACACCGTCTGGGTGGCCTGCACCGCGCTGGGTGCGATCGTCGGGCCGCTGCTGGGCGACATCCACGCCTACGGCTTCGACATGGCCTTCCCCGCCGTGTTCCTGGTGCTGCTGCGCGGCATGTGGCAGGGCATGAAGGCCGCGCGCCCGTGGCTGGTCAGCCTGGTCGTGGCCGCCGCCACCTATCTGCTGATCCCGGGTGCGTGGTACGTGGCCAGCGGCGCATTGGCCGGCCTGGCCGCCGCCTGGCTGCTGGCGGAGGACGCAGCATGATCTTCAACGGCCTGATCCACTGGTCCTCGGTGCTGACCATCGTGCTGATGGCCGCCGCCACCTACCTGACCCGCATCGTCGGCTTCCTCGCGCTGCGCAACCGCACGCTGGGCAAGCGCGCGGTGACGGTGATGGAAGCCGCCCCGGGCTGCGTGCTGATCTCGGTGATCGCTCCGGATTTCGTCGCCGACAAGCCCGCCGACCTGGCCGCGCTGGCGATCACCCTGCTGGCCGCCACGCGGCTGTCGATGCTGCCGACGGTGCTGATCGGCGTGGTCTCTGCGGGTGTGTTGCGCTATCTGATGGGGTAGCTACCGGACCGCCGGGCAATGCCCGGCGGTCCGTAGTGGCGCAGCAGTGCAATCACGCGCTGCTGCTTGCCGCCAGCAGGCACAGGCTGCGCGGCGGCAGGGTCCAGGCACCTGCCTCATCCGGCTCCAACGGCGTTTCGTCGGTCTGCAGGAGTACGCGCCGGAACGACAAGGCTTCATCCGACACACTGAACCGCTGCGGCTGGTCCCCGGCGTTCAACAGCAAGGCCAGGCTGACATGCCGCCCGGGCTCGCGCAGGCCGCTGTCCGGGCTGCGGCCGTCCAGCACGATCAGCAGCGCACGCAGCCCTGCGTCATGCCAGTCCGCTTCCTCCATGCTGCGGCCGTCAGGATGCCGCCAGTCGATATCGCGCAGGCCCAGCGCTTCATCGTATTCGCCGCGCAGGAACCGGTTCCTGCGCAGCAGGCCATAGCGTCGGCGCAGCGACAGCGCCCGGCGTACGAACGCCACCTGCGCCTGTGCAGCCGGCGATGCCGCACGCTCCCAGTCGATCCAGCTCAGCGCGTTGTCCTGGCAGTAGGCGTTGTTGTTGCCCTGCTGCGAATGGCCGAACTCATCGCCGGCCAGCAGCATCGGCGTGCCCTGCGCGAGCAGCAGCGTGGCCAGCAGGTTGCGCATCTGCCGCGCACGCAACGAGAGGATCGCCGCATCATCGGTGTCGCCCTCCACACCGTGGTTGCTGGAGAGGTTGTGCGAGTGGCCATCGCGGTTGTCTTCGCCGTTGGCCTCGTTGTGGCGATCGTTGTAGCTCACCAGATCGTGCAGTGTGAACCCATCGTGCGCCGTCACCAGGTTGATGCTGGCCGAGGGCCGCCTGCCATGATGTTCGAACAGGTCGGCCGAGCCGGTGAAGCGCGTGGCGAATTCCGGCAACTGGCCGCCATCGCCGCGCCAGAGCGCGCGCACCGTATCGCGGAAGCGGTCGTTCCATTCCGCCCAGCCCGGCGGGAACTGGCCCAGTTGATAGCCGCCCGGGCCGATGTCCCATGGCTCGGCAATCAGCTTCACCTGGCTCAGGACCGGGTCCTGGCGTACCGCATCAAGGAAACTGCCCGAGGCATCGAAGCCATGCCGCTCGCGGCCAAGGATGGTGGCCAGGTCGAAACGGAACCCATCCACCCGCATCTCGGTCACCCAGTAGCGCAGCGAGTCCATCACCATGCGCAGCGCGCCGGCATTGGTCAGGTCGAACGTGTTGCCGGTGCCGGTATCGTTGATGTAATAGCGGCGATCATCGGCCAGGCGGTAGTAGCTGGCATTGTCGATGCCCTTGAAGGACAGCGTAGGGCCCAGCTCATTGCCTTCGGCGGTGTGGTTGTAGACCACGTCCAGGATCACTTCGATGCCGGCACTGTGCAGCCGCGCGACCATCTGCTTGAACTCGGCCACGGTGCCCAGCGACAGGTAGCGTGGCTGCGGCGCGAAGAAGCCGATGGTGTTGTACCCCCAGTAGTTGCGCAGCCCGCGCTCGAGCAGCTGCTGGTCATCCACGTAGGCATGCACCGGCAGCAGCTCGATGGCGGTCACCCCCAGATGGCTGAGGTGGTCGACCACCGCGTCGTGGCGCAGGGCAGAGAAGGTGCCGCGCTCGGCCTGCGGGACATCGGGGTGCTGCATGGTCAGTCCGCGCACGTGCGCTTCGTAGATCACGGTCCGGTCCCAGGGCGTTGCGGGTGCACGTTCGACACCCCAGCTGAAGGCCGGATCGATCACCGCGCAGCGTGGCATGTAGCTGGCGCTGTCGCGGCGGTCGAAACTGAGATCGCCATCGCGGTGGCCCAGGGTGTAGCCGAACAGGTGCGGCGCCCACTTCAGCTCGCCGACGATCTGCTTGGCGTAGGGGTCCAGCAACAGTTTGTTGGGATTGAAGCGATGCCCCTCCTCCGGCGCATACGGGCCGTGCACCCGATAGCCATAGCGTTGCCCGGGCCGCACGTCCGGCAGGTAGCCGTGCCAGATCTCGTTGGTGTACTCAGGCAGGACGATGCGCTCGACTTCACGGTTGCGCGCGTCGAACAGGCACAGCTCCACCCGGGTGGCATGCCGCGAGTACAGCGCAAAGTTCACGCCCAGCCCGTCCCACGTCGCGCCCAGCGGGAACGGCCGGCCTTCGCGCACGCGCGAGGTCTGCGTCCACTTACGGCTGGCCATCGGTGCCCTCCTCGCCGCGCGCCGCGGCAATCTCGGCCTCCACCAGGCGCTCGGCCATGTGCCAGTGCCGCTGCTGCTGATCGTCCGGGCGCCCCTCCGCTTCCCAGATCTGGTGGGCCAATGCCTCAATCCGCTGCCGTCGTTCCCTGCTGTCCATCCCTACCTGTCTCCTCGTTGATCCATATCGCCAGCGGGCTGCCAGCCAGAAGCCTGCCCACGTCCGCGGTTGCGTTGAAATGTTCGATGCGCCCGTCCAGGAGGTTGCGCATGGGGCCTGTCGGCACACCGTGCAGTGCTGCGCCGGTGCCGACGTCGTGCGCGGCGTGCAGGCTGGGCCCGGGCACGGCGGCGGGCGAACCCCGGCGCACGATCACCAGCAGCACCTGCGCCTGATGCCTGCGCGTGAACGCCAGCCACGGCGAGCGCGCAGGCGCGGACAGCGGCTGCAACTGGCCATGCAGGAACAGGTGCGGGTGCCTGCGGCGGCACTCCAGCAATTGCCGCAGCAGGAATGCCTTGATGCCACCGTCCCGCCAGTCTTCCAGCAGCGCGGGCCACCCGCGCGTATCGCGCAGCCACGCCTGCCGCGTTGGATAGTCCACGGCACGCCGGTTGTCCGGGTCCACCAGGCTCAGGTCCCAGCCTTCGCCGCCCTGGTAGAGGTCGGGCACGCCGGGCAGGCAGTGCTGCAGGCACAGCTGCGCCAGGCCGTTGCAGGCGCCGGCCGGCGCGATGCGCGCCACGAACGTCGCCAGCGCCTCGCGCACCGGCTGCAAGGGCGCTGCGTCCAGCAGCGCGTGCAGCCACTGCGCGGCGGCCTCCTCCACGGCCACATCCGGGTCTGACCAGCTGCTGACCCGCTTGCCCTCGCGCAATGCCTTGGTCAGCCATTGCACCATCCTCAAGGCGAAGTCGGCGCCAGGGGCACCGTGCATCGGCCATGCGGCCACGAGCGCCTGCCACAGTGCGTAGGCCTCGGCACCCGGCAACGGCATCGGCGCGCCGGCGCGGGTCGACATCCGGTTCCAGCGCCGCACAGCGTCCCGCCATTCGAACGTGCAGGTACTGAGAACCGCCAGCCGTGCCCGGCTGTCGGCGCCGCGCTTGTGATCGTGGGTCGCAAGCGCAAGCAACGCCCTGGGATGGCGACGCAGGCGCGCAGTGGCGTGTTCCAGCAGCGCGCGCCCCTCCATGCCCAGCCGCTGCGGATCACTGCCGACGTCGTTGCGCGAGAGCAGCCTGAAATAGCGATAGAACCCGGTGTCTTCCACCGACTTGGCATTCAACGGCGCGGCCAGTTGACCGAAACGCGCACGCAGCACGCGCTCGGCCTGCGCCTCGCCGGCAAGCGCTGCCAGCAACAGGTCCAGCGCCGCGCGTGCGGCACCGTCCAGTGCCTGGCGCGCTGCGGCGGAAGCGTCCGCCAGCGCCTTTCGTTCACCCGCCCCCTGCAGCGAATAGGGCCGGTAGGTGCGGTAATGCCCCAGCACGGAAGCCAATGCGCGGGCCAGCGCAGCCACTCCGATATCGGCTTCGGCCAGCCGCGGCTGCAGGACCTGCTGCGCGCTGCGCAGCAGCCGCTGGAAGTCGGCATGAAGGCCCTGGCGCAGCAACATGGCGCGGGCGTCCTGCTGGATCCGGTCGAAGCTGCGCGGGTCACCGCCCAGCGCCTGCCACGTGCGCGAGAGCGCGGGCGCAGCCGCCGGATCGTGCAACCAGGCACCGGCCTGGTCCATGAAGTCATAGCCGGTGGTGCCGTCGCAGGCCCAGCCGTCGGGCAGCTGCTCGCCCTCGGCCAGTATCTTCTCCACATGCAGGCTGACGGTCTGCGGGTCACGACCGCCGGCCGCGCAGGCGGCGTCGAGCGATTCACGCAGGCGCTGCAGGTACGCGCCCGGGCAGGACAGGCCATCCACGTGGTCGATGCGCAGGCCGTCCACCCATCCCTCGCGTACCAGCCGCAGCGGCAGCGCATGCACTGCCTCGAACACATCCTCGCGCTCCACCCGCAGCGCGGCCAGTTCGTTGATATCGAAAAAGCGCCGGTAGTTCACCTGATCGCCGGCCGTGCGCCACCAGGCCAGACGGTAGTGCTGCCGCTGCAGCAGCGTGTGCAACCGTTCAACGCTGCGGTTGCAGCGTTCGGCCCACGCCGGCCACTGCGCGGGTTCCAGCGGATGGCTGCGCGGCGACAACGGCAATGCCAGGCCATGGTGGCGCAGCACGGGCCGCGCGTTGTCCACCACCACGCGCACCACGCCGTCGCGTACCGCGTCGTGCAACGGCCGGTCCAGTACCGGCAGCCAGAGCCGGCCCTCGCAGCCCGGCGCCTCCCACTCGATGTCAAACCAAGCTGCGTGGGGGCTTCGAGGCCCGTGCATCAGCACATCGCTCCACCACTGGCTGTGCGGGGACGCCGCCAGATGGTTGGGCACGATGTCCAGGATCAGGCCCATGCCGTGCGCGCGCGTCACTTCCGCCAGCTGCCGGAAGCCCGCTTCACCGCCCAGTTCCGGATTGATGCGAGCCGGGTCGATGCCATCGTAGCCATGCGTCGACCCGGGCACCGCCGCAGCGATCGGTGACAGGTAAAGGTGGCTGACGCCCAGCGCGGCGTAGTACGGCACCTGCGCGGCAGCCGCCCCGAGGTCGAAGCCTGCGTGCAGCTGCAGGCGCGCGGTGGCACGCAACCCCGTCATTGCCCGGTCCTGCGGCGCGTGGCACTCAGGCGCGCCACGCGCGCATCGGCCGCGTCAGCATCCCACGTCGGCGGCAGGCGGCGGCGCCAGTTGGGATGGCCGTCGACGGTGCCTGGCAGGTTCACCTGTGCGCGACCGCCCAGCGCGTCTTCCAGCGGCAGCAACGCCAGCCGGGACGCCGAGTGGGCGACCAGAGACAGCGCCCTGGCGTCCAGCGGCGCGCCCTCGCCGCCAACCACCGCAGACAGTGCCTGCGCGTCGCTGGCGCGCGCGCGCAGTGCCGCTGGCAGATCCGCCAGCTCACCCAGGCGTGCACGCCAGCGCAGGTCACGCCCGCGCAGCCAGCCGGCCAGCGGTGGCAGGTCATGGGTGGAGGGCATGGCCACTGCATCGCGGCGCCACTGCGGCGCCGGCAGGAAGCGCGCGCCGTTTCGGGCAAACGGCAGCACCTCGATGCCCAGAATGCCCCGGGCTGCCAGCCGCTGGCGCATGCCCGGCGGAACCACGCCCAGGTCTTCGCCGATCAGCACGCAGCGATGCCGCCAGGACTCCAGCACCAGCAGGTTGATCAGATCATCGAACGGATAGCGCAGGTACACGCCCTGCCCGGCGCCCGCGCCACGGGGCAACACCCACAGCCGCAGCAGGCCCAGGATGTGATCGATGCGCAGGCCTCCGCGGCCGGCCATCACGGCGCGCAGCACGCGAAGGTAGGGTGCGAAGCCCTCGCGCTGCAACGCCATCGGTGACCAGCTGGTGATGCCCCAGGCCTGGCCGAGCGGATTGAACGCGTCCGGCGGCGCCCCCAGCTCAAGTCCCTGCAGCAGATCAGCACCCCCGGTGCGTGCCTCCACGCCCTGCGGCGCGCAGCCCACGGCCAGGTCGGCAATCAACCCGATCGAAGCGCCCTCGTCGCGCAGCGTGGCGTGTACCTGCGCCCAGCCCTGCTGTGCCAACCACTGCGCAAACGCATGGTCGTCCGCGCTGCCGGTGAACCGGTCGGCGGCATGCTGGCAATAGTGCCGCAGCGGATCGCCCTGCATGGCACGCCAGGTTTCGATCTGCGCGTGCTGCGACGGTGCCTGCGCTGCAATCCATTGGCGAACCTGCCGTATCCAGCGCCACTTCACTGCCGCCGAGTGCGGCCAGTCGATGCGACGTGCGGCAGTCCCCGCTTCCACCGCCGCCGCCAGCGCCTCGTCCCCGCCCAGCACGCTGTTGGCGGCATCGGGCAATACCTGCGGCAGGGAGACCTGCAGCGGGTCGAGCCAGCGCCGGTCGCTGGGCGAATAGGGGCTGTAGCCTGGGCCCGGTGGCATGCCCGCGTGCAGCGGGCTCAACGCCAGTGCGTCGCCGCTGTGCCGGTGCAGCAGCTCGCTCCATCGTGCACAGCCGGCACTGTCACCGATGCCGGCATCACCGGGCGCGCGCAGGCTGTAGACCTGCGCCGACAGGCCCCAGCCGCGCAGCGTGCCCCGCGGCCACCAGGCACGCTGTGGCGCCACCGCAACCGCCTGTTGCTGGTCGCCCCGGCGCCACTGCCAGTAGCCGGGCTGGTCCGGCACGCGCCAGCGGCCCTGCGCATCGGCACGGGCGGGCAACGCTGCGCCCTGCTCATCCACCCAGCACGCTGCACCGGCTGCCTCCGGCATCACCAGCAGCTGTCCGCAGCAGGCCGTGCGCAGGCCAGCGTGCTCGGGCACCGCCTCGCACTGCAGCCCCTCCAGCACGGCGCGCAGCACGTCCGGTGCGACCTCGCGCGCGGCACCGGCCACGTCGGTCCAGCGGACCAGCAGGCCCGCACGGCGGGCCGTCTCCCGCACCGCTGCATCCGTATTCATGCGGCGACCCAGCAGGCCAGCACGCCGCCGCCTGCCGGCAGCATCCCGGCAGCGTCCGGCCCCACGACGCACTCGCCGGCCGGCACCGCATGCGCCACCGGCACAGGGCCCACGTTGATCGCGATCCACCATTGGCCCGATGGCAACTGCCAGCCCGCCTGCACCGCGCCTTGGCCCAGCACGCGCGCGCCCAGCGACCGCGCCTGCAGCAGGCCCGGCTGCAGATAGCGCCTGCGCAAGCCGAGGAACTCACCCGTGCAGCGCAGCCAGTGCTGCGACCAGGGATCATCGCCGGGCGGCGGCGTGTACGACGCCTGCAGGGTCGCCGCATCGTTCGGGTCCGGAATACGCGCGCGTGCGGCGGCCTCGGCAAAGGCGCTGAAACCAGCGAACTCACGTCGACGCCCTTCGCGCACCGCCTCGTCCAGCGGCGGCGCGTAGTCGGTGAAGAACAGGAACGGCGATTGCGCCTGCCACGGCTCGCCCATGAACAGCAGCGGGATCATCGGCGTCAGCAGGGTCAGCGCCAGCGCCGCGCGCAGCGGCGCAGGATCGGTCAGCATCGACAGGCGCTCGCCGAAAGCGCGGTTGCCCACCTGGTCATGGTTCTGCGCGAATACCACAAAACGCGCGGGCGACAGGTCGGCGCTGGGTTCGCCGCGGGGATCGCCGCGCAGGTCCGGTTCACCCTGCCAGGCGAATCCTTCGGCCAGGCAGCGCGCCAGCAGTGCTTCGGCGCGACCGGCATAGCCCGCGTAATAGCCCTCCTGCTCGCCGGTCAGCATCACGTGCAGCGCATTGTGGAAGTCATCGTTCCACTGTCCCTGGTAGGCGCCGCGCAGCCACCGCGCCTGGTTGCGTTCGTTCTCCAGCACCAGGTGCGCGTGCGGGGCCACCGCACGTACCTCATCGGCCAGCTGCTGCAGGAAATGGTCATCGTCAATGGCGTGCACCGCGTCCAGGCGCAGGCCATCGAAGCCGTAGTCGCGCAACCACATCAGCGCGTTGTCGATGAAAAAGCGCCGCACCCAGGGCTGGCGGAAGTCGATGGCCTCGCCCCACGGCGTGCTGCGGTCGTCACGGAAGAACCCGCGCGCGTAGTCGCGCAGGTGGTTGCCCTGTGGTCCGAAGTGGTTGTAGACCACATCCAGCAGCACCGACAGCCCTGCATCGTGCGCCGCCTCGATGAAGGCCCTCAGCGCTGCCGGCCCGCCGTAGGCATGGGCCGGCGCATACGGGAACACGCCGTCGTAGCCCCAGTTGCGCTGCCCGGGAAACTGCGCGACCGGCATCAGTTCAATGGCGGTGATGCCCAGCGCGGCCAGCATCGGCAGTTGCGCGGTCAACGCCGCGAAGCCGCCCCCGGCCTCGATATGCACCTCATAGATCACCAGGTCCTGCCAGGCATGCCCCTGCCAGGCAGGCCCCGTCGCGTCGGTATCCAGCACCACCGCGCTGTCGCCGTCGATGCCGTCCGGCTGCCAGCGCGAGGCCGGGTCGGGCACGTCCTGGCCAGAAGGCAGGCGGAACCGGTAGCGGTCGCCATGCGATGCCGGCGTTCGCAGCCAGTGGCAGCCGTCCGGCTCGCGTTGCATCGGCCGCTGGGTGCCGTGCAGGCACAGCGCCATCGCGACTGCGTCCGGCGCCCACACCCGGAACTCCACCTCGTCACCGGCCACCGGCCATGCGCCCAGGCGCGGCGCCATTGTCGTCATGCATCAACCTGCAGGTAGAGCGTGGACAGCGGCGGCAGCGTGAGCCGCAGCGACTGCGCGTGGCCGTGCATCGGCCTCGGCTCGGTATGCACTGCGCCGAGGTTTCCCGCATTGCCGCCACCGTAATACGCGCTGTCGGTGTTGAGCCGTTCGCTCCAGCGCCCCGGTTGCGGCACCCCGACCCGGTAGCCGTCGCGACGCAGCGGGGTGAAGTTGCTCACCACCAGCAGGGTGCGGCCGCTGCCGGCAGGATCCCGGCGGATGAAGGCGTAGACGCTGTTGCGACTGTCGTCCGCCACGCTCCAGTCGAAGCCGCGTTCGTCGCGTTCGTCGCGATGCAACGCAGGTTCGGCGCGGAGCACGTTATTGAGGTCGCCCACCAGGCGCGACAGGCCCTGGCCCTCGTTGCTGGCCGCCCGTGCCCAGTCCAGTGCCGCATCGTGCGACCACTCATGGCCCTGACCGAACTCGCCGCCCATGAACAGCAGTTTGCTGCCCGGGTGCGCCCACATGAAGCCGTAATACGCGCGCAGCTGGGCCAGCCGCTGTGCCGGCTCGCCCGCCATCTTGGCCAGCAGCGCGCCCTTGCCATGCACCACCTCGTCGTGGGACAGCGGCAGCACGAACCGTTCGGAGAAGGCGTAGACCAGGCCGAAGCTGATCTGGCTGTGGTGATGCGAACGATGGACCGGATCGCGCCCCAGGTACTGCAGGGTGTCGTGCATCCAGCCCATGTTCCACTTGTGGGTGAAGCCAAGCCCGCCCTCCTCCACCGGCGCTGTCACCCCCGGCCACGCGGTGGATTCCTCGGCGATCACCAGCACGTCCGGGAAGCGCTCCCGCAGCGTCTGGTTCATCCGCCGCAGGAAAGCGACCGCCTGCAGGTTCTCGCGCCCGCCCTGCTCGTTGGGTACCCACTCCCCCTCGGCACGGCTGTAATCCCGGTACAGCATCGACGCCACGGCATCCACGCGCAGACCATCGATGTGGAACCGCTCCACCCACTCCAATGCACTGCCGATCAGGTAGGCGGCCACTTCGTTGCGGCCATAGTTGTAGATCAGCGTGTCCCAGTCGGCGTGCACCCCTTCGCGCGGGTCGGCATGCTCGTACAGCGCGGTGCCATCGAACCCGGCCAGGCCATGCGCATCGTTGGGGAAGTGCGCGCTCACCCAGTCCACGATCACTCCCACGCCGGCCTGGTGACAGCGGTCCACGAAGCGTGCGAAGGCCTGTGGCGTGCCATGGCGTGCCGTCGGCGCGTAGATCCCCAGCGGCTGATAGCCCCAGGAACCGCCGAAGGGATGCTCGCTCACCGGCAACAGCTCGATATGGGTGAAGCCAAGACCGGCCACGTACGGAATCAACCGGTCGGCCAGGGCATCCCAGTCCAGCGGCGCACCGTCGTCGCTGCGCTGCCAGGAACCCGCATGCACTTCGTAGATCGACAGCGGTGCGCAGGTTCCGGCCAGGCGGCGGGCCGCCAACCAAGCATCATCGTGCCACTCCATTGGCCCAGCCGAAGGCACCCGCGATGCGGTCGCCGGTGGCAGCTCGGCCCAGCGCGCCATCGGATCGAACTTGTCGGGCATCACCCGGCCGTCGGCGCCGACGATGCGGAATTTGTAGCGGGCACCGGCCTGCACGCCCGGCAGGAACAGCTCCCACACGCCGGCGGTGTGACGCAGCCGCATCGGATGGCGTCGGCCGTCCCACCCGTTGAAATCGCCAACCACGGCGACCCGCTGGGCATTGGGCGCCCACACCGCGAAGCGCACGCCCGCAATGCCCTGCACCTGCATCGGCACCGCACCCAGCTGCCGCGCCGCATCGGCATCGCCGGCATGGAACCGCTGCAGCAGGGCTTCGTCCAACAGTGGACCGAACGCATAGGCATCGTGCACCTGCTCCACGCCCTGTTCGAAATGCAGGGCAAGCAGCGGTATCGCCGCGTCACCGGCCGCGCCCTCGAACAGGCCGGGCAACGGGCCAGGGGACAGGTTCCAGCGCCGCCCATCGTCTGCAATCACCTCGACGCGCTGCGCATGCGGCACCAGCACGCGCAGCTGGCGTCCGCCTTCTGGCTGGCGATGCGGGCCCAGCCAGGCGAATGCATCGGCCGGGCGCGCGTGGACGAGGTCCTGCAGCGCCGGGGCGATACGCTGATCCAATCCCGTCTCCGTGATCGCTTCATCCTCCAGGGCGGCCAGATGCAGGCTGTCGTGGCTCATGCGGCCACCTGGCAGGTCTGCTGGTACAGGGCCAGGTACGCGCGTCCGGCCGCATCCCAGCCACCCGGCCGCAGCATGGCGGCGCGGCGCATGGCCTGCAGCAGGCCGGGCAGGCGGAAGGTGCGCATCGCCCGTTCCACGCAGCGGCGCAGGCCATCGGCATTGGCGCCGTGGAACAGGAATCCGGTCACGCCATCCTCGACGGTATCCACCAGCCCGCCGGTCGCGTGTGCGATGGGCAGGCAGCCGAAGCGCTGCGCGTACATCTGGCTCAGCCCGCAGGGTTCGAAGCGTGAAGGCATCAGCAGGAAGTCGGCGCCGGCAAACATCTGGCGGGCCAGCGCCTCTTCGAAGCCGATGAATGCGCCCACCCGTCCGGGGTAGCGCCGGGCCAGCGCCTGCACCTGCGCTTCCACCTGCGGCTCGCCGCCGCCGATGATGACCAGCTGGCCGCCGGCCGCCACGATCTGCGGTGCCACGTCGCAGGTGATGTCCAGGCCTTTCTGGTGCACCAGGCGGGAGACCACCGCGAACAGCGGGCCGGTCGACGGCGCCAGCCCGAACGCCTTGCGCACCGCATGCGCGTTGGTGGCGCGCCCGGTCCATTCGCCGATGCCGAAATGGGCCTTGAGGTGGATGTCGCGGCGTGGATCCCAGCTGGCGTCGATGCCGTTGACGATGCCACTCAGGTGTCCGCCGGCCGCCCGGCGCGCCAACAGGTCATGCAGCCCGCAGCCGTCATCCGGGGCGGTGATCTGCTGCGCGTAGCGCAGGCTGACCGTGTTCAGCCGCGTGGCATTGGTGATGCCGCCCTGCAGGAACGACATCTGCCCGTGGAAGTGCAGTTCATCCAGGTGTTCGGCCGGCACGCCCAGCACCGGCGCAAGCGCGTAGGGGAACAGCCCCTGGTAGGCCAGGTTGTGGATGGTCAGCAGGGTCGGCACGGCTGTCCGGTCCCAACGTACGTAGGCGGCAGCCATGGCCACCGGCCAGTCATTCAGGTGCAGCAGCTGCGGCGCCCAGTCCAGCCCGGCGCGCCCGGCCGCAATCTCCGCAGCCGCATGCGAAAGCGTGGCGAAGCGGACCGCGTTGTCTTTCCACTCCTGTCCCTGCCCATCCACGTAGGGCGAGCCCTCGCGCTCGTACAGCCCAGGCGACAGCAGCACGTAGATAGGAAGGCCGTCGGCCTGCACCGCCATGCCGATCGTGCACGCGGGCAACCCGGCTCGGGCGCTGACCCGCCCCACCGGTCGCAGCTGTGGCAGGCGCTGCAGAACCTCCGGGTAGCCGGGCAGCAGCACGCGCGAATCACATGCACCGCGCACCGCACGCGGCAACGCCGCGGCCACATCGCCCAGTCCGCCGGCCTTGATGAAGTCGGCCATCTCGGTGGCGACGAACAGCACGCGCTGCACCAGTTCTGGGAGATCCAACGGTTGCGAGTGGCCGCGGCGAGTGCCGATCGGCACGGGCGTGAGCGGAGAGATCGCAACGGGTGAAGCGGACTGGGCGGCGCGGGCCATGGGGATGATCTCGGATGCTTCAGGCAGACAGACGCCAGCGGCGCCCGGACGGGCGCTTGTGCTGGGAAGGAAGTCGACGCAGGACGTGGGGGACGTCAGCGAGAGGCTCAGTACGACAATAGCCCGCCATGCGATCAATCAACCGTGAAGCCATGGCGATTTCTTTGTGACAAGGCGTCATGAGCTCAGTACACATGACAGGCGCCCGCCTCCTGCCCGTGTCTCTCCTGTAGAGCCGAGCCCGCGCCCGGCTGCCGGCAATCCCGTTTGCCGCGTGAGCCGAGCATGGGCTCGGCTCTACAGAGATTCTTCCTGCGACACCCGGTCGCAGGCCATCGAGCGACGCGCTTGACCAATGTCAAACCGCCCGCCGCCGCGCGGGCGTATTTCTATGCAGGACCCGAACACGCCGGCACTGCCGGCATCCACAAGGACCCTGCGATGAGCTACACCCCCGAAAACGCCCAGCTGCTGAACGCCATGCAGAACGTCATGGTGATCTCCACCACCGACCTGCAGGGCAACATCACCTACGCCAATGACCTGTTCTGCACGCTCACCGGCTTCGCCCGCGAGGAACTGATCGGCCAGCCGCACAGCATCGTGCGCCACCCGGACGTGCCCAAGGCCGTCTACAAGGACATGTGGGACACCATCAAGGCCGGCAAGACCTGGACCGGCATCGTGCCCAACCTTGGCAAAGGCGGCGTGCTCTACGTGGTCGACACCACCGTGCAGCCGCTGTTCGACGCCGACGGCAACATCACCTCGTACATCAGCATCCGCCGCGTGGTGAACGACCTGATGCAGAACTACGACCTGGTCGAGTTCAGCAAGGAAAAGTTCGACGACTTCTACGAGGCCGCGTGAACGCTCTCCCGACCAGTACACCCTTCAGCCGCCTGCTGGTGGGTTTTGCGTCCGAGTCGGGCAACGCCCGCGCCCTGGCCCAGCGCCTGGGCGCGGGCCTGCAGCTGCACGGGCCGCAGGTACTCCCGTTCAACGACATCGACGTGGCCAGTCTCGGCCAAGGCGATGTGCTGCTGGCAATCTCCAGCTCGTTCGGCGATGGCGAACCGCCGGCCAATGGCGAGCAGTTCTTCGAAACACTGCGCCAGACCCCGACGCTGCGCGGCCTGCGCTATGCGGTGTTCGGCCTTGGTGACACCGGCTACCCCAGCTTCTGCGGCTTCACCAAGGCGCTGGATGCTGCATTGAGCGAGCGCCAGGCCCGGCCGCTGCTGCATCGGGTGGACGCCGACCTGGGCTACGAGCAGTTCTTCCAGCAATGGCAGCCGGTGCTGGGCCAGGTGCTGGAGGGTGACCTCAGCGCTGGCCAGCACCTGCACCTGCAGGTCACCGCCTATGGCGAAGACAATGCCTTTGCCGCGCGCATCCTCGAACGCCGCCGCTTGAACAGCAGCGACCCGGCCGCGTGGCACCTGCAACTGGACATTGCCGGCAGTGGCATGGCCTATCGCGCGGGCGACACCCTGCACGTAGTACCCGAGAACGACCCTGCCCTGCTGCAGGCATTGGCCACCTGGTACGGCGACACCACCGCCGTGGCCGCCCTGCATGACCGCGAGCTGCGCCTGCTGAGCAAGGGCGTGCTGCGCGAACTGGCCCGGCTGGGCGGTAGTGAGGCACTGAAGGGCCTGCTGAAGGTCAGTCAGAAGCGCGAGCTGGACGCCTACCTGCACGGCCTGGACCTGCTGGACGTGCTGCAGGACCACGCCACCCCGGACAGCGTGCCGCTTGCCCGGCTGCGCGAACTGCTGTCACCGCGGCTGCCGCGCGCCTATTCGATCGCCTCGCACCCGTGCGACGACCAGCTGAGCCTGTGCCTGCGCGAAGTGCGCTACACCCTGCGCGGCCGCGAACGCTTCGGCACTGCCACCGGCAGCCTCCTGCATGGCGGCGACCATGCCCGTGTGTACTGCCGCTCCAACCCCGGCTTCCACCTGCCCGATACCGGCGAGGCACCGCTGCTGCTGGTCGGTACCGGTACCGGCATCGCACCCTTGATGGGCCTGCTGCAGGAACTGCAGGCCAACGCCTGCGAACGCGAAGTGCACCTGGTGTTTGGCGAGAAGCACCGCCAGCACGACTACCTGTACCGTGACCAGCTGCTGGACTGGCGTACGCGTGGCGTGCTGGCCGGCCTGCATACCGCGTTCTCGCGCGATGGCGCCGAAAAGATCTATGTGCAGCATGTGCTGCAGCAGCGCGGCGATGAAGTGCGCGATGTGCTGGCCCGCGGTGGGCATCTGTACCTGTGCGGCAACAAGCGCCACCTGGAAAGCGCGGTGCGCGAGGCCATCGATGCCATCGGCGGCGAAGGGCACTGGGACGCGCTGCGCGATGAAGGCCGCACGCACTGCGAGCTGTACTGATCCATGACCACCGGACCGCACGGACCTTGAACCGGTAGAGCCGGCCGCTGGCCGGCTGCTCAGGATTCCGTGGTTGCCGGCCAGCGGCCGGCACTACCATCAGATGTGCCCAACCATCGCCGGCGCGTCCATCACGGGTCAATTGCCGACCATGCGGCCATCCACCACGCGCGCCACCTGCTGGCCGAACATGGCCACATCCTGCGGGTCATGGCTGATCAACAGCAGCGGAATGCCGGTCTTGTCCAGCACGGTCTCCAGCTCCTGGCGCAGATGATGGCGAAGATCATGGTCCAGCGCGGAAAACGGTTCATCCAGCAGCAGCGCCTGCGGCTGTGTCACCAGCGCGCGCGCCAGCGCGGTACGCTGGCGCTGTCCGCCGGAAATCTGTGATGGCAGCAGATCGCCCACCGTGTCGATGCGGAAGGCGTGCAACCACTGCTCCACTGCATCGAATCGCTGACCCACGCGCGGATTCAACCAGCCCTTCTGCAGCCCGAACGCCACGTTCTGGCGCACGCTCAGGTGCGGGAACAGCGCGTAATCCTGGAACACGTAGCCCAACCGGCGGCGCTGCGGCGGCAGATCCACACCGGTGGCCGCATCGAACAGGGTCTGTCCCTGCACGCGCACATGGCCCTGGCCCGGCCGCAGCAGGCCGGCCACCGCCTTCAAGGTCAGGCTCTTGCCCGCGCCCGAGGGCCCGAACAGCACCACCTGGCGTTGCGTGCACTGCAGCGATACGTCCAACACGAAATCCTGGCCGGCCGCCTGCAGGCGGCGCTGCACCTGCAGGTCAAGCCACATCGCGCAGCTCCCGGCGACGCCCGCCTACCAGCCGCGCGGCCAGCAACAGGATCACGATGCATACCACCGAGGTCAGGATCACCAGCGCATTGGCCTTGCCGTCCTGTCCGGCCTGCACCGCCTCGTAGATGGCGATCGACAACGTCTGCGTGCGGCCGGGAATGCTGCCCGCCACCATCAGCGTCGCGCCGAACTCGCCCATCGCGCGCGCAAACGCCAGCAGCAGGCCGGCGAGGATGCCGCGCCAGGCCAGCGGCAACGTGATGCGGAAGAACACCGCCGCTTCGGACACACCCAGCGTGCGTGCGGCCTGCTCCAGCTGCCCGTCCACTTCCTCAAACGCCGCGCGCGCCGGCTTGAACACCAGCGGCAACGAAGCCACCGCCGCCGCGATCACCGCCGCCTGCCAGGTGAACACCAGGTTGATGCCGAACCACGACTGCAGCCACGCGCCGATCGGGCCGTTGCGACCGATCAGCACCAGCAGGTAATAGCCCAGCACCGTCGGTGGCAGCACCATCGGCAGGGTCAGCAGCGAATCCAGCAGCTCACGGCCGGAAAAGCGCCGACGCGCCAGCAGCGCGCCCAGTGCCACGCCCAGCACCAGATTGATCGCGGTGGCCCAGCCGGCCACCTTCAGCGACAACCACAGTGCGCTCCAGTCGAGATCCATGCCTCAGGGCTTGCCGAACCCGTGCTTGGCCAGGATCGCCTGGCCCTGTGCCGAACGCACGAAGGTGGTGAAGCGCTTTGCTTCGGCGGGCTGCGCGCTGGCCTTGGTCACCGCCAGCGGATAGGCAATGCGCCCCGCCACCGGCACCGCGAAGGCGCGGCGCACCCGATCAGGCATTGCCTGCGCATCGGTGGCATAGACGAAGCCGGCGTCCACTTCGCCGCGCGCCACGTAATCCAGCGACTGGCGCACGTTCTGCGTGGTGATGGTCTTGCCCTGCACCGACGGCCACAGGCCTGCCGCTTCCAGCGCGCCCTTGGCATAGCGTCCGACCGGCACGCTGTCCGGGTTGCCCAGTGCGATGCGCTGCACGCCGGCACCGGCCAGATCCTTCAAGGTACGCGGCGCGGCCTTGGCCTGCGGCGGCACCACCACCCACAGCGCATTCACCGCGAACACCTCGCGGGTACCGGCCGCCAGCAGGTCCTGCTGCTGGGCCTGGTCCATCGTGGTTTCGTCGGCCGACGCGAACACATCCACCGGTGCGCCACGGCTGATCTGCTGCAGCAGCACGCCGGACGCGGCGAAGTTGAAATCCACCTTGGTCCCCGGGTGCGCCTTCTCATAGGCGGCGCCCAGTTCGCGGAAGCTCTCGGTCAGGCTCGATGCCGCCGACACCGTCAGGTCGGCCGCCCAGGCCGGCACCGTGGCCAGCAGGCCCAGCAACAACAGTCCAGCTCGCTTCATCGTCGGCTCCCGGCCAGGTTCAGTTCGGATCGGATTCGTCGGCCACCGCCAGCGCCACCAGGCGCTCGGGCTGCAGCAGCAGGATCTCGCGCTGCTTCACCGCGATGATCCCATCATCGCTCAGGCGGCGCAGCACGCGGCTGGCGGTTTCCGGCGCCATCCGCAGGTAATTGGCGATCTCGGTACGCGCCATCGTCAGGTTGAAGCGCGTGGCGGAAAAACCACGCCGCGCGTAACGCTCGGACATGTCCAGCAGGAACGCGGCCATGCGCTCTTCGGTACGGTGGTTGGCGGCCAGCGTGGCGACCTTGCCGATCTCCGCACTGAGCAGGCTGAACAGCTTGGCCTGCAGCCCCGGCATGCGCGTGGCCAGCGAGCTCAGCTTGGGGAACGAGATGCGGCACAGGTGCACCGTATCCAGCGCCACCGCATTGCAGGGGAAGCGCGAACCGTGGATCGCGTTGAGGCCGATCACTTCACCCGGCAGGCTGAAGCCCAGCACCTGCTCGTTACCCTGGCTGTCATCGACGAAGGTCTTGACCATGCCCGCGCGCACCGCAGCAATCGAATCGAACGATTCGCCGGCGCGGAAAATGTAGTCACCCGCATGGAACGGACCGACATGGTCGACCAGCACGTGCAGATCGCCCAGTGCGGTCTTGTCGTAACCCTGCGACATGCATGCGTCGGAGAACGCGCAGGTGCTGCAGAAGTGCAGTGCGTCGCCATCATCGGCGGCGGCGGGGTTGGGTGTGGCCCGGCCGAGACGGCCCTGCGAAGGCGGAATTGAAGACATCGGGGCAAGACTCAAGCGATGGCGGCCGCCGGCCGGAAGCATGCGGCCATCATACGCCACAGCAGGCGCCCTTCTTCGGCCAGGCGCAGCACGCGCGCATCCCACTGCGCCCAGCCGCGTGCCAGCAACGGCGACAACGCGGGCAGCTGTTCGGCGAAACATTCCTCGAACGGTTCATCGTTGCGCCACTCGAAGGCAGCCGCATCGAGGGCATGGTCACAGGCGATGCTCTGCGCCACTTCGGCCACCAACCGCTCGTCCTCTGACAGGATCAGCCCGGCGGAGACTCCCATGTGACCCGCCTGCAGCCGCGCACGCCATTCGCCCAGTTCGTCCTCCAGCCGGTAGAACACCTCGCCGATCTGGCTGCAGGCGGACAGCCCAAGGCCGATGAAATCGCTGCGGTCGCGGCGTGGCACACCGGCAAGATCGCAATGGCGCTGGCCATCGCCCGGACCGTGCGGGTTCGGCAGATCGCCGCGCTGATAGTGATCGCCACCAATCGGTTCGTAACCCGTAGCGCGCAGCAGGCGCCAGGCCTGCAGCCAATGGACGGCCGAGGGGTGTTCCGGCAGCGCACACGGCGCCGGCAGCAGGATGCGCTCGGGCGCCTCGGCCAGTACATCATGCAGCCGCTCGATGAAGCCGGCGTCCTCGCGACCCGGCACCCGCAACTGGTAGTAGCGCGCGGTGAAGCCCACCTGTCGCGCCTGTGCCAGCAGGGTCGGCCCGGGTGCGTCGGCGCGATCAATCACGTTCAGGCGGGTGCAGCCCACCGCGCGCAGCTGCGCCGGCGCCAACGCGCTGCCCGCATCCAGCCGCACCTCCACCTGCGGTCGCGCCACGGTACGCAGGTGCTGAGGCACCGCGTCCAGCAGCTGGCCCAGCTGCGGCGGCGGCAGCGTCTCGGCCAGCCCCAGCTGCAGCACCATCGCCACCACTTCACGGTCCTCGGCCAGCACGTCGGCCTGCAGCCGCAGCGCCAGCAGCAAGGTGTCCAGATAGGCCTGCGGCGGCACATCGCGCCCGCCACGACCGGCCTGGAAGCCGAGCGTCAAGCCGCGTGGGATCAGGTGCTCATTGCTGGCGCGCATGGCAGCGCGCCAGCCGCTTTCGCCAAAACCAGTACTGAACTGGTCAGCCGGCGGAAACAGCACGTGCCGCGGTTGCCGCAGCAATGCTGCCTGCAGCGCAGTGTCCTCGCTCTCGTCAACGTGGAAGCTCATGGCAGACATCTTCGGGCGTTCCTCTTCGCGTGGCCCTGATTGAAATCAAGCGTGGCGCATCTGGCGGTTGCTGCCGGCCAGCGTCCGGCACTACCCCTTCACCCACCATTTGGTAGTGCCGGCCGCTGGCCGGCAGCACCCTTCACCCGCCGCGCGAACGATCAACGGACGCACGGCGCGCCGCCCTGGTAGTGCCGGCCGCTTGCCGGCAAAGACCGTCACCCGCCGCGCAACCGCTCGCCGGCGGCCGCATCGATGGCTTCGGGCAGATCGGTTTCGCGGTCGATCTGCGGGAAGTGGCGGCGTTCCATGCGACGGATCGCGAAGTGCATCCATGCCAGCGCAGCGGCCACCAGCACGAACAGCAGCATGAAGCAGCTGCTCCAGATGCCCACCGCATCGTTCAATGCACCGAACACGATCGGCAGGATGAAGCCACCCAGGCCACCGATCATGCCGACCACGCCGCCCACGGCACCCACGTGCTTGGGGTAGTACACCGGGATGTGCTTGTAGACCGCGGCCTTGCCCAGCGACATGAAGAAGCCCAGCACGAACACCAGCACGGTGAACATCACCACGCCGATGGCCAGATGGAAGTGGATCGGGCCATGGATGCCCTTCACCACATACTCGGTATCCGGGTAGGCCAGCAGGAAGGTGCAGATGGCCGACACGCCGAAGGTCCAGTACATCACCCGGCGCGCGCCCATCCGGTCCGACATCCAGCCACCAACCACGCGGAACAGGCTGGCCGGGATCGAATAGCACGCCGCCAGCATGCCGGCATGGCCCACGTCCATGCCATAGGCGCCCACCAGGTAGTGCGGCAGCCACAGCGCCAGCGCCACGAAGCCGCCGAACACGAAGAAGTAGTACAGCGAGAACCGCCAGACCTGCAGGTTCTTCAGCGGTGCCATCTGCTCGGCGAACGGCACCGGCTTCACGCCCTCGCGGCGGCGCTGCTCCAGCGACGGGTCTTCCTTGCTGAAGAGGAAGAACAGCACCGCAGTGACAGCCAGCGCAACGGCCCAGACCTTGGCGACCATGGTCCAGCCGGCTGCCACCATCACCAGCGGCGCCAGCAGCTTGGTCACCGCCGAGCCGATGTTGCCGGCACCGAAGATGCCCAGCGCGGTGCCCTGCTTGCTGGCCGGGAACCACTTGGAGACGTAGGCCACGCCCACCGAGAAGTTGCCGCCGGCGATGCCCACGCACAGCGCGGCAATCAGGAACTGGGTGTAGGTCTGCGCGTAGGTCAGCATCCAGGTGGCCACTGCGCCACACAGCATCACCAGCACCATGACCTTGCGGCCACCGAACTGGTCGGACCAGATGCCGAGGAAGACCCGGCTGACCGAACCGGTCAGCACCGGCGTGGCGATCAACAGGCCGAACTGGGTGTCATTCAAGCCGAGCTGTTGACTGATCTGGATGCCGATGATCGAAAAGATCATCCACACCGCAAAGCACACGGTGAAGGCGAACGTAGTCAGCCACAGCGCACGTTGCTGCTGACCGGCACTGGCGGGGGCAAGGGCCTGGTTCATGAATTCTCCTCGTTCATGGGGATTCAGCCGATATCCGCTTCAGCCGATATCCGCTTCGGCTTCGATCGCATCCAGCCCGCGCACCGGGTAGCGTTCCTGCAGCTGCAGCAGGTAGGCCTGCACCTCGCGCTGGCGCACCTGCAGTTCCAGGTAGTCGCGCAGCTGCGGCAACACGGCATCGAACGGCTGCGGCTGGCCTTCCTCGCGTGCATCGACGCAGACCACGTGGTAGCCCCAGCGCGATTCCACCGGGAAACCGGCCAGGCCCTCGCGCAGGCGGAACACCTGGCGGTCGAACTCCGGCGTGGTCTGCCCACGCTGCAGCCAGCCCAGGTCGCCGCCCTCGCTGCTGGATGGGCAACGCGAATGGCGCAGGGCGAAATCGGCGAACAGGTGCGGCGACTCTTTCAGCAGCCCGACCAGCCGCTCGCCCTCGGTACGTGCGGCGAAGCGCCCAGCCACGTCGTCGGCCGGCGCGGCCAGCAGGATATGGCGCAGGCGCACACGGTCGGGAGAGCGGAAGCGCTCCGGGTTCTGCACGAAGTAGCGCCGGCAGTCTTCATCGGTCGGCACGCGGTCTTCGATCGCGTCTTCCAGCAGTTGCTGGATCAGCACTTCCTCATCGCTTACCCGGTTGCCCTCCGGTGCCTGCAGGCCCAGCCGCTGCGCTTCCAGGCGCAGCAGCTCGCGCACCACCAGTGCACGTGCCGCTTCGGCACGTGACTGTTCCGGGCGCATCGCCCGATGGTGCTGCATCTCGCGGGCGATGTCGGCCTCGCTGATCGCGGTCTCGTCCACGAACAGCCGGCACGGCGCCGGCTGCCCGAGCGAGCGCGCCCCCTGCGCTGCCGCGTCATGGTGATGCGAATGCGCCTCGGCAGGAACCGGCGCGGCGGAGTCGATCACGGTGATCGGCAGGAACTTCGGCAGGCTGCCCATGGCTTACTCCCGCGGCCCGTAGCGCAGCGTGGCCTGGCGGCGGCGCACCACCTGGTACGGCCTCCACAGGTAGCTGATCGGAATGCTCCACACGTGCACCAGGCGGGTGAACGGCGCGATCAGGAACAGGGTCAGGCCCAGGAAGATATGCATCTTGTAGACCCAGCTGACGCCCTCGATGTAGTCGGCGGCACCGGCACGGAAGGTCACGATATGCTGCGCCCACTCGGCCAGCTGCACCATCACCCCGCCGTCCAGGTGGCCGGACGAGATGCGGATGCTGTACAGGCCCAGGCACAGCTGGGCGAACAGCAACACCAGCACCAGGGTGTCACCGAAGCTGCCGGTGGCCCGCACGCGCGCGTTGAACAGGCGGCGTACCAGCAGGATGCTGATGCCGATGAAGCACAGTGCGCCGAACACACCACCGACCACCATCGCCAGCATCTGCTTCTGCGAGGAGGTGATGAAGTGCTCGTACACTGCGTGCGGGGTCAGCAGACCGACCAGGTGGCCACCGAGGATGGCCAGGATGCCGATGTGGAAGCAGTTGCTGCCGATCCGCATGCCCTTGTCCGACAGCATCTGGCTGGAGCCGGTGCGCCAGGTGTACATGGCCTTGTCATAGCGGGCCCAGCTGCCGATCAGCAGCACGGCCACGGCGATGTACGGGTAGTACTGGAAGGCGAATTGATGCAGGGAGTAACTCATGGCTGGACCTCTCGATGCGAAGGACGGGCCGGCGAACGCACGGGCGGCTTGCAGTCTTCGGCGGGGGCTTCGGCACCGAAGCGCACCGCCTCCTCCTCCCACAAGCGGTCCATGGCCTCGGCGGTATCGTCGCGGACTTCTTCGCTGGCACGCTGGCGCAGCGCCTGCAGATCGGCCTTGCCGTCCCCGGCTTCGACCAGGATCTCGAACAGCACCCGGTGCGGCAGCTCACGCTCGGCGGCACGCGCGGCCAGCATCCCGGCGATATGGCCGATGTGGTGCAGCCACTCGCGGGCCTCGCTGCCGGGGCGATGGGCCAGGAACTCCAACAGCAGCGGCAGGTAATCCGGCAGCTCGCGCGCATGCAGTTCGAAGCCGTTGCGGCGGTAGGTTTCGACCAGGTCGACCATGGCCTGCCCGCGGTCGCGCGACTCCCCATGGATGTGCTCGAACAGCAACAGGCTCATCGAGCGGCCGCGGTCGAAACTGGCGAGCCACGCCGCCTGCGCATCCAGCGCATCGGTGGCCAGCAGCTGCTGCACGAAGCTGCGCAGCTGCTGGCGGCGGGCGGCGTGCAGCGCCGGGTCGTCACAGGCAGCGAGCAGTTCCTCGCCGTGCTGCCACAGTTCTTCACGGGGGTAATCCAGCAACACCCCGACCAGCTTGAGCACGCTCATCACACCACCTCCTTGCGGCGGTGGTTCGGGCCCTTGTCCACCACGAAGGTCGTGGTCTTGCGCTGCCCAAACAGGCCGGCCGGGCTGTCACCATTGCAACCGTTGCCGAAGGTGAAGCCGCAGCCGCCGCGCTCGCCGAAGGCGTCGTTGGCATACTCGCGGTGGCCGGTCGGAATCACGAAACGGTCCTCGTAGTTGGCGATGGCCAGGTAGCGGTACATCTCTTCCACCTGGGCGATGCTCAGCCCGGTCTGTTCCAGCACCGCAGTGTCTTCCACGCCGTCCACGTTCCTGGCCCGGCGCCAGGCACGCATGGCCATCAGCCGCTCCAGCGCGCGTACCACCGGCGCCTCGTCACCGGCCGTCAGCAGGTTGGCCAGGTAGCGCATCGGAATGCGCAGCGAAGCCACGTCCGGCAGCTCGCCGCTCATGCCCACGCGGCCACGTTCGGCGGCGGACTGGATCGGCGACAGCGGCGGTACGTACCAGACCATCGGCAGCGTGCGGTATTCCGGGTGCAGCGGCAGCGCCAGCTTCCAGTCGATCGCCAGCTTGTACACCGGCGACTGCTTGGCCGCATCCAACCAGCTGTCCGGGATGCCCTCCTTGCGCGCGGCGGCGATCACCGCCGGGTCGTTCGGGTCCAGGAAGATGTTCAGGTGGGCCTGGTACAGGTCCTTCTCGGCGGCCACCGAAGCGGCCTCGGCGATGCGGTCGGCGTCGTACAGCATCACGCCCAGGTAGCGGATGCGGCCCACGCAGGTTTCCGAGCACACGGTCGGCTCACCCATCTCGATGCGCGGGTAGCAGAAGATGCACTTCTCCGACTTGCCGCTCTTCCAGTTGTAGTAGATCTTCTTGTACGGGCAGGCCGACACGCACATGCGCCAGCCGCGGCACTTGTCCTGGTCGATCAGCACGATGCCGTCTTCCTCGCGCTTGTAGATCGCGCCCGAGGGGCACGCCGACACGCACGCCGGGTTCAGGCAATGCTCGCACAGGCGCGGCAGGTACATCATGAAGGTCTTCTCGAAGGCGCCGTAGATCTCCTTCTGCACCTGGTCGAAGTTGTAGTCGCGCGAGCGCTTGCTGAACTCCGAACCGAGGATCTCCTCCCAGTTGGGGCCCCACTCGATCTTCTGCATGCGCTCGCCACTGATCAGCGAACGCGGCCGCGCGGTGGGCTGGTGCTGGCTGTCCTTGGCGGTGTGCAGGTTCTGATAGTCGAAATCGAACGGCTCGTAATAGTCGTCGATCTGCGGCAGGTCCGGGTTGGCGAAGATCTTGGCCAGCATGCGCCAGCGGCCACCCGCGCGTGGCACCAGCTTGCCGGCGCGGGTGCGCACCCAGCCGCCGTTCCACTTGTCCTGGTTCTCCCATTCCTTCGGGTAACCGATGCCCGGCTTGGTTTCCACGTTGTTGAACCAGGCGTACTCGACGCCCTCGCGCGAGGTCCAGACGTTCTTGCAGGTGATCGAGCAGGTATGGCAGCCGATGCACTTGTCCAGGTTCAGCACCATCGCGATCTGTGCACGGACCTTCATCACACCACCTCCTTGCTGGCCGATGCCGAAGCACCAGCGGGCTGTTCATCGTCCAGCCAATCGATCTTGTCCATCTTGCGTACGATCACGAACTCATCGCGGTTGGTACCGCAGGTGCCGTAGTAGTTGAAGCCATAGGCCAGCTGCGCGTAGCCGCCGATCATGTGGGTCGGCTTGAGCACGATGCGGGTCACCGAGTTGTGGATGCCGCCGCGGGTGCCGGAAATCTCTGAGCCCGGCACGTTGATGATGCGTTCCTGGGCGTGGTACATCATCGCCATGCCCGGCATCACGCGCTGGCTGACCACCGCACGGGCGGCGATCGCACCGTTGACGTTGAACAGCTCGATCCAGTCGTTGTCGACGATGCCGGCGCTGCGCGCGTCGTCCTCGCTGATCCACACGATCGGGCCACCACGCGACAGCGTCTGCATGATCAGGTTGTCGCTGTAGGTGCTGTGGATGCCCCACTTCTGGTGCGGGGTGATCCAGTTCAGCACGATCTCCTTGTTGCCGTTCGGGCGCTGGTTCAGCAGCGGCTCCACCGTGCGCGTGTTGACCGGCGGCCGGTAGCTCATGAAGGCCTCGCCAAAGTCGATCATCCACTCGTGGTCCTGGTAGAACTGCTGGCGACCGGTCACCGTGCGCCACGGAATCAGCTCGTGCACGTTGGTATAGCCGGCGTTGTAGCTGACGTTGTCGTCTTCCAGGCCCGACCAGATCGGCGAGGAAATGATCTTGCGCGGCTGTGCCTGGATGTCACGGAAGCGGATCGCCTCGTGCTCCTTGCCCACGGCCAGGTGGGTGTGCTCGCGGCCGGTGAAGGTACCCAGCGATTCCCAGGCCTTCACCGCCACGTGGCCGTTGGTTTCCGGCGCCAGGTGCAGGATCACTTCGGCCGCGTCGATCGCGGTCGAGATGGCCGGGCGGCCCTGGCTTACGCCTTCTTCGTGCACGGTGTGGTTCAACTTGCCGAGGAATTCCACCTCGTGCTTGGTGTCCCAGCTCATGCCCTTGCCGCCGTTGCCCTGCTTGTCCAGCAGCGGGCCGAGCGAGGTGAACTTGCGGTACAGGTTCGGGTAGTCACGCTCCACCACCGTCATCGACGGCATGGTCTGGCCCGGAATGGCCTCGCACTCGCCCTTCTTCCAGTCGGCCACGCCGAACGGCATGCCCAGCTCGTTGGGGGTGTCGTGCAGGGTCGGCACCAGCACCAGGTCCTTCTCCACACCCAGCACGCCCGGCGCCATCTCGCTCACGGTGCGGGCCACCTCCTTGAAGATGTCCCAGTCACTGCGCGATTCCCACGCAGGGTCCACCGCCTTCGACAGCGGGTGGATGAACGGGTGCATGTCCGAGGTGTTGAGGTCGTCCTTCTCGTACCAGGTTGCCGTCGGCAGCACGATGTCCGAGTACAGCGCGGTGGTGCACATGCGGAAGTCGAGCGTGACCAGCAGGTCCAGCTTGCCTTCCGGCGCCTCGTCGCGCCACTTCACCTCCTGCGGCTTCACTGCGCCCATTTCGCCCAGGTCCTTGCCCTGCAGCCCGTGGCGCGTACCCAGCAGGTGCCGCAGCATGTACTCGTGGCCCTTGCCCGAGGAACCCAGCAGGTTCGAGCGCCAGATGAACATCATGCGGGGGTGGTTCTGGCTGGCGTCCGGGTCGGCGAAGGCGAAGTCCAGCGAGCCATCCTTGAACTTGCCCAGCGCGTAGTCCGCCGGGGCCACGCCGGCCGCTTCGGCCTCGCGTACCAGCTGCAGCGGATTGCGGTCCAGCTGCGGGGTGCTCGGCAGCCAGCCCATGCGCACCGCGCGCAGGTTCAGGTCAGCCAGGCTGCCGCCGTACTTGCTGGCATCGGCCAGCGGCGACAGCAGCTCGTCCACCTGCAGCTTCTCGTAGCGCCACTGCCCGGTATTGAAGTAGAAGAACGAGGTGCCGTTCATGTGGCGCGGCGGCTTGCTCCAGTCCAGGCCGAACGCGAGCGGCTGCCAGCCGGTCTGCGGGCGCAGCTTTTCCTGGCCCACGTAATGCGCCCAGCCGCCACCGGTCTGGCCCACGCAACCGCACATGATCAGCATGTTGATCAGGCCGCGGTAGTTCATGTCGTTGTGGAACCAGTGGTTCATGCCCGCGCCGACGATGATCATCGAACGGCCATGGGTCTTGTCGGCGGTACGCGCGAACTCACGGGCGATCTCGATCACCTCGGCGCGCGACACGCCGGTGATGCGCTCCTGCCACGCCGGCGTGCCCGGCACCATGTCATCGAAGCTCGATGCCACGTTGCCGCCGCCAAAGCCACGCTCAACGCCATACTGGGCCAGCAGCAGGTCGTAGACCGTGGCCACCAGCGTCTCGCCGCCATCGGCCGTGGCCAGCCGGCGCACCGGAATGTTGCGGTCCAGTACTTCTTCGGCCGGTGCGGCGGTCCAGCCATCGCTTTCAATGCCACCGAAGTACGGGAAGCTCACCGCCTCGATGCCGTCGTTGGCGTCGGACAAGCTCAGGCGCAGGTGTGTGTCGGCGCCGTTGCTGGCCTTCTCTTCAATGTTCCAGCGGCCCTTCTCACCCCAACGGAAACCGATCGAGCCATTGGGCACCACGATCTGGCCGCTGTTCTCGTCGTAGGCCAGGGTCTTCCAGTCCGGGTTGTTGGCTTCACCCAGCCCGCCCAGCTCACTGGCACGCAGGAAGCGGCCCGCCACCAGGCGGCCATCGTCGCGGCGCTCCAGGCGCACCAGCATCGGCATGTCTGAGTACTGGCGGCAGTAGTCCTGGAAATACTGCGAGGGCGAATCGACATGGAACTCGCGCAGGATCACATGACCGAACGCAAAGGCCAGTGCCGCGTCGGTGCCCTGCTTGGGGTGCAGCCAGTGGTCGGTCAGCTTGGCCAGCTCGGAATAGTCCGGGCAGATCGCCACCGTCTTGGTGCCGTTGTAGCGCGCCTCGGTGAAGAAGTGCGCATCGGGCGTGCGCGTCTGCGGCACGTTCGAGCCCCAGGCGATGATGTAGCGGCTGTTGTACCAGTCGGCCGATTCGGGCACGTCGGTCTGCTCGCCCCAGATCTGCGGCGAGGCCGGCGGCAGATCGCAGTACCAGTCGTAGAAGGACAGGCAGGCGCCACCCAGCAGCGACAGGTAGCGCGCACCGGCGGCGTAGGACACCATCGACATCGCCGGAATCGGCGAGAACCCGACCACGCGGTCCGGGCCGTACTGCTTCACCGTATATAGGTTGGAGGCGGCGATGATCTCGTTGGCCTCTTCCCACTGCAGGCGCACGAAGCCGCCCATGCCGCGGCGGGTCTTGTACGAACGCGCCTTCTCCTTGTCCTCCACGATGCTGGCCCAGGCATCGACCGGGGCCTTGCTCTTGCGCGCTTCGCGCCACAGGCGCAGCAGCGTGCCGCGGATCAGCGGGTACTTCAGCCGGTTGGCGCTGTACAGGTACCAGGAATAGCTGGCGCCACGCGGGCAGCCACGCGGTTCATGGTTGGGCAGGTCCGGGCGCGTGCGCGGGTAGTCGGTCTGCTGGGTTTCCCAGGTGACCAGGCCGTTCTTGACGTAGATCTTCCAACTGCACGAGCCGGTGCAGTTCACGCCATGGGTGGACCGCACGATCTTGTCGTACTGCCAGCGGGCACGGTAACTGTTTTCCCAGTCGCGGCCCTCGCTCTTGGCAAATCCATGGCCATCGGCAAAGGTCTGGGGGTCACGCTTGAAGAACTGCAAGCGATCGAGGAAATAACTCATCGGGGGTCTCCCTTTGCGGACATCGGCATCGTGGCTGTGTGTGTCATCTGGCTGCGGTGCGTTTTCATGTCGTCAGCAGGGTGTCTCGGCACCGCGCCGGTAGTACCACCACCAGGTCACGGCCAGGCAGGTGACGTAGAACACAACGAATCCGTACAGCGCCATGTCGGGGCTGCCGGTCAACGTAATGGACGAGCCGTAGCTCTTGGGAATGAAGAAGCCGCCGTAGGCACCGATCGCGCCGGAGAAGCCGACCACCGCGGCCGACTCGATGCTGGCCTGGTGGGCGGCGGTAGCCTTGCCCTCGGCGTTGTCGTTGGCCGACCAGCGCTCATGCAGGGTGCGGAAGATCACCGGGATCATGCGGAAGGTGGTGCCGTTGCCGATGCCACTGAGCACGAACAGGGCCATGAAGCTGAGCAGGAAGCCATGGAAGTTGCCGCCCTGGCCATCGCTGGGCAGGAAGTGCAGAACGCCGAACACTGCCGCGATCATCAGTGCGAACACCCAGAAGGTCAGGCGCGCGCCACCCCAGCGGTCGGCCATGCTGCCACCCACCGAGCGCATCAGTGCACCCAGCAGCGGGCCGATGAAGGCGTAGGCCAGCGGGTTCACGTCCGGGAACTGGCTCTTCACCAGCATCGGGAAGCCGGCCGAGAAACCGATGTAGGAACCGAAGGTGCCGATGTACAGCCAGCACATCAGCCAGTTGTGCTTGCGGCGGAAGATCACCGCCTGCTCGGAGAACGACGAGCGGGCACTGGTCAGGTCGTTCATGCCGAACCAGGCCGCGATGGCGCACAGCGCGATGGCCGGCACCCAGATGAAGCCGGCGTTCTGCAGGAACAGCGGCGCCCCACCCTCCACCGTGGGCTGCGGTGCACCACCCAGCGCCCCGAACACGCCCACGGTGATGACCAGCGGGATCACCGCCTGCGCCACCGACACACCCACATTGCCCAGGCCGGCGTTCAGGCCCAGCGCCAGGCCCTGCTTCTGCTTGGGGTAGAAGAAGGAGATGTTGGACATCGACGACGAGAAGTTCGCGCCACCAAAGCCACACAGGATCGCGATGGCCACAAACACCCAGTACGGCGTGGCCGGGTCCTGCACCGCAATGCCGAGCCACAGCGTCGGCGCCAGCAGCGAGGCAGTCGACAGCGCGGTCCAGCGGCGGCCGCCGAAGATCGGGATCACGAACGAATAGAAGATGCGCAGGGTCGCGCCGGACAGGCTGGGCAGCGCCACCAGCCAGAACAACTGGTCGGTACTGAAGTTGAAGCCGATCTTCGGCAGGCTGATCGACACCGCCGAGAACAGCACCCAGACCGAGAAGGCCAGCAGCAGCGAGGGGATCGAGATCACCAGGTTGCGGGTGGCGACCCGCTTGCCGGTGCGCTCCCAATAGCCGGGGTCCTCCGGCGTCCAGTCGCTGATGACGCGACCGGGACTGGCAGTGCTGCGGACAACAGGATCGCTACCGACGGTCATACATGGCTCCAAGGCTGTGGAATGACGTGGGTACAGCGTTTCAAGTTGTGACCCGTCGTCATGCAGCCATTAGGCCGCGCAGCACCGACGACGGGGTTGATCTGGATCAATCAGGGACCGGTTTCCACTCTGCCCCTGACAAATGTCAAACCGATGAAGCGGTGCTGCGGCGTGTCACCCCGCGCTGGCGCACGCTGTCGCGCACGTCCACATCGAACTGCAGCTGAAGCCGGCTGCCATCTTCCAGGGCAATGTCGAATGGCAGGCCATCCCGGCACGGCAGCCGTGCCGCCAATGCCTCGACTGCCGGGCGCGGGAGTACCAGGCGGCAGAAGGTGCCACCATCGAGCAGCACCGGCTGCTCGCCGCCATGCAGCGACACCGCCATGCCCCAGCCTTCGATACCGCCGAAGCGGGTCATGTTCTCGACCGATTCACCGGCCAGCAGGCGCGCCAGCTCGGCCTCGTCCAGGCGAAGCCGTACCGATTGGTCCTGCAACTGCACTTTCATGACGCAACATCCTCCCATTGTTCGGGGGTATTGCAGTTGACCAAGCAGGCTTCGTCAACGCTTTCCAGCTGCAGCGCGTGCAGCTGCAGGCGGCGCTGGAAGGCCATTACCGAGCGCGGCCCCTGTGGATCATCCAGCATCGCGGCCAGCGCGCTACGAGTGGCATTGTCCACATTCAGCCGCATGGGAAAGGGATGCCCGTCAAAGATCGTGCATGCGCATTGCCCCTCGGCAGCCAGCCGTTGCAGCAGCCGTGGCGCCAGCAACGGGGTATCCACCGCTACCACCCAGGCCTGGCTATCGGGCATCTGCTGCATCACGCTGTGCAACCCACCCAGTGGGCCGCAGCGCGCAATCTGATCTGGGATGCCACCGAAGGCCGGATAGTCACCGCTCACCCATACCCTCCCGGCGCCGGCCTGCAGCAGCAGGCCGCGCATGTGTTCCAGCAGCGTGCGGCCGTGCCAGGGCAGCAGCGCCTTGTCGCGGCCCATCCGGCTGGACAGGCCGCCGGCCAGCACGATGCCATCAATGGGGATGTTCGTGATCGTGTGCATGGTCATGGCCGGGTTCGCTGTCGGCATGGCACAGGCTGCAACCTTCGCTCCACTGGCTGTCGCCGTCCTCGTAATGCTCCTGCTTCCAGATCGGGCACTGGTGCTTGACCACCTCGATCAAATGCCGGCAGGCCCGGAACGCTTCGTCACGGTGCGGGCTGCCGGCGGCCACCACCACCGCCACATCGCCGATGCCGAGCCGGCCCTTGGCATGCGCTACATACAGTTTCAGCTTCGGACCGAACGTGGCTTCGACCTCGGCGGCCAGCCGCTTGAATTCGTTCAGCACCAGCGGTTCGAACAGATCGTAGGTGATCCCGGTCACCCGCCGGCCCACGTTGACGTCGCGCACCTTCCCGATGAACACGTCGATGCCGCCGAAGCCCGTATCGGAAACCGCCGCGATGCCCTCGGCCGGATCGATTGCCGCCTGCGCGCGGTCCACGACCTTGGCGATGATCGTCTCGCTCATCGCTCAGCCCCCGCTCACCGGCGGCAGGATCGCCACCCGGCCATCGTCGGGCAGCGCCTCGTGGTCGCGCAGCACGCGTTGCTGATCGGCGAATGCCGAGTAGTCCAGCAGGCCCGCGCGGAAACCCGGCCAACGCAACGGCAGCAGCTCGCGCAGCGCCTGGCGCAGATCGGCCACGGTGCCACCGGCTACATCCACGGCGATCTCGCGGCTGGCATCCAGATCGGAAAACGCACCGAACAATTGCAGATTCACCTGTCTCATCACGGCTCCTGGCTCGCCAGCTGCACCGGGTCCTGATGACCCCAGCCCTGCACGCGCACTAGCGTGCCGGCAGGGGCGAGACCGCCCTCGCCGTCCAGCACCACCCAGGCGTTGGCCTGCAGCATGGACATCAAACGGAACGACTCCTGCCCGCCCAGCACGCGGGCACTCAGGCGGCCCTGCGCGTCCACTTCCACCCGGGCCCGCGCATGAAAGCGCAGGCCCGGCGGCGTGCGCACGTCGGCCTGCAGCGGCAACGTCAGCACCTGCTCGGGTGCCAGCCCCAGCAGGCGGCGCAGCACCGGCTCGACGAAGAAGCGCTGGCCCACGGCAGCGGAGACCGGGTTGCCCGGCAGTCCGAAATACAGCGCACCATTGGGCAGCACCGCGAACAGCAGCGGCTTGCCCGGGCGGATCGCCACCTTGTGGAACACGATGCGCGCACCACGGCCGCGCAGCGCATCGGGAACGAAATCGTAGCGCCCGGCCGACACCGCGCCGGTGCTGATCAGCACCTGCGCGCCAGCGGCCAGCGCTTCATCCAGCACCGCATTGAACGCGGCCACGTCGTCGCCCACCGTGCCCTGCCAGACAACCTCGGCACCGGCGGCCTGCAGGCGACCGACCAGATACGGCCGGTTGCTGTCACGGATCTGCCCGGACTCCAGCGTCTGCGCCGCCTCGGTCACCAGCTCCTTGCCGGTGGCGATCACCGCAGCCTTCGGCCGTGCCACCACCGCCACCTGGCCCACGCCGATGGCATGCAGCAGGGTGCGCGCATTGATATCCAGCACCTGCCCGGCCTGCAGCACGCGCTCGCCTTCGCTCACGTCCTGGCCGCGCAGGCGCACGTGCTGGCCCGGCTTCACCGATGCCTTCAGGGCGATGCGGGTCGGGCGTCCCTCCTCGCTGGCGAGGATCTCCACATTCTCGACCGGTACCACCGTATCCAGCCCCGACGGCATGCGCGCACCGGTCATGATTTCCCAGGCACCCTCGCCGCCCTCGGCGCCGGCATCGCCGGCTGCCTGCCAGCCCTGCACCGCGAATTCGGTACCGGCCTCGAATGTCGCGCCGTTGGCGCGCAGCGCGAAGCCGTCCATTGCCGAATTGTCGAACGGCGGCAACGACTGCCCGCTGTGGATGTCACTGGCAAGGGTACGGCCGCCGGCCTCATGCAGCGGCAGGCGCTCGGCCGGCAGCGGCGTGGCCGCGTCCAGCAGGTGCTGCAAGGCATCGCTGTAGGCAATCATCAGTGGCCACCACCCTCGACCATCGCCAGGGCGTGGCCCAGTACCGGCGCCAGGATATCCAGGCACTGCGCCGCCGCCTTCGGGCTGCCAGGCAATGCAAACACCAGCATGTTGCCCAGCTGCACCACCTCGGCGCGGCTCAGCCAGGCCATCGGCGTGTGCTGTGCACTCAGTGCCCGCACCATCTGCGCCAGGCCATGCACCGGCCGCGCGTTCAAGGAACGCAGCGCCTCCGGCGTCAGGTCACGCGGGCCCAGCCCGGTACCACCGGTACACAGGCACAGGCGCACGCCCTCGGCGGCCAAGGCCTGCAGGCGGCCCGCCAATGGCTCGATGCCATCAGGCAACACCTCGGCGGCCACGACCTCACCGCCCAGCTTTTTCAGGCCGGTCACCAGGGTCGGGCCAGAGATATCGTCATAGGTGCCCTCGCTGGCGCGATCGCTCAGCGTGATCACTGCGCAGGCCGCGCCCTCCAGGCCTTTCGGCGCACGCGGCTTGAAACGCGCGCGCTCGGCATCGTCCATGCCGTCGGGGTGCAGCCAGACACCGCGCTTGCCGCCTTCCTTGAACAGCAGGCGGATGCCTTCGATGCGCAGGGCCGGTTCCACCGGCTTGCTCAGGTCGTACAGGGTCAGCAGCGCCGCGTTGACGCCGGCCAGTGCCTCCATCTCCACGCCGGTGCGCGCCTCGCTGGCGCACTCGCACCACACGCGGATCGCCTGCCGTTCCGGCACCGGCGCGCAGAACACCTGCACCAGTTCCAGTGGCAGCGGGTGGCACAGCGGCATCAGCATCGAGGCCATCTTGGCGCCCTGCAGGCCGGCAATCTCGGCCATCACCAGCGCATCGCCCTTGGGCAGGCGGCGCTCGACGATCAGCGGATAGGCCACCGGACCGGCATGCAGCTCGCCCACCGCCACCGCACGGCGGCGGGTGATGCGCTTGTCGCGGACATCGGCCATATGGAAGGCCGCATTCAATTCCCCACTCATCGTGTTGCTCATCCTCCGATGGAGGCCAGGTGCGGGGTCAGCCCGGTCTGGCCCTGGTGCAGTCCATGCCCGGCCGCTTTCAGGCCAAGCTGTGTGGTGATGCGTGCCAGCAGTGCGTCATGGTCATCGTCGCTCTGCAGTAGCGGGCGCAGCGGCACGCCGAACTCGCCGAACAGGCACAGCCGCAGGTCGCCCTTGGCGGTCACCCGCAGGCGGTTGCAGCCCTTGCAGAAGTCACGCGAATACGGGGCGATGATGCCGATGCTGCCGCGATGGTCGGGGTGGCCGAACTCGCGCGCGGGCCCGGCATCGGCGGCGCGCGGACGCTCGTGCCAGCCAGCGGCCAGCAGCTGCTCGATCACCACGTCGGCACGCAGGTGGTGGCGCTGGAAATAGGCTTCGTTGTCGCCGGTGCGCATCAGTTCGATGAAGCGCACGCTGAAGGGGCGATCGCGCAGGTACTCCATCCACTGCGGCAGCTCGTCGTCGTTCAGGCCCCGCAGCAGCACCGCGTTGAGCTTGATCGCCGGCAGGCCCAGCGCCTGCGCCAGGGCCAGGCCCTGTTCGATCTCCGGCAGGCGGTCGTGCCCGGTGATGGTCTTGAAGCGTTCGCGCTGCAGGCTGTCCATGCTCACGTTCAGCGCGGTCAGGCCAGCCCGGTGCCACCCCGGCAGGCGCCGCGGCAGCAGCGTGCCGTTGGTGGTGATGGCCACCTTGCGGATGCCCGGCACCGCCGCAACCGTGGCGATGATCTCGTCCAGGTCCTTGCGCAGGCTGGGCTCACCGCCGGTCAGGCGGATCTTGCTCATGCCCAGCGCGGCAAACGCACGCACCAGGCGCGAGATTTCATCCACCTGCAGGAAGCGCGGGCGGCCATCGGCCTGGTAACCGTCGGGCAGGCAGTAGCTGCAACGGAAGTTGCAGGCTTCGGTCAACGACAGGCGCAGGTACGGAAAGCTGCGTCCGAAACCGTCGGTGAGTTGGCTCATGGCTGGTCCACCTTGTTGCTCCACCGTCTTGCCTGTGCCCGGAACGGCCCGGATACCCTCGCCTGCTGGAACGATTGCCAGAGTACGCGGCCTTCAGTTCCATGGGCATGACTTAAATCAATCGCGTTCGGCCCCGCGCGGCAGGCGTTGTGGCAGCATGCGGCTTTCCGTGCAGCGGGCGTGTGACAACCCTCATGATGATGAACGATTTCCAGCAACTGCTGCATGCCGCCGGCGAGCAGGCTGAACCGCAACGCCTGCTGTTCGTGTTCGTGCGCGCCGAGCTGCCCGATTCGCCCACCAGCGACCAGCGCGACCGGCATGACCGCCGCGAGGGCGGCACCCTGTCGCCGGTGCTGTGCGTGGACAAGCTGCCGGCCGAGGTGCCCAGCTTCCAGGCGCTGGCGGCCGAGTCGACCACCACCGGCATCGACTGGGACCTGGTGTTCGTGGCGGCGCTGGATGGCAGAGGCGGTTTCGCACCCAACAGCGACGAAGCCGCGCGCCCGCTGAAGCTGATGGTCAACGCCATCCATGTCGGTCAGATCGGCCGCTTCGCCGCCTTCGACCGTGGCGGCGAGCCCGTTCAGTTCTATTGAGCCACCAGCTGCAGGGTCAGGAAGAAGATCACCAGCACGGTGTTCAGCCCCCAGGCCACGGTCAACCCGCGCGCAGCCACGCCCAGGTTGGGGTTGTGCGCGGTGGGCGCCGCCCGCCAGACCGCCGGGATGATCCAGCCGGTATAAAGCAGCAGCACGGCAAATACCCCCAGCAGCAGCGTGGTGCGCTGGTTGGCCAGGGCCCAGAGGGCTACCGCCCACAGAATGTTGCTGGGAATGACGCCCTGCAGCCAGAACACACTCCACAGGCGGGAACGGCCCTGGGTGTCGGGGGTTGGGTGCAGCGAAGCGGTCGCGGTCATAAGTCTCCTTCTGTTTAGGAAACGTGCTGAACAAGCCTGCGCTTGGTGGCTGGGAACGTCAACCCGAGTCGCACATCACGCTTTGACGCTTGTAGAGGCGGGCCATGCTCGACTCAGGCCCTTCCCTTCAGAGCCTGTCGTCATCGCCCCTCCCCCCTTGTTCCCTAACGCCCCCCAACCTCGACACCTGTCGCAGATTGCACGGTGCGGGCGGACCGCCGCGCCAGCTAGCGCTGGCGGTGCTTAACAGCGTGGGAGAATGCCGAAAGCGTCTCCAATCGAGTGATGTTTGCAACTGTTCTGATTGGCATTGCACAGCGCCAGGGGCTCAGATGGCGTGCCACCGGAAAAGGGTGGCCGGGTTTCGAATCCCGAGTTGGTCCTGAGTGATTGCGCTTGCCAGTCGGCGTCCACATTCCGTGGCGCCGGCTGGCAATCCGTCTGCCGGCTATGGCGGGCGGTGCGTTGGGGGCGTTCGCGCCCGCCGGCTTGAGGCCAACCCGGATTCGAACCACGTACCGCCCGCCACCTTTCGGGTGGCGGCTACCGATTGCCCTGCACGGAGCCTTGCCATGAACGAATCGGACTTCCCGCATCTGCACGCCTACCGCAGCACCGCCGGCGACGACGGTTCGCCACAGGCTGCGCCAACAGTGGACAGGAACACCTTCATTGCCAATCTCCACCGCATCGGCTCCGGTGCGGCAGCCGACGGACAACCCTGGCCGGAGCGGCATCAACTGCCCGGCCGCTGCCTGGCCCTGGCCGATGCCGATTGCGCGTTGAGTGGATTGCGGGTGGTGCTGGAAATGCTGCTGGCGGCGGAGCGCACCCGCCAGAACGGCGAACCCGAGCAATACGTGGGCGACCGAGTGATGGAGGGGTTGGTGATGGCCTGCCAGTCGTTGTGCGCGCAGGCGGTGGGGCGGCTGCAGCCCGAAGGGTGAACGCCATGCGCAACGGCCTTCAGTGAGGACCGCCTTCAACAGGCGTCAGTGCTCGCTGAAAGCGCTTCTCAGATCGACGCCGATGATCGGCGAGAAGTCCACCTTCCACAGCTCCAGCTCGAAGAGCTGATCGTGATTATCCAGGCACAGGGTGACTCTCACCGGCACGCCGTCAGCATCGGCAAGCATGGCCGTAGCAATGTCACTGCCGAAAAGCCGGGTCGTGCTGGACAGGAACACCACGCCCCCGAATCCGACGACCTCCACGTCCTCCACCTGGGCGAGCGCCAGATCCTTCAACAACCGTTCGGACAGCTCGGTCGTCTCGGGCAGCAGCCTGTGGATGAGAGAAACCTCGTCGGGGGTGAGGAATCTGGGCACGGGATGTCCTTCAGGGCACTGCATCCGCCATCGGCAGATGCTCGATCCGCCATGTTCTGGCGTAGATGAGAATGACGCTTCCGGTCGAGGTGGTCTCGATACGGAAACACTTCAGGCCGGACAACGGATAGCCGACCGCCTTCCAACGATCAAGGAGATCAGCGAGTCCCGGCTCGTCATCGTCGACCCTGGCGAACTCTATTCCCTCCTCCCCCAGTACGCCGAAGTTCATGAGCGCAGAGCACCCGTACGCTTCCGGGAAGCAAACGATTGACTCCCGACCGTCCGGCCAGCGCACGTGGACCTTTACCTCATCGCATACGCCTGGATTCCTTCTATCGATGTTGATAGCCAGCAACGTGGCGTCACACCATTCGAGCGCGTTGAAATCCTTCATCTACTGGAATCCCCCCAAACCTATACAACAGAACGACCGAATCACCGCCGTCATCATTGCTGCGGCGTGTACGGGGAATTTCTTCAGCCTCGCAACGCCCTACTTCACGCAAGACGCCTTCAACGCGTGCCTAGCCTGTGCTGATCCAACATTGGCCGACACCAGCTGATCGACGAGTTGACAAGAGATTCTCTGTTCCCCGTGCATAGGGACGACAAACAGATCCCCATTGTCCCTCGTTGTGTCCAACGCAACCCAAACCCTCGCTTGCGCGTCTACAGAGAACCCGGCGAGCAGATGCCCGCCCCCTTCTTCATAGATCAGGTCGCCAACCGGCTGGCGTCTGTACTCCAGCTCGGCGCTTTGCAAAGCGGCATAAACCGGCTTCTCGCCCAGCTCACCTCGTTGGAGTTTGCGAAATGAAAATAGCGCCGCACCTGTGAGAAGGATGAAGAGCAACACGTAAATGAATCTCATGGACTAGATTCCCCATCAGAGCTCTGGGATGCGCGAGGACGATCGCCGGTCACCGCTCCTGAAGCTCCCCAAGATTGAGATCCCGGGCATAGGACCGCCGACTACTGATCTGTACTTCCTTGGATGCGAACCTTCGACCGTCCCTGCATTCGACGGCGAATTGGTAGCTTCTGGGTTCCGGCCCTGCAACGACCATCATGGGGACCGAGAATGTGCTTCCAACCGGTTTCGACGAAACTACACCTTCGTCCTTCCCGAGCATACTCAGCTCACAATCTAGAGCGCGAACGTCACCCTGACCTGGCGGCACGCTTCCCGAGACGCGCACGACCATATCGCCACCCGATGTTGCACAGCCCGCCAGAACCAGACCGGTAATGACAGCGGCGGCACACCTCACTTTGGCATCCCCGAATCCTCAGTACGCACTGCGACGTCTCACGCCGATAGCCATTCAGGGACGCATCAATCTCATCAATAGATACCCGCCATGATACGAATGTAGTCGTCGAGCGAATCCACCCGCCGATCGACTGCAATACCACGTTTTTTTTGCGAGCGATTGAAGCTCGAATATCAACACCCCATACCCCGAGTCCCAACCATGAGCTTCACCAGGCGACAGTTCCTTCGAAAATCGATCTCCAGGACGGAGCTTCCCGGAGGGCAAACGAAGCTCGTCTGCAACATGCTCCAGCAGCTCCACTACGATTTCCTGATCCAGGCCACTCTCCGCATAGTATCGGTCATAGAAGCCAGTTGGCGACAGCGCCTCTCTTTCTCTCAGTTTGTCTTTCATTTCCCTTCGCCTCTATCCACCGCCTGCGCTGCAGCCACAATAGACCATGGAGCCGATATCCCATAGGTCCTCCCGCACAGTCGTCACCGCGGCCCAGCAATCTTCCTGCCGAACGCCTGGGTGCTTGAAGCTTGCCGGACCATCCGATCTTCTTACGCGGCCCTCCCATTCGTGAACACGGACAAGTGGCAAGGTCGATTTGACACATACCCGAACCCACACGACGCTCGGCCGGAAAGTGCCGAATCAGGCACCGGGAAAGGAGATCGCCACGTGCCACTCACGCATTTCGCTTACTAGGTGAGACCGCCCAGCCACCTATAACTTTATTCCGCTGTAAACAAGGCCCAGCTCTTCATCGCGCATGACCCAGCGGCCAGCATTTCCCTCCGGACACAGATAGAACTTGCCGCCATAGCTTGACGCTCGCGACCACGCGTTGCGGGCAAACGGAGGAAATCTCCGCATGACTCGCACGTCGGACATCTCCGGCTTGCTCACCAGCCTACATTCTTCGGGCAAAGCAAGAACCCCGCTGGTCAGGCGGAAAACCAGCCACGATTCATTTGTGTCCATGTCGTGCGACTCGCGTATGTTGACTGCGTCCTCAGGCAACCATGAAGGCAACCATTTCGATTCACCGATTGCTTGTCTTGAGACGGCTTGATTGCGGTCTGCATACTCGGTGCTGGCAACTTCCATGCAACCAGAAAGTGCGATTGACAGCATCACGACTGGGAGCAGCTTGGGAGCGTACATTTGAGGCGTCCAAATCATCAGTAGGGGAAGTTTCCACCGGGACGATAGCTCCCGCACATCTGCGAGCAACTCCCCGTACGACTCATTTGTCCAGATGATCGTCCGAGGCGATTTGCCAACTGATCCGCAGCGGAGTCAGCGGCAGAGTCGCCCTTGACGCTTTGATCGAACCACTCGCGCCCGTTGCTTATGCACTGAGCAGCAGCTGATCCGCCCATACCCTTCTGTGCAGCCTCGCAGTTCGCCATGCAGTGGAAGTACTTATCCTGGCCAACCCATCCGTTATGAGACCCACCAACCACGTGTGTGGCTGACCATTGATTGGCATACTGCCCGCCGAAGTCGCTGGCTCCCGCGACAAATGCCCCCGGAAAGCCAAGAGCTTCCAATGTCCTATTCACGTAATAGCGCCAATCGACCGTATATGCGCCAGTTTCTGTCACAGTCACTCCAGGCTGGGAGTCTTTCAAACCCAGTGGATCAACGTGCGAAATTGTATTGCCGATTGCATAGGTATAGGTGCTAACACCTCCACCAAGCCCAATTGGATCACTCTGCGAATACCGCCCCACCACCGGGTCGTATTCCCGCTGATAGTTGTAGAACAACGCACTCGCATCCGTGGCCTGCTGCCCCGGGAAGCGCAGCGCCAGCTCGAACGCCACACCATCGCCATCCGGATCGGCACTTGGAATCTGGTTGCCGAATACCTCGCTCTTGTTGCTCCACTCCCAGATCGCGACATTCCGGACCGGATCGATCACCACGCGCGGTGTGCCCAGATGATCTGGTTGGACATAAGCGAGTTCCGGCACGCCGGTACCAGGCACATTGATCAGCGCCACCGGATAGTTGTCCAACCAGATGGCCTGCTGCTGCGCCTGGCCGGTGGCCGAATAGTTGCCCAGCCATTGCCCTGCTTCGTCATACAGGGTGATCTGTGCAGCGCCACCAGTCGGGGTGCGCAGCACGCGTTCGCCGCGGTGGTTGTAACCGTAGCTCTCCAGTGTGGCGTTACCCTGCTTCACCGCGTTCATGCGGTTGGCATCGTTGTAGGTGAACGTCTTGCTGCCGATGCGGGTGGTGTTGCCCACCGCGTCCTGGGTGCGCGCTTCGCCATCCACGGCGGTCAGCCGGTGGCTGGTTGCGGGATAGGTGTAGCTGACGGTGCCTGCCGAGGTGGTCAGCGCGGTGCGATTGCCGGTGGCGTCATAGGCATAGGTTTCAATCGGCGTGCCGGTCGCGCCGTCCTGAGTCTGGGTCAGGCGGCCCAGCGTGTCGTAGGCGTACTTGGCCAGCACCGTCGAGCCCGTGCCGTTCTTCAGCTCGGTGACCGAGCCGACCGGGTCATACCCGTAGCCCAGCGACAGGCCGCCTGCAGCCGGGTCGTGCACCGCCTGCGGGCGATAGTCGAGGTCCAGCGGGCGCTGCAACTGGCGGCCGTTGCCATAAGTCCAACCGGTCGCCGGTCCGAAGGCCGCGTAGGTCACGTTGTTCACCACGATCTGGCGTGCCTGGCCGGGCCGAGTCAGGCCGATCTGGCTGATGCGCCCCTGGGGATCGCGCACGTAGTCGGCCACGCTGCCGTCGGGGTAGGTCAACGCAGTCAGGCGACCCGACTTGCTGTAGGCATAGCGCAGTGTGCTGGCCACACCATTGACGGTCTGCACCTTGCGGGTGACCTGGCCGAAGCGGTCATGGCAGTACTGGGTGCTGCCATTGGCATGCAGCACCTGCCCCAGGCGTCCCTTGGCAAAGCGCTCGTCGGTGGCACAGGCAGTCGGTGCCACGTCATAGCTGTAGCCCACGTCCAGATTGGGGTCTGGATAGGCAATGCCGATCAGGCGGTTGAGCGCATCGTAGTGATAGGTGGCGGTGACGCCGCGTGCATCGGTAGCCGTCTTGCGGTTGCCGGCGGCGTCCACGGTGAAGCTGCTGGCGCCGCTGTCCGGGCTGACCTGACCGGTCAGATCGCCGAACCCGTTGTAGGCGTACGTGGTGTGCAGGCCCTTCGGGTCGGTGACCTGGGTGACCTGATCCAGCGCGTTGTACTGGCTGCGGATCTCCGCCGCGACGCCGCCGACGTCCTGCAGCGTCTGCGCCAGGCGGTTCAGCGGGTCATACTGCTGGCTGGTCACGCGCTGCAGTGCGTCGGTGATCGTCTGCGGGTTTCCGTTGGCATCGTAGGCGAAGCCTGTGGCGTGATTGCTCGCGTCCTTCAGTGCGGTCAGCTGACCGAGCGTGTTGAACGTCCGTGCCAGGGTACGGCGCAGGGTGCCGCCGGTATCCAGCGTGTCCTCCTTGAGGCGGTTGCCGGCGTTGTCCAGCGTGTAGTGAATCGTGTTGCCCGCGTTGTCCTCGATGTCGGTCAAGCGCAGCGCAGCATCGTAGACGTAGGACACGCTGCTGCCATCCGACTCGGTGATTTTCTGCACCTGGCCGGTTGGCCAGTAGCTCAGCTGGGTGACCCGATCCTCGGCAGTGGTCGCGCCGCGCACGGTGATTGAGGTCGTCCAGCCGCGGGGATGGTAGGTGTAATCAGTCACCACGCCGTTGGCGTCCTTGACCGACAGCGGCCTTCCGAGTGCGTCGTAGGCCAGGGTCTCGACCGTCTGGCCCAGCGCATTGGTCACACTGCGCAGGTCGCCCTTGCGATAGGTGCAGGCGCCTCCGATCGCGCACCCTGCATCATCCGCCGAGTAATAGGCATAGGTAACGGCATCGGCCACATCCGTGCGCGGGCCATCCACACTCTTCAGCAGCCCCTCCACCGGGCAGCTGCCTGCCGCTGCCACATCAGCGGCTTCGCAGTAGGTGTAGCTGGTGATGCGCGTCTGACCGGACGCGGTGTCGGTCACCGTGTTGGTTGTCCGCTGGCGCCGGGTATTGAAGGACGTTCGGGTTTCACGATTGCCGATGCGGGTGGTCAGTACCGCATTGATTTCGACGTCGCGCGCCGTGGTCACCACCCGCTGCTCGGGCAGGCCGAACGCTTCGGTCACGGTATGGATGCTGACGGCACGACCACTCACCGGGTCGGGGCCCTGCGCATAGGTGTGCTTGGTCTGGATGCCGCGGCGATCGGTGTAGGTATCCAGACGCCGGCGGAAGTCGACACTCTGGTCGTAGTAGGTTCGGCTGACGGTTCCCTGCGAATCCGTCAGGCCGGTCACCTTGCGCGACGGAGCGCTATCGCCGCCGGGTGTAAGGGTGTAGTCGGTCTGCCGCCCCAGCGCGTCGGTCACCACCGCACCACCATTGGGGCTGTAGGCCAGTGTCACGCCATCGGCACCGCCGGCATGCTGACTGGAAATCACACGGCCGATGGAATCGTAGGTGAAGGTGCTGTAGCGGCGACCGTCCTCGGCGGTGATACCCGTCAGGTGCTGGGGAAAAGCCTGGTTCTCGTAGTGATACGTGCGCACACCGCCACCCGCATAGGTCACCGTGGCGACCTGGTTCTGCGGTGTGTAGGTGTAGGTGGCGAGCGAAATGCCTTCGACCAGCACCGAACTGATCAGCGCCTCATAGTCGTTGGACTGGTAGACGAACTCCAGTGTGCGGCCACTGCTGTGGGTAACGGCCGCAAGGCGGTCGCTGTCGTCGTAGATATAGGTCAGCGACGTGCCATCCGCGAAGCGCTTGGCGGCCAGACGCCCGTCCGCGTCGAAGGTCGAGATGGAGCCCTTCGAGTACAGTGTCCAGTTGCCGTTCTGGACCAGACGATCGCCACTGTCGTCGTCCGCCTCATAGGCTTGGCCGACCTTCTTGAATGCACGCTGGAAACCAGTACTTTCAATGATGCCCACACTGTCAACGCCATCCAGTGCCAAGTGGGCGCCTAGCGAATGGGTCCAGCCATAACCGAAGCCACCGGATGAGGTCGAGATGCCGGAGTGATAGAAGCGCGTCAGCGCGATCCAGCCCAGATCGAAGTCCGGCGCGATTTCGTATTTCTCGCCCGTTTTGACGTCGCACGGATTGCCTACGGTGCCGTCGCAAGGCGCGTTGTTTGCCTCCTCACCTTTTTCTGTCGAGGGACAACTCGGACCCGCGCTGTCCTTGTCGCACTTCTGCGACTTCGAGGTAATGGTTGCAACGAATTCTTCGCTGACGCAGGCGTTGTGTGTGTTGGACCACTGCGTGAAGGGGATCGGGCAGTTCAAGCGTCGCATGCGAGCAAGCCCTGTCGTTCCTGCGTCGAAGGGCACGCACGGAGACTCCGCCGAATTGCTGCCCAGCATGCCGGTGACCCGGTACTCCCTGACCTCCGAAATTCCGTCCATCCCTGGAGCAGTTGGGCCCCATTCTCCTTCCGGCACAGCAGTTTCCCCAGGACACTGGGGATTGATGTCCTGCAAGTCTGCAATGAGCGCTTCCAGCACTTCCTCTTCGGACAGGAAGCCACCATCACCCGCGCCGTAGTAAGTCCAGTCAGGGTCGGAGGGCTGCGTCCTTCCCATCCAGTAGGTGATCGACGTGTTTCCGTTCAAGTCCACGACTTTCGACTTGATCTTGTCGACGTACTGCCAGCCGAACTGGAACTCCGGCGGGAAGGGGCTGGGCGCCGGCAGGTTCTTGATGCCGGCCACCGCCGCCTGCTGGGTCTTGTACTGGGTCGCATCGCCGCCGGGCTGTGAAATGCGCCAGGTGATCTTGCTTTCCTGCGCATGCGCCACAGCAGGGGCGAAGCAGGCAACGGCGATGATCGCCAGCACGGCACACGAAATGGTCTTCAGTCGTTCCAACATCCCTGTTCTCCTTCCTGGACGAACACAGCGCCGGCGGGAACGAGAACGCGGAGCTGTGCCCACGCGTCATGCATCGGATCGTCCTTGGTCCGGAATGCGGCAGTTGCCACATGCCGCCTTTATCGTTGAGGACGCTTACACATTCAAGTGTGGAGTCGCGTAACCGATCACAGATTCAAGCATCCAACGCCATTCAGCGGTATACGCTCCGTCCCCATGACTTCCTGCACAGGGAGTCGGTGTTATACCTCACTACATTACCAGCACGACCTGTCGCGAGGTCGGCAGGCTACGGCACTCCGCTGCAGACCTGACCCATCGGAAGGGCCGGCACGCGTCACGGCCCAGGGGAATGGCAATGAAGAGCAGTCGAGTGACGATGTGGGCGCTGGCCGCGGTGATGGCCGCGGCGGGCACCGCCCACGCAGGGGAAATCCAGGTGGATCGCGGTGCCTACGCGCTGCAGGCCGAAGAGACCGGGGCCGGCCCGATCACCGTGGTCTTTGAATCCGGCTTCGGGCAGGGTGCGGGTGCCTGGAAGGAGGTGGTTGCGGGTCTGGGGCGCGATTACCACAGCATCACCTACGCCCGCGCAGGGCTCGGCAAGTCCGGCAGCGACGGTCACCCCAAGCGCATCGATGCGCATCTGGCCGACCTCACGGCCGTGATCGATACGCTCGCCCCCGGTCGCAGCGTGGTGCTGGTGGGTCATTCCTATGGCGGCCTGCTGGCCACGGAGTTTGCACGCCGCCAACCGGAGCGCCTGCAGGGCCTGGTGCTGGTGGACCCGGCCACGATGGGGCAGCGCCATGCGTTCAAGCAGGCCGACAGTGCCCGCGTGCAGGCAGATGATGCCCAGCTGCGGGCGATGCTGCCGCCGGCCATGGCCGCCGACTACGCCGTGCTGACCGAACAGCTGGATGCACCCGGTGCGGAAACCCCGCGCACGATGCCGGACGTGCCGGTAGCGCTGCTGACTGCAACCCAGCTGGCTGCCGAACCGCTGTTCTTCGAGGAAACCGCAGAGGGCAAGGCACTCTGGAAAGCACAGCACGCCCTGCTCTTTTCGGGATTCACGCGCGGCTCGCACCGCTACCTGGCAACCGGCCACACCCTCCAGCGCGAAGTTCCTGCTGCGGTGGTGGCCGCGATTCAATCGGTCTCCGGCACCTCGAAGTAGGCGTTCCAGGCAACGGCTTCGCCCGTTGTTCCCCGCTACTGCCCACGCAGGCGCACCGCAAAGTACCGCGCCGGGGAAAGGCCAAGCGCTTTCTTGAACATCGTGATGAAGGCCGTCACCGACTCATAGCCCAGCGTCTCGGAAACGCGTTGTACCGGTGCACCGGCGGCGAGTTCCCGAATGGCGATGAGCAGGTGCAGTTGCTGCCGCCAGCGCCCGAAGGACAGTCCCGTTTCGCGTTCGATGAGCCGGGTCAACGTCCGCTCGCCCAGGGCCAGGCGCACGGCCCACTGGCTGATGGTGCTGCGATCTGCCGGATCCGCCGACAGCGCCGCCGCCAACGCCCGCACCTTCGGGTGATGGCTGACCGGCAGCGACAGATGCTCGGCCGGCATCTGCACCAGTTCGTCCAGCAACACCCGCGCCAGCCGGTCGGTGTGGCTGCCATGCGGATAGTCCAGCGGCGCGTCGGCCAGGTGCAGGATCATCTCGCGCAGCATCGGCGAGATGGCCAGCGTCACGCACTGCGCCGGCAGGTCGACGATGCCGGGCTCGACGAACAGGTAGCACAGGCGCGCGTTGGCGGTGGCGCGGTTGCTGTGCGGCATGCCGCCCGGAATCCAGACGCCACACTGGGGCGGCACGATCCACAGCGCGTTGGCCACTTCGCAGGTCACCGCCCCATGCAGCGCAAGAATGAGCTGGCCCTTGCGGTGCTCATGCACCGGAATTTCCGCGTCGTGCTCGGCCACCTGCAGGCGGCTGGCAACCGCCGGGCGATCGGTCTCGTCCGGGTCCAGGTCAAAGCCGGGGAGCGAAATGCGAGCCATTCTCACATTGACCGGTTTTAGCGATTGGTTGTCATTGTAGCGAAATTCGCCAGTGCGGCCGATCACTAGCATGAGCCGCATGCACTCCCCCACCCCTGCCCGTCCCCACGTGTTCCAGGCATTTGCCCGGTTGAAAAACCCTTCCCTCAGAGCCGATCAGGAAGCGCTGCTGTTCTCGCTCAAATGCCTGCTCGCCGCGTCGCTGGGGCTGTATGTCTCCCTGCGGATCGGCCTGAATCGCCCATTCTGGGTGATCGGGACGGTCTATCTGGTGTCGCAGCCCCTTTCCGGGGCAACACTGAGCCGCGGCCTGTTCCGCCTGCTCGGTACCGTGGGCGGGGCCATCGCCACCGTCGCGCTGGTGCCACATTTTGCCAATGCCCCCCTGGTGCTGAGCGCCGCGCTCGCCACCTGGATGGCGCTGTGCCTGTACCTGGCAATGCTCGACCGCACGCCACGTGCGTACGCGTTCCTGCTGGCCGGCTATACCACCAGCCTGATCGGCTTTCCTGCGGTGATGGTGCCGGCAGACGTGTTCACCATCGCCATCACGCGGGTGCAGGAAATCGCCATCGGCATCCTGGCCGCAACGCTGGTACATGCGCTGGTGCTGCCGCGCCGGGTCTCGATGCGCGTGCACGCGCGGGTTGCTGCCGTGCTGGATGATGCGGAACGATGGACGCGCGACATGTGCGCCGGTGCATCGGACACGGTGCTGGCGACGGACCGCTCGAAAGTGGCCGCCGACCTGCTCGAGCTGCATGTGCTGTCGATCCACCTGCCCTTCGACAGCGCCCACGGCGTGGCCCAGGTGCAGATCCTGCGCGCCCTGCATGACCGGATGCTGGATGTACTGATGCTCTCCAGCGCGGTGGAAGATTCCCTCGCACGGCTGCGCTCATCACAGGCCAGCGCGATGGATTCGTCTGGCTGGCGCGAGCTGATGCAGACCGGCCTCGCCGCGCAACAGGCCGAGCTCGACCTCGCCCACGCCGATTGCCGCGTACTGCAGGCGGAGCTGCACACTGCCCGGCCCGACTGGCGCCGGCATGTACCTGCCCGCCTTGCGCGACATGCGCAGGGTGCGGTACTTCACCGGGATCATCGGCTTGCCCTGCGCAGCGCGCTGGGCGCGTTCGTCGGCATCCTGCTGAGCTGCGTGTTGTGGATCGTTACCGGCTGGTCGGACGGCGCCACGGCGGTGTCCATCATCGGCACGGCGTGCGTGCTGTTCGGCACGATCGAAGCGCCTGCGCCGCATGTCATGCGCTATCTGGTGGGGTCGTTGATCGGCGTTGGCGTCGGCCTGCTTTACGGTCTGCTGATCTTCCCCGCGCTGTCCGATTTCGTCGGCCTGATTGCAGCGCTGGCGCCTGCGCTGCTGCTGTGCGGATCGTTCCTGGCCCGGCCACCCTTCATCATGGCTGCGCTGGGCGTGGTGCTGACGTTTCCGCTCATCGCGGGACTGGGCGCGACCAATACGGTCAACATCGTCGGCGCACTCAACAACAGCGTTGCGTTGTTCGTGGGTACGACGGTGGCACTGTGCAGCATGCAGCTGTTCCAGACCGCCGATGCGGGCCGCAACCGCACACGGCTGGAGCGTTCGATCCGTCGGGATATCGCACGACACGCCGCCGGACAAGGTGGCGTGGCCCGGGCCTGGCTCAGCCGCATGCTGGATCGAATCGGACTGCTCGCTCCCCGGTTGCGGGGCGGTTCCAGTGCCGCAGACGACCTGCGGGCATTGTTTGCGGACGTGCGTGCGGTACGTGCATCCAACCAACTCCGCGCACTGGACAAGTGCCAGGAAAACCCGCAGGTCCGGGTGCTTCATGCGGCGCTGATCGAACGCGTCGCCGCACATTTCAGGGTTCGTGCCCACGCGCCACGCAGCGTCGACGCCCATCTTCTGGAACTGCTCGACCGCATGCGCGAGGCAGCAGTGGCCAGCAGCGGGGATGATCGTGAGCATCTGTCGCACCTGCTCTGCGGATTGCGCCGCGACCTGCTGGCGCCTGCTCTCACCCTTCGGCACTGACCTCATGTTTTCTGATCTTTCCATTGATGGCGTGCTCATTCCCGGCCTGCTCGCCGTGGCCGCCGCCGCGCTGGTGCTGTCGATGCTGACCTCGCGCCTGCTCGCCAGCCTCGGCCTGTACCGCCTGTTCGTCGCGCGACCTCTGGTGGGCCTGTGCCTGTTCGTGATCCTGGCGGAGCTGATGATCCGGCTCTCGCCCCTGCTCGAGAAATGAAATGAAACACCTGCTTGCTGTCATCGGGCGCTGGAGCGCTACGCTGGTTGTATTCGCGATTGCTGTCGTCGCCGCACTGTCCATCTGGAAGCGTTACGAAACACGCCCGTGGACGCGGGATGGACGGGTGCGCGCCGATGTGGTGCGCGTTGCGTCGGACATGGGGGGGCTGGTCACCCAGGTGCTGGTGCACGACAACCAGCGGGTCAGCGCCGGACAACTGCTGCTGGTGCTGGATCAACCGCGCTTCGCTGCAGCACTTGAGAAGGCCGACGCAGCGGTCAGCAGCGCACGCGCGACGCTGGCGCTGGCCCGCCGCGAATCGACGCGGGACAACGCACTTGGCAACCTGGTCGCCTCGGAAACACGCGAACGCAATGCCGCCAAGGTCGATACCGAGCTGGCCGCCCTGGCGCAGGCACGGGCCGAACAGCGCGTTGCCCAGCTCAACGTGCAACGCACCGAGGTGCGCGCGAGCACCGATGGCATCGTCACCAACCTGGACCTGCACGCGGGCGACTACCTGCAACCCGGTGCGCAGGCGCTGGCGCTGATCGACACCGGCAGCCTGCGCATCGAGGGCTACTTCGAGGAAACCAAACTGGGCTGCATCACCGAGGGCGATGCCGCCGTGGCGCGGCTGATGGGCGACACCCGCGATGTCCGCGGACACGTGGAGACCATCGCCGCCGGCATTGCCGACGATCAGCGCTCCAGCACGCACAACCTGCTGCCTGCCGTAGCGCCGACCTATACCTGGGTGAGGCTGGCACAGCGCATCCCGGTACGCATCCGCATCGATGATGCGCCACCGGATACGCGCCTGATCGTGGGTCGCACTGCGAACGTGACCATCACGCCCTCGGCACCGGGAGCCTGCAAGTGAGCGCGCGGACAGTACGTGGTGGGCTGCTTGCCCTGCTGCTGCCCCTGACGGCCTGCGTATCCGGCCCCGACTATCACCTGCCTGCGAACGCCGTAGCAGCTTCACAACAGGCTGCGCGGGCGTTCGTCTCAGGCCAGGACGCATCGTTCAGCCACGACGCGCCACCGGATCGATGGTGGCACCTGTATGGCGACCCTCAGCTTGACGCCTACGTACGCGAAGCACTGGCGGCCAATACCGACCTGCGCGCCGCCGATGCCAACCTTCGGCGCGCCAGCGCTACCGTGCTGGAGTATCGCGCGCGCGGTGCCGTACAGGCCGACGTGGATGCATCGGGCACGCTCACCCATGCCGGTGGCTACACCCAGGCGTCGGCCGCCCCGCAGTCGTACGCGCTGGGCCTTCACCTCTCCTATCCACTGGATCTCGCAGGTGGCATCCGCCGCGGCATCGAAGCCGCGAACGCCGACGCGGAGGCGGTTGCTGCGGCACGCGACCAGGTCCGCGTGGTCGTCGCTGCGGCCGTCACCCGTGCCTATCTCCAGGTGTGCACCCGCAATCACACGCTCGCTGCAACCCGGCAGGTGCTGGCGGTCCAGCGCGCCACCCTGGACGCAACCCGACGCCTGGCTGCAGGCGGACGCGGAACGGACTTCGATGTCAGCCGTGCCGGTGCAGCCGTCAATCGCAGCGCGGCGGCGATACCGCACCTGCTGGCGGAACGGCAGGCCGCACTGTTCGAACTGGCCGCATTGATGGGCAGGCTCCCGGCGGACTATCCCAGGGAGGCCGAAGCCTGCCCACGCCCCCCGGAGCTGGAGCAGGCGCTGCCGGTCGGTGATGGTTGGCAGCTGCTCCAACGACGCCCTGACATACGTGCCGCCGAGCGCAGCCTTGCCGCAGCCACGGCGATGATCGGCGTAGAGACCGCAGACCTTTATCCGCGGGTCACCTTGGGCGGGTCCCTGGGTACGGCAGGCACGCGAGTTCAGCTGCTTTCCGCCGACGGTTTAGGGGTGAGCGTCGGGCCACTGCTCTCATGGCACTGGCCCAACCGCCGCGTAGCCAAGGCCCGCATCGCGGCGGCCGGCGCCAATGCAGATGCCGCTCTCGCGTCCTTTGACGGCGTCGTGCTGCAGGCTCTGCGGCAGACCGAGACCGCGCTTTCTGCCTGCACGCAGGAGCTTGAACGCGAGCGCAGCCTGGCGCAGGCGCGTGGGGATGCAGCGCGGGCCGCCGGGCAGGCGCAGCAGCTGTACCGTTACGGCAGGATCGATTTCCTCGATGTGCTTTCGGCCCAGGCCGCGCTGGCAGATGCGGAGTCAGCGCTGGCCGCCTCGCGCGCGGAGCGGGTCGACCGTCAGATGGATGTGTTCCTGTCACTGGGGGGCGGTTGGGCTGCAGGGGCCATCGCCGTTGGTGCGGCCCGCTGACGTCGTCTTCGCAGCCGCAGCCGCTCCCCGATCTGTTCATGAAAGCCCTGTCCACACCCGTATTCATTCACACAGCCTGCCCTATATTCGCGCTCGCAGCGCCGCATATCGCGGCCATGACGGAGGCATCCCGATGACATCCATACGTCTTCTTGCCATTGCCGTGGGCTCGGCCGCAGCACTCGCCGTAGCGCCCGCCTTTGCCGATCCGCCGCACCATGCCCGCGGCAACGGCCCGCCGCCGCATGCAGGCGGCCCGCACCACCGCGATGCGCCGCCGCCGGGTTGGCAGAAGAAGGCCTGGCGTCGTGGCGAGCGCCTGCCGTGGGCCGAAGTGGACCGCCGCTACTGGGTAGACGATTACGCGCGCTATGACCTGCGCGAACCGGGCCGCGACCGGCGTTGGGTGCGCCAGTCCGATAACGAGTACCTGCTGGTGGAGATCGCCACCGGGCTGATCATCGACGCCCTGCATCGCTGAAGCGACCTGCAGCGTCCGCACACGCAGCGATTTACATCGGTGCAGACACCTTACGACCGGGGCCGTCCCGGTCGGCGGTGTCTGCGCCCACGGCGCCCCGCCCGCCTCTGCGGCCCGCCATGCATGCCCTCCCGCAGCGCGATGTACCCGCATATCAGCGCTGCGGCAAAGAGCCCCAGCGCCACCAGTAATTCGAATCCTCGATCACCAAAAAGCAGGCGGATGGAGATCTGCAGTGAGCACAGCTTGCCGCAGCGCAGGCCCTGCTCCTTGAAGCCATGGATGAGCACCAGTACGCCCATCAACGTGCACCACGCCACCAGGGCCAGGCTTGCGATGAAGATGAAAGGACGATGGATACGCATGCGCTTGCTGCGGTCCTCTACGGTGATGTCAGGCGCGACGTTGCGATCACGCGATCGGAAGCATCCAGTTCCACCGACCAGGCTTCGGTATCCAGTCCCAGCCGGTTCTCATACCACCATCGGTGCGCACAGCGACCACTGCATCCACGGCTGGCATAGCGGGTAAAGGGAACACCGGCGTGCTCCACTACGTCAGGGGGCCCCAACGCCCGCAGTACCTCGGCCCTGCTCGCCCCGACCGGGACCGAGGCGAGCGCGTGGGAATGCCACGCCGAGATCGCCGAGCAACCGGCCACGTACGCCACGAACAGGCCCGCAAGCCCCCACATCAGTGCCCTCATTGACAGATCCCCTCCTGCGCCGCGCGCCCGCGCATCATCCGCGCAGACTCTCTTCGACGTCAAACCCCAACGACAAGCGGACCTGTTGCGGCTCCCGGCAACCGTGCTAGCGTGCGCCGACCGATGTTTCAGGACGAACGCAGGGACACCCGTCGATGGCAGGCAAGCGCCGGAAGTGCAGGATCACGCAGGAGCTCGGTCTGGTCGTGAAGCGGTGCGGGCCCAAGGGCAGCGCCATGCCGAATCCAACGACCGGCCCTACGGACTGGAACTGCGAGAGCGGCTCAAGCGCCTGGCGCCGGAAGATCTGGTCAGGCTGCTTCCCGGCGGGGACTACAACGATGATCAGCCCTGAAGGAATGATCCGGCGCGCCATCGTCGTGACGCTCTGCAGTGTGCTGTGCGCCTGCGGCCTGGTGATGGACAGTTCGTTCGACACGCTGCGCGAGGCGCTTGACTCCGACATGGTGAACAAGGGATGGATTCCCAGCTGGGTGCCCCACGAGGCGACCGACCTGCGCGAGGTACACGACCTCGACTCGAACACCAGCGCGCTGGCCTTCTCCAAGCCTCCTGCGATACCACTGCGGCTGCCTGCGGATTGCCAGGCAACCACATTCAACGACAGTGATCCTGTTGCGTTCGATCGATACTGGTGGCCGGGCGACGGGACGCTCAAGTCGTCGTATCGCGTCTTTCGCTGCGCGCCCGAATCCGGAAAATCAGTCTTCGTCGCCATCAACAGGACCGAAGACCACGTGCTCTTCTGGCGAACCTACGCGCGGTGATGCGCCCGCGCCACCCTATTCCTCCCCAGGACCCCATGATGCCCAACGCACGTGCACGCTTCGTCGCCCTCGCCCTGTTGCTCCCGGCGTGGCTGCCGGCCTACGCCACGCAGAATGCCCCCGCCGACGTCAAGGCGATCGAACAGGTGGTCGAAGCGTTCCGCACCTCGCTGATCAACAAGGACAAGCCGACCTACATGGGCCTGTTCTTCTCTGACAAACCGGAAGACATCGGCTGGCAGTTCGTTTCCGAGGATGTGCGCCTGCAGGACATCCGCAAGGCCAAGCCCGATGCGATCAAGGCACGGCAGATTCCCGCCAACAACTTCATCGCGCTGATCGACGGGGCGATGGCCTCGCCGAAGCCGAAGGAGGAGAAGTTCTCCAACACGAGGATCGAAACGGACGGCGATGTGGCCTCGGTCTCGTTTGACTACAGCTTCCACGACGATGGGGTGAAGACCAACTGGGGCAAGGAAATGTGGCAGCTGGTCCGCACCGAGCAGGGCTGGAAGATCTTCTCGGTGATCTACTCGATCCGCGATTCACGCAGCCCGGGCGATTGAACCTCGCTTGACCGGGCCGAACCCAGGCCGCGATCCATTCAGCAAGGGCATTGGCATTCGGCCATCGATCGGGCAGAGTTCGGCCACGCGCAAGGACGCATGCCATGACCCGCCTGCTGATCATCGAAGACAACCCCGAGCTGGTTGCCAACCTGTATGCCTTCTTTGAACCGCTCGGCTACGTGCTGGACGACGCGCGCGACGGCGCCAGTGGCCTGCGCCGGGCAACGCAGCACGACTACGACGCCATCCTGCTGGACCTGATGCTGCCGCGCCTGGACGGCATGACGCTGTGCCAGAAGCTGCGCCAGGAGTTCCAGAACCCGGTGCCGATCCTGATGCTGACCGCACGCGATCCGGTCGAAGACCGTGTGCAGGGCCTGGCCCTGGGCGCGGATGACTACCTGGTCAAACCGTTCTCGCTGACGGAACTGGATGCACGGATCAAGGCCCTCGTACGAAGGGCACAGGGGCGCCAGGTCCAGAGCGTGCTGGCGTGGAAGGACCTGCAGGTGGACACGCGCTCGCCGCAGGCCTGGCGGCAAGGCCGCTGCATTGCGCTGACGCCCACGTCGCACAAGCTGCTGATGTGCCTGGTGCGTGCAGCTCCCGCCGTGGTGCGCAAGCAGGAGATGGAATATCTGGTCTGGGGCGACGAGCCACCGGACAGCGGCGCGCTGCGAACCCACATCCATGAGCTGCGCCTGCAGGTGGACCGCAGCTTCGACACCGCGCTGATCACCACGGTGCACAGCGTCGGCTGGCGCATGCAGGCGTGAGCCCTGCCTCCCTCTACCGCCGCCTGAGCCTGCGCACCCGCATCACGATCTCGTTCGTGCTGCTGATGGCCGGTGCCATGGGCTTCATCGTACTGGCCGAACAGGTCGACTACGACCAGGTCCGGGCTGCTGTCGTCGCACGGACCCAGCACGGCGAAGTGCAAAGGCTGCAGGCCGCGCTGGATCGTGGCCAACGCCCCGCCCTGCCACCAGGGACCCAGCTGTTCGATGCCCAGGACGTGCCTGTCGTGCTGCGCCAATACGGCCCGGGCTACCACGGCGAAGAGGCGCCCAACGAGTGGCACCTGCGTGTGTTCGACAGTCGTGGCCAACGTTACTACCTGCTGCAGGACGCTGCACCCTATGGTTATCTGGAACACCTGATCAATGCCTTTGCGGCACTGGTCATTTCGGTCTGCGTACTCGGCGCCTTCCTGATTGGCCGCAAGGTCGCTACCCACGTCATCGCGCCCATCACACGATTGGCCGATGCGGTGCAGGACGGCCACAAGCCCTTTCCCTACCAGGACGCACGCGATGAGATCGGCGTGCTCGCGCGCGCCTTTGCCCGCCATAGTGACGAGCTCGAACGGTTCCTGCATCGCGAGCAGTGCTTCAGCGGCGATGCCAGCCACGAGCTGCGCACGCCCTTGGCCATCATCGGCGGTGCTGCCGAAACGCTGGCCTGCCAGCTTCCGGCCGACAGCCACCTGGTTCCCAGCGCGGCACGCATCCTGCGCACCACCCAGGAGATGCAGCGCCAGCTGACCTGCCTGCTGCTGCTCTCGCGTGCCCCCGGCGCCGTGCCGCGCAACGCGGTGGCCCTGCGTCCGCTGCTCGAATCCTGCATGGAGCGCTGCCAGCCCTGGCTTTCCGGCAAGCCGGTGACCGTTGCGTTTGATGCCCGGCGTGACGCCGTGCTGGTCACCAACGCGGATCTGGCGCACAGCATCATCTGGAATCTGCTGCGCAATGCCTGCCAGTACACCGAAAGCGGCGAAGTGCGGATCACCCTCCACGACACCGCACTCATCGTCGCTGACACCGGACCCGGCCTGCCGTCCAGCATCGACCCACGGCAGTTCCAGCGCTTCGTGCCCGGTGGCGCGCACAGCGGCGAGGGGCTGGGGTTGTCGATCGTGCAGCGCATCGTCGAGCACCTGGGCTGGACGATGACCGTGGAATCCTCCGGGCAGGGGTGCCGGTTCACCCTGCGCTGGCCCCGCCCCCCGCATCTGACGGATTCCTGACATCGGGCTGCACATGCTCCGGGCTGCTCCCCCGCTCTGGAGACGGCATGCAGCACCCCAAGGACAGCGGCAAGTACCCGCACGGCAAGACCGGATTGAGCCGCATCTTCCACACCCTCATCCATTCGCGCGATGGCTTCATCGCCACCTTTCGCGGCGAGGCGGCGTTCCGCCAGTTGTTGCTGCTGCACGCGCTGCTGATGGCGGCTGCGTTCGTGCTGGACATCAGCACGGTCGAGCGGGCACTGGTGCTGGCGGTCTGCTTCATCAGCCTGCTGGTGGAACTGCTCAACTCGGCGATTGAAGCCGTGGTTGATCGCATCTCGCTGGAGAAGCATCCGCTGTCCAAGAACGCCAAGGACATGGGCAGCGCCGCGCAGACCACCGCGTTGTTGATGGTGGGTGCGGTGTGGGGCGTGATCCTGCTGGGCTAGCCCGGCAATCCTGACAACTTCCTGATAAGGCCGTTTCGATACTGCGCGCACTCCTGTTCCGCGGAACCTGCTCGTGCGTCAATGCCTCCGTTTCCCGCGGTCCCATCCAATCGTTCTGGTCTGGGCCGCCGCACTGTTCTTCGCCACGATTGGAAACCTCGCCCTCTGGAAGACGCTGTGGGGGCTGATCGATCTCAACAGCCTGCGCTGCATGCTGTTCCTGGCCAGCCTGCCGCCGCTGCTGTTCTGCCTGTTCAACCTGCTGCTGACGCCACTGCTGGCACTGCCATTCCTGCGCAGGCCGCTGCTGGTGCTGCTCGTTGTCGTCAGCGCCGCGTGCAGCTACTTCATGCTGCACTACAACGTGCTGATCGACCGCAGCATGGTGCAGAACGTGTTCGAGACCAATCAGGCCGAACTGAACGCCTATCTGTCGCTGCCGCTGCTGCTCACGCTGCTGGCGCTGGGCGTGCTGCCCGCTGCCGGGCTCGCCCTGGTGCGCACCACCCGCGGGGCCGGTTCGATACGTTCCCTGCTGGTGTGGCCGGCCAACGTCCTGGCGTCGCTTGTGGTGCTGCTGGCGATCGGCTTTTCGTTCTACAAGGACTACTCCTCGCTGCTGCGCAACAACCGCTACATCCGCGACCAGGTACTGCCGTTGAACGTGGTGCGCCATACCCACGGCTACCTGAAAAGCCTCTACAGCACCCGCCAGCAACCGTTGCGCCCGATCGGCACGGACGCGCGGCGCGTTCCGGGCCCGCGCCCGAAGCTGGTGGTCATGGTCGTCGGCGAGACCGCGCGTTCACAGAACGTCCAGCTCAACGGCTACCCACGCGCGACCAATCCCCGGCTCTCGCGCAAGGATGGCGTCATCAGCTTCAGTGATGTTTCCTCATGCGGAACCGCAACGGCGATTTCGGTACCGTGCATGTTCTCGCAGATGACCCGCCAGCAATACGACGACGTCCGCGCGGCGACCGAGGAGAACGTGCTGGACATCCTGCAGCGTACCGGCGTCGGCGTGCTCTGGCGCAACAACAACAATGGCGGCTGCAAGGGCGTGTGCGAGCGCGTGACGACCGAGGACATGCCCGCACTCAAGGTGGCCGGCCAGTGCGTCAACGCCGACGGCACCTGCTACGACGACGTGCTGCTGCATCAGCTCGGCGCACGCCTCGACGCCATCCATGGCGATGCCCTGGTCGTGCTGCATCAACTCGGCAGCCATGGGCCGACCTACTTTGAACGGTATCCCGCAGCGTCGCGGGCCTTCAGCCCGACCTGCGACAGCAACCAGATCCAGCACTGCAGCAACGAGGCACTGGTCAACACCTATGACAACACCCTGGTGCATACCGACCAGGTGCTGGCGGAGACCATCGACCTGTTGCAGGGCTATTCGGACCACCGCGACGTTGCGCTGATCTATGTCTCCGACCATGGTGAATCGCTCGGCGAACGCGGCATGTACCTTCACGGCACGCCCTACTTCATCGCCCCGCGCGAACAGACCCAGGTGCCGATGGTGATGTGGTTCTCAACGGAGTTCAGCCGCAACGCGGGCCTGGACATGGCCTGCCTGCGTGGGAATGCGCTGCACCGCGCCTACAGCCACGACAATGTCTTCCATTCCCTGCTGGGCCTGTTCGGTGTCAGCAGCAGCGTGTACCAGCGCGATCTGGATGTCTTCGCCGGCTGCCGGGCGACGACCGGCGCGCCGCTCGCCACCGCGCCGGCCAAGCGGCACCGGCTGATGCCGGTCACCGCCCGGAACGTGGCGCGTTACTGTGCGGCCAGGGCGAAATCCAGGCCGGCGCATACCGCCGCCACCTGGGCGTCGTTGCATTCCTGCGGGTTGGTGCGCGGGCTGTCCGGGTAGACCTCGGTGGTGGTGGCAAAGCGTGCATCGGTGAAGCCGGCGCAGGCACCAATCGAACGCGATTCGCCCCAGACCACGCCCGGCGACTGCAACGGCAGGCCGACCAGGTTGCCCTCGGCGTCGGCCGGGGCGATATGGGTGACCGGGGCGACGGCGGCGATCAGGGCCTTCTGGAACTCGGCCTGCGGATCCTCGCTGTTGCCGATCACGTAGAAGCCGTCCGGAATCGTGTCGCGCTCGAACGGCTTGCCGTCGCGGGCGCAGCGGGCCGGATCGAACTCGTGCAGGTCGCTGTCGGTGGTCTCGTGCAGGTCCAGGTGCACCAGCAGGTTCGGCTTGCGCTCGGCCACCCAGCGCATCAGCGCGGCGGCTTCCTCGATCTGGCCGCCGTCGCGGAAGCTGCGGTTCGGGTCGATGGCATCCGGGTTCCAGCGCTGGATGCGCTCGTAGCCCCATGGGCTGACGCACGGCGCCACGATCAGGTTCAGCCGGCCCAGGTAGCGCTCGGCCTGCTGTTCCAGGAACTGCAGGGCGCCATGCACGCCACTGGTCTCATAGCCGTGCACGCCGCCGGTGATCAGCGCGGTCGGCAGCGCCGGGTTCCAGTCGTGGTTGACCACGGCGAACAGCGGGTAATGGTCCGGCGCGTAGTCCAGCTGACCGTACTGGATCACATCGAAGCTGTCGTCCAGGCGTTCAAGCGCGGCCACCACATCGTCGTGGTAGCTGCGCTGGCGCTGCTGGCGGGCCCGCCACTGTGCGCGTTCCGCGTCGCCCCAGGGCTGTCCGGGGGTGCCGATCGGGTAGAACTGCGCAACAGTCATTGGGGAACTCCAGGGGTCGAACGGATGGGTGCAGCCGGACATTCTAAGCCTTGTCGCGCCCGCGGGCCCCTCCCCCCGGCCCCGCCTTCATCCAGGCCGGGTCATCTGGTTGTAAAATCAACGGTTTTTGGCCCCTCACCCCTTGATGGCGAACGCAGCGCAGCCGGTCCTGGGTGGACCGGAGTTCCTCCGCCTGCTCGCCCGTCTCAGCGACGGCGCGATGCCGGCCACCAGTCCCGCCCTGACCGAGCGCCTCGGCCAGTGGGTGGACTGGAGCCGCGCCGTGGCCCTGTCCGGGGCGCTCGGCGGACGCCTGCCCGAGCCCGGTGAAGCCGCCGAAGCGCTCGAGGATGTGCTGGCCGACTGCGCGCAGGCGCACGCCAGCCTGCTGGCCTCGATCAGTGAGGATGCCGAAGCCGAGCGCCTGCTGGACCTGGCCGAAGCCGCCGCTGTACCCAACTTCGCCTCGCTGCGCCAGCGCTATCGGGTGCTGCAGCAGGCCATCCAGACCGCCACCGGGCGCCTGCGCGGCCGACTGCGCGACCAGCTGGTGCAGGTTTCGCCCGAGCTGGCGCGGCTGGCCGAGGTCGATGCGGTGATGGAACAGACCCTTACCCCGCGCGAGCACAGCCTGCTGGCCACGGCGCCGGCGGTGCTCGGCGCCCGTTTTGAACGCGTGCACGGCCAGCCCGGCTGGCGCGCGGCCTTCCGCCATGACATGCGCACCCTGCTGCTCGCCGAGCTGCAGCTGCGCTTCCACCCGATCGAAGGGCTGCAAGACGCCCTGCGCTCCCACTGACCGGAACACCATGTCCAGAACTGCTTTCCATGTCGTTGTTTTCCTTGTCGGCCTGCTGGCCGTGTGCTGGATCGGCATTGGCTACGTTTCGGTGCATCCGCTGGGTGCAGCGGTGGCGGCGATCATCGCGGCCTGCTACATCGCCGGTGGCGTGGAGCTGTATCGCTACCGCCAGGCCAGCAACGGCCTGCGCAGCGCGCTGAACGACCTGTCCAGCGCGAAGGAAAGCCTCGCCGCCTGGCTGGAACGCGTGCCGCTGGGCCTGCGCAACGCCGTGCGCCTGCGCGTGGAAGGCGAGCGCACCGCCCTGCCCGCACCGGTGCTGACCCCATACCTGGTTGGCCTGCTGGTGCTGCTGGGCATGCTCGGCACCCTGCTGGGCATGATGGACACGCTGCGTGGCACCGGCCTGGCGCTGCAGAGTGCGACCGACATGGCCGCGATCCGCGGCTCGCTGGCCTCGCCGGTGCAGGGCCTGGCGGTGGCATTCGGTACCTCGATCGCCGGTGTGGCCAGCTCGGCCATGCTCGGCCTGCTGGCGGCACTGCTGCGTCGTGACCGCCTGCAGGCCGTGCAGCAGCTGGACCGCGCCATTGCCGGCGACCTGCATCCGTACTCGCAGGCCTGGCAGCGCGCCGAATCGCTGCGCCTGCTGCAGGCACAGTCTGCGGCGCTGCCGGCGCTGGTCGACCGCCTGCAGGCGATGACCAGCACTTTTGAACAGCACAGTGCGGCCGCCAATGAGCGCCTGCTGGCCGGCCAGGCCGAGTTCCTGACCCAGAGCCAGGCCCTGCAGGAACGCCTGGCCGTCTCGCTGCAGCAGTCGCTGCGCGAAGGGGCCGAAGCCAGCGCCGCCGCCATCGGTGGTGCGCTGCAGCCGATGGCCGAAACCACCCTGGCTGGCCTGGCCCATCACGGCGAAGCACTGCATGCCCGCGTCGAGCAGGCCGTGCAGCAGCAGCTGGCCGGCCTGAGCGAGGGTTTCGAGCGCAGCTGCGTCGCCACCGAGGCCAGCTGGGCCAGGGTGGTGAGCGAGCAGACCCAGGCACAACAGGCGCTGGTCAGTGATCTGCGCCAGCACCTGCAGGCCTTCAGCGATGGCCAGGCCACGCATGCCGAAGCGCTGGTCACACGTATCGGCGAGCGCCTGCAGGCCGATGCACAGGACAATGCGGAGGCCTTGCGTGCTGCCGCCGAACAGCAGCAGGCACTGAACAGCGCGCTGGTCGAACGCCAGCAGCAGGCGTTGATCGTCGCCAGCGAGCATCTGGACGCGCGTGCGCAGGCGCTGCTGCAGGCACTGGAGCAGCAGCACAGCGCCAGCCAGTCGCTGCTGCAGGACCACGAACTGCAACGTTCGCAGCAGTGGCAGGCCGCCCAGGCCGCCGCCGCCACCGCGCACGCCGAGCTGCAGGCCAGCCTGGACAGCCGCGAGCAGCAACGCCAGGCGAGCTGGGACGCGGTCAACGCCGAGCTGCAGCAGGCCCACGCCGCGCTGCAGGCGCAGCTGCAGGCCGGCGACGAACAGCGCCTGCAGCGCTGGAGCGAAGCCTTGCAGCACGTTTCCACCGAGCTGACCGAGCGCCTGCAGGCCAACGGCGAACGCCTGGCCGCGCAGCAGCAGCAGGTCTGCGACACCCTGGCGGCCACCGCACAGCAGATCGGCGAGAACGGTCGCGCGCAGGCCAGCGCCACGCTGGCTGAAGTGTCTACCCTGCTGCAGACCGCCGCGGCCGCTCCGAAGGCTGCTGCCGACGTCATCAACGAGCTGCGCAGCACGCTGTCCGAGAGCCTGGTGCGTGACAACGCGATGCTGGAAGAGCGCGGCCGCCTGCTGGTCACCGTGCAGACCCTGCTGGATGCGATCAATCACGCTTCGCACGAGCAGCGCACCGCTGTGGACGCACTGGTCGGTGGCTCGGCCGAGCTGCTGGAGCGCGTTGGCAATCGCTTCACCGACCATATCGCCGCAGAGACCGGCAAGCTGGATGGCATTGCCGCAGCGCTCAACGGCAGCGCTGCCGAAGTGGGCCAGCTGGCCGGCACGTTCGGCGAAGCGGTCGCGCAGTTCGGCAGTGCCGCCACCGAGTTGTCCGGCCGCCTGGAACAGATCGGCGGCGCACTGGATGCCTCGCTGGCCCGCAGCGACGAGCAGCTGGCCTACTACGTAGCCCAGGCGCGCGAGGTGGTCGACCTCAGCCTGCTGTCGCAGAAGCAGGTGATGGAAGAACTGCAGCAGCTGGCCGCGCGCCGCGGCAAGGCCGGCAGCGCATGAGCGACGAGCTGGAGGTCGACGGCGGTTCGCATGCCCCGATCTGGGCAGCCTTCGGCGACCTGATGTCGGTGCTGCTGGGCGCGTTCGTGCTCATACTGGTCGGTGTGGTCGCCGTGCAGCTGGAGCTGTCGCAGCGACTGGACCAGGAAGTGAAGCAGCGCCAGGCCGAAGCCAAGCGTCTGCAGACCCTGGAACAGGCGCTGGCGGGCCCGCTGGCGGCCGGTCGCGTGACGCTGGTGGATGGCCGCATCGGCATCAGCGGCAGCGTGCTGTTCGCGCTGAACTCCGACCAGCTGCAGCCCGAAGGCCAGGAGCTGCTGCGCAGCCTGGCCGCACCGCTGGCCGCCTACCTGGGCAGCCGCGAAGAGATCCTGATGGTCAGCGGCTTCACCGATGACGCGCCGGTACGCGAAGGCAACCGGCGTTTCGCCGACAACTGGGAGCTGTCGGCGCAGCGCTCGCTGACCGTGACCCGCACCCTGATCGCCGATGGCGTACCGGCGGACGCCGTGTTCGCCGCCGCGTTCGGCAGCGAGCAGCCGGTCAGTTCCAATGCCAACGAGGAAGGCCGCGCACGCAACCGTCGCGTAGAGATCGCGCCGATTCCCAAGCCCAAGGCCCCGGATGCCAAGTAAGCCGCCAGCGCTCGAAGGCCTGCGCGCACTGGTGCGCGACCTTGATGCAGGGTCGCGCTCGCTGCCGCATTACCCGCAGGTGCCGATGCTGCAGCAGGTGCAGCGCGAGTGGTCGGAGCTGCGCAGCGAACTGCAGGTGCGCCGCTCCCTGCGCACCGAGGCCCCGGCTGACGGCGGCCCGCTGAACTCGGCGGTGCTGGTGCAGCGCATGCTGGACACGATGCAGGCCACCAGCCCCGGCTACCTGCGCCACTTCATCGACTACGTGGACACCTTGTCCTGGCTGCAGGCACTGCAGGATGGCGCCGCCAGCGGTGCGGATAGCGCAAAGCCGAAGCGCACGCGCAAGCCGCGCCAGACGCCGAAGGAGTAGCGCCGGCTGCTGGCCGGCGGCTACGCGTCTCCGCGCGGGTCATGGGGTTGTCGGCCAGCGGCCGGCACTACCATCGCGGGTGCTCTGTGCGCCGGCACACGATCTGCGCTGCGCTTCGGTTCTGCCGTGGTACTGCCGGCCGCTGGCCGGCATCAGACCGGACCGACCACGGCCGAAGCGCACTCAAGCGGCGCCGAACAGCGAATGGCCGCGCTGAACATCGACTGGTAGTGCCGGCTACCGGCCGGCAGCCATGCATCTCCGCGCGGGTCATGGGGTTGCCGGCCAGCGGCCGGCACTACCACCGAGGCTGCTCTGTGCGCCGGAACGCAATCTGCGCTGCGCTTCGCCCTTGCTTTGGTAGTGCCGGCCGCTGGCCGGCATCACAACCAGACCGACCACGGCCGAAGCGCGCGCAAGCGGCGCTGAACAGCGAATGGCCGCGCTGAACATCGACTGGTAGTGCCGGCTACCGGCCGGCAGCCATGCATCTCCGCGCGGGTCATGGGGTTGCCGGCCAGCGGCCGGCACTACCACCGAGGGTGCTCTGTGCGCCGCAGCGCAACTGCGCTGCGCTTCGCCTTTGCTTTGGTAGTGCCGGCCGCTGGCCGGCATCACAACCAGGCCGACCACGGCCAAGACGCGCGCAAGCGGCGCTGAACAGCGAATGGCCGCGCTGAATATTGACTGGTAGTGCCGGCTGCTGGCCGGCAGCTACGCGTCTCCGCGCGGGTCATGTGGTTGCCGGCCAGCGGCTGGCACTACCATCGCGGGTGCTCTGTGCGCCGGAACGCGATCTGCGCTGCGCTTCGGTTCTGCCGTGGTAGTGCCGGCCGCTGGCCGGCATCACACCCAGACCGACCACGCATGCGGATACTCGCCAATCTGCCCAGCAAGACCGGCGCGTACCGGATTCCCCGGGATGTACAGCGCTTGCCGCGCCATCGACTCCTCGGCCCTCACGGCATGATCGAAGTAGCCGGGCTGCCACACCGTACTTCGACGGCCCGCCAAGCGATTCAGGGCGAGCGCGCTCGACGATTTCATCCGGCGCGCGATGTCGGGAAGGTGAGCTGCGCGCAGTCCGAACATCCAGTGGACGTGATCCGGCATGACGACCCATGCGTGTGACCGTACGAGCCCGCGCTGTTCGATGTAGTGGAACTGGTCGATCACACATGCTGCTGCAGCTTTGCTTTCAAAGAGCCGGCGGCGCTGATGCGTGGTAGTTGTCAGAACGTAGACCTGGCCGATGATCGAGTGACGGCCCAGGCGGAGGCGATGGCTGCTCATGCCCCATGGTGGGTCGATCATTGCGCGTTGGCTGTCGGGCCATGCCTCGATGGAGGTTGGGAGATGTCTGAAGTTGAATGAGGTTGCCGGCCAGCGGCCGGCACTACCGGAGCCATGGATTGTCCGCCAGCGGCCGGCACTACCGGAGCTGTGGGTTGCCGGCCAGCGGCCGGCACTACCAGCCGTCGGGGCTCAGCCGCGCAGGGTGGCGCCGCCGTCGACGTACAGGTCGCTCATCGCCACGTGCCCGGCCTGTTCCGAGAGCAGGAACATCACCGAGTGCGCGATGTCCTCGGGGGTGGCCAGCTTGCGCAGTGGAATGCCAGCCTTGTAGGTCTCCAGGCTGCCGGCGATCACCCGCTCGGCACCGTGCTCGTCCTGCCACATGCCGGTCTGCATCGGGGTCAACGTCGATCCCGGGGCGACGATGTTGCAGCGGATTCCCAGCGGCGCCAGCTCCAGCCCGAGGCAGCGGGTGAACATGGTGGCGGCGGCCTTGGATGCCGCATAGGCGGCCATCCCGTGTCGCGGCACACCGGCCGCATTCGAGCTGACGGTAACCATCGCGCCCTGCCCGCGCGGCGACATCACCCGCGCCAGAGCACGCCCGACATGGAACACGCCGTCGGTGTTCACCGCGAACACCCGGCGCCAGTCGTCATCGCCGGTCTCGGTCACGCCGCCCACATGCAGCACACCGGCCACGCTGGCGGCCAGCATGATCGGCCCGATGCTGGACTCGACCCGATCCACCAAGGCGTCGACGGCCGCACTGTCGGTCACGTCAAGAGCAAACGCCTGCACACGTGCATCCGCGAACATGGGTGCCTCGCGATCGGTCGCCACCACGGTGCAACCGGCCGCGGCCAGCAACCGTACCAGTGCCTCGCCGATGCCGCCGGCAGCGCCGGTCACCAGCGCCACACGACCATCAAAACCGGTCAATTGCATGTTGCGGTCTCCTGTTGCTCGTCCCAGTGGCGCAGCCGCGCCGACAACCACGGTGCCAGCTGCGCCACCGCATCGCGGCCTGTCAGTTCGGCGTGCAGGAACGGCAGTTCCAGTGCCTGCACCTTGCGCGCGTGGGTCCGCCACAACGCCGACTGCAGCTGTGGCCGCGCCTGGTGATCCCGGCCCGCGCGGACGTGCACCAGCGTGCCGTCGAATGGTTGGTGGATGTGTTCGCGGATCAGCCGGTTGGTACCGGTCACCGCGCGTACCACGCCGTCAAGCACCACATCCGGCAGGCTGCCCAACGCACTACCGCCGCGACGCAGGAACGCGAGTATGCGTTCACGACTGTCCAGTTCCGGATGCGCATCCGGGTCATGGCCGGCAATCGCCAGTAGTGCCCGCAGTGCGGCGACGGCGTCCGGTTCAGGCTCGGCCCGCCAGCACTCGCTGGGATAGGCGTCCAGCAGCACCAGTTCGCCGACGTCGCGGCCGATCTCATGCAGCCGCACCGCCATCGCCTGGGCGAGGATGCCGCCCACCGACCAGCCCAGCAGATGCACCGGCCCCTTCGGCTGCAGTGCGACCACGCGCCGTACGTATTCGTTGGCCATCGCCTCGATGCTGCTCGGCAGTGGCAGCCGCGCGTCCAGTGCCGGCGACTGCAGGCCATACACCGGGCGGGCTGGTTGCAGTGCCCGGGCCAGGGTGCGGTAGTTCCAGGCGATGCCACCGGCCGGGTGCAGCACGAACAGCGGCGTGGGCCCGGCAGCGTCGGTTGCGGCCAGCGCGATCACCGGCCCCAGCGCGTGATCGGCCAGCGCGGGTGGCGCGGCAATACGAACCGCCAGCGCGGCCACGGTGGGCTGGGCAAACAAGGCGCCCAAACCTAGATCGCAGCGCCAGCGCTGCTCGATCGCCAGCAGCAGGTGCACCGCCGACAGCGAGTCACCGCCGAGACTGAAGAAGTCCGCATCCACCGCCACCGGCGCCTCACACCCAAGCGCCTGGGCAAACAGCAACGCTAGCTCCTGTTCCAACGGCGTGCGCGGCGCCAAGCCCGCAACTTCACGTTGCGGTGGCTTCGGCAACGCGTTGCGGTCGAGCTTGCCGTTGGCGGTCACCGGCCAGTGGTCCACACCAACGATGGCCGAGGGCACCATGTAGTCCGGCACACGCGTGGCGAGGTGGCTGCGCAGCATTACGGCATCGGCAAGCGCGGTCGGCACATAGGCCACCAGACGCGCTTCGCCGGGAGCATCCTGGCGTAGCAGCACTTCCACCCGTTCCATGCCCGGCAGTTCGCGCAAAGCCGCCTCGATCTCGCCCAGTTCGATGCGCAGGCCGCGCAGTTTCACCTGATGGTCGCTGCGGCCCAGGTACTCCACCGCACCATCGCGGCGCCAGCGCGCCACGTCGCCGGTGCGGTAGATGCGCTCGCCCGCCAGGAAAGGATCGGCAAGGAAGCGTTCGGCGGTCAGATCGTCGCGACCGAGATAGCCGCGTGCCAGCTGCACGCCGCCCAGGTACAGGTCACCGGTCACGCCGACCGGCACCGGTTGCATCCGGGCGTCCAGCACGTACAGGCGGGTGTTCCAGACCGGGAAGCCGATCGGCACCGGCCGCGAGCGATCCTGCGCTGACGCCGGCCAATAGCTGACGTCCACTGCGGCCTCGGTCGGGCCATACAGGTTGTGCAGTTCTGCGTGCACGCGCGCATGGAAGCGGTCGCGCAACGCAGCGTCCAGCGCCTCGCCGCTGGTGAATACGCGGCGCAGCTGCAAACCTTCGGAGGCCGGCGCAGCGAGGAAGGCGTCGAGCATCGACGGCACGAAATGCGCCGTGGTGATGCCATGGCCCCGGATCAAGCGCGCCAGTTCAGTGGGATCGCGATGCGCATCGGGCCTGGCAACCACCAGCGTTGCCCCGCACAGCAGCGGCAGGAAGAATTCCCAGACCGAGACATCGAAGGTGGCCGGGGTCTTCTGCAGCACGCGGTCATCGGCGCCGATGCCGTAGTGCTCGCGCATCCACAGCAGGCGATTGACGATCGCGCGGTGTTCGACGACCACGCCCTTGGGCTCGCCGGTCGAACCGGAGGTATAGATCACATAGGCGGCATCGCTGGGCGCAGGATCCGCCCATGGCGCCGCAAAACTCAGGGCGGTCCACTGCTCCGGCGCGAGCACCGGCACACCGGCCATGCGCACCGATACGTCTGGCGCAGCCAGTACGCACACCGGCTGCGCCGACGCAAGAATACGTGCCAACCGCTCATCGGGATGGGCAAGGTCCAGCGGAAGATAGGCCGCGCCTGCGCGCAGCACCGCGACCAGCGCGAGCACCAGTTCCAGCGAGCGCGGCAATGCCACCGCGACTACGCTGCCCGGGCCGACGCCCATGCCGCGCAGTTGTGCGGCAAGCGCGAAACTGCGCGCTTCCAGCGTTGCATAGTCGAGCGTAGTGTCGCCGAACACCAGCGCCGGCGCGTGCGGATCCCGATCCATGCCCTGCTGCAGCAGTTCAACCAGGGTAGTCTCGGGAAGCGCATGCGCGGTGGCATTGAAACCGTGCAGCACCTGCTGCGCCTCCTCAAGCGTCGCCAAAGGCACGGCTGCAATATCGTCAGCCTGCAATGCTGCCGACACGAAATGCAGCAACCGCGCTGCATGCGCATCGACATCCTCGCGACTGTACAGCGCGGGATTGGCCTCGATCTCCAGATCGAGAAGGTGCTGGCCATCGCCACGGAAGCCCAGTGTCAGATCATCCACCGGCCCGGTGCACAGCACCTCCAGCGTCGCCTGCACGCCGGCCAGCGCCAGCGGCTTGTAGAACGGCTGCACATTCACCAGCGGACCGTGCAGGCGCTGCTGCGCGCCGACCAGCCCCAGGTCCCGGCGCAGCTGCTCACTGCGGTAACGGCCGTGCTTGCGACCCTGGCTGAGCTGCCGGCCCAGGCCGCGGGTGAAGGCCTCGACGCTGCCCTCGCCGGCCGCTACGCGCAGCGGCAACACGTTCATCGCCATCGCCGGCACCCGCGCCGACGCGTTGCCGAGCCGGCCCATGTAGGGCACGCCCAGCACCACTTCATCGGCGGCGCTCATCCGCCGCAAGTACTCGGCCGACAACGCGGCCAGCACATCCGGCCAGGGCTGCAGCCAACGCACCGAGGCCTGCAGCAGCTGCTCACGGAAGGCCGCATCGAGCGGCTGCACCCAGCGCAGCGCGTCGTCACTGGCCGCGAGCGTGCCGGCCAGGCCCACGCCTGCCGGTGCGCCCTTCATGTGCTCACGCCACCACTGCCCGGCCAGCGCGCGGCGCGGATCGGCACGATAAGCGGCGTCATCCGCCAGCACGCCCGCCAGCCCTGGCAGCGGTTCAGCCATGCGACCGGCATGCAACGCGCACACGCGATCGGTGAACAGCGCCATGCCGTAGCCATCGGCGGCCAGATGATGCACGCGCAGGTACCAGACCCAGCGCTGCCCGCCCAGGTCAAACAACACCTGCTGACTGATCCGGTCACGGGTGGGATCGACCGGGCTCAGACGGTCGGTGTGCATCAGGTTGCGTGCCGCAGCGGCGGGATCCGCCGCGGTGGAAACATCGCGCACCGAAAGCAGCGGCACGTGTGCCGGGTCATGCCACTGCAGCGGCTGGCCATCGGCCCCTTCGGCAAAGCGCAATGCGAAGGCCTGGGCCTCGCCTGCAGCCTGGTCTGCCGCTGCAATGAACGCGGCCACGTCCAACGGGCCGTCGATCCACACCGCGTGCGCGGTATTGAATGACGGATTGTCCGGTGCCAGCCGCTGTGCGAACCACAGTCCGGCCTGGGCCTCGGTCAATGCCACCGGTGTGGCCAGCGCAGCGGCGTTCATGCGTTCTGCGCGGCCTGCAGTTGCTGCACCACAGCCCACCACTGGCGCAGCGTGGTGTGCTCGGCCAGCTGCGAGAACTCAATGGGCAGGCCGGTGTTGCCCCAGGCCAGGACCAGGCCGAGCATGCGCATCGAGTCCAGGTCCAGGTCGATCAGGTTGTCGTCGTCACCGATCTCGGCCGGAGCACATTCCAGCACGCGCGCCACGTCGGCACGCATCCGCTCCAGATCCAGCACGTCACCCGTGGCGGCCATCACAGCACCTCCAGCAACTGGTCGGTGGTCATCGGTACGCCACAGGTGCGGGCAATCCAGTGCAGGGCCTGATCGTGGTCGGCACGCGAGAAATCCGCTACCGCATCGGCCGCGATGAACGCCTCGATGTCGCGCTGGAAGGCTTCGACCACGGTGGCCGTGCAGCCTATATGCGCATACACGCCAGTGACCAGCAGCTGGTCGCGTCCACGCACCCGCATCAGCGTCTCCAGGTTGCTGCGCTGGAACGCGCTGTAGCGGTGCTTCACCAGCACGTGCTCGCCAGGCTGCGGTGCCAGTGCCTCGATGATTGGTTCATGGTCGGCGCTGCGACGCATGCCTGGTCCCCACAGGTCGGCCTGCAGGCCACGGTCACGGCGGTCCTGGTCGCCATGCTGGGCGGTGTAGAACACCGGAATGCCGTGCGCGCGGCAATGCGCCAGCAGCCGTGCGATGTTGTCCACTGCCGGCCGCAGCGGTGCGTTGCCGGCGTCGAATGCGGCCAGGAAATAGCGCTGCATGTCGTGCACCAGCAGCGCGACACGATCGCGCTGGGGGCGCCACGGGCCGCGCGCCTGCGGCAGTTCGGCGGCAGTCGGCAAGGGGTAATCGGTGATACGGGGCAGCGCCATCAGCGCGTTCCTCCTGTCTGTTGCAGATGACGCGCACGCAGCTGCGCGCGCAGTTCGCGGCGGCTGATCTTGCCGACCGCGGTGGTATCGAAACTGTCGACGAACACGACCTGGTCGGGCACCTTGAACGCGGCCAGGCCGCGCCCGCGCATCCAGGCCTTCAGTGCCGGCGCCTTGAACGGCTCGCCCTGCGCAATCACGAACGCGCAGCTGCGCTCACCGAGATACTCGTCAGGAATGGAGACCACGGCGGCGTCGAACACGCCGGGGTGGGCCAGAAGGTGATCTTCGATCTCCTCGGCGGAGATTTTCTCGCCCGCCCGGTTGATGTGGTCACCGGCACGGCCCTGCACCACCAGGTAGCCTCCGGGCAGCTGCTGCACGCGGTCGCCGGTGCGGTAGAAGCCGTCGTCGGTGAACGAACGCGCATTGGCCACCGCATCGTTGTGGTAGCCACGGATGGTGTACGGGCCGCGGGTCAGCAGATGCCCTACCTCGCCTTCCGGCACCGGCTGGTCATGGTCATCGACCACGCGCACCTCGTCGTCCGGGCTGATCGGCCTGCCCTGGCAGGCTACGATCAGCTCTTCCGGATCATCCAGCCGTGTGTAGTTCACCAGGCCTTCGGCCATGCCGAACACCTGCTGCAGGGTGCAGCCCAGGCCGTCAATCACCCGCCGTGCGGCTTCCGGCACCAGTTTGGCCCCGCCTACCTGCAGTACCTGCAGGCTGGACAGGTCGTGCTTGCTGGTGGCGGCGGCCTGTGCCCACAACAGCGCCAGCGGCGGCACCAGCCCACAGCAGGTCACTTGCTCGCGCGCGATCAGCGGGAAGGCCGCATCCGGCCCCGGACCGGGGCTGAGCACCACGCGGGCACCGGCATACAGCGCGCCGAAGAAACCGGGCGAGCTCATCGGGAAGTTGTGCGCGGCCGGCAGCGCGACCAGATACACGCTGTCGCGGTCGATGCCGCAGAGGTCATTGCTGGCACGGAACGAGTAGATGTAGTCGTCGTGGGTGCGTGGAATCAGCTTGGACAGCCCGGTGCTGCCACCGGAGATCTGCAGGAACGCCACCGACTGCGGGTCCGGGTCGGCCGGCAGCTGGTTGCGGTCTCCCTGCAGCGCCTCGAGCGCGGTGAACTCTGCTGCGTCGCCATCGATGACCACGTGGCGCAGCGCCGGCACCTCGGCTTGCAGCGCCCGCGCCAGCCCGCGATGATCAAAGCCATCGTGCAGGTCGGCAGTGATGTAGGCACTGGCTTCGGCCTTGTTGGCGAAGTGCACCAGCTCGGTGATGCGGTGCGCCGGCAGCGCGTACACCGGCACCAGGCCGGCGCGGAACAGCCCGCATACGGTGGCGATGAACCCGGCGGTGTTGCCCAGCTGTACCAGCACCCGCTCACCGGGTTGCAGGCCGAGTGCCAGCAGTCCGGCACCGATGCGACCGGCCTCGTGCCACAGCTGCGCGTAGCTCAGGCGCACATCGCCAGCGACCACGGCGATGTCATCAGCGTAGCGTTCCGCACGCTCACGCAGGAACGCCGGGAAGGTCTCGCCGCGCCAGTAGCCCGCCTCGCGATAGCGCGCCACCAGCGCATCGGGCCATGCCTGCTGCAGTGGCAGGCGGGAAGAAACAGTGGGCGTGTTCATGCAGCAGGCTCGATGACGGGCGCGGCGTCGTGGGCGCCCAACGCGTTCAACAGGGCGGCAAACTTCGCCGCGGTTTCGGCGACCTCGGCCTCGGGCTGCGACTGGGCAACGATGCCGGCGCCGGCGTACAGGCGCAGCTGCGTGCCCTGCAGGCGTGCGCAGCGGATCGCCACATACCAGTCACCATCCCCTTGCGCATCCAGCCAGCCGACCGCACCGGCATAGAAGCCACGCGGCACCGGCTCAAGCTCGCGGATACGCTGCAGTGCCGCCAGCCGGGGTGTACCGCAGACCGCCGGCGTTGGATGCAACTGCGCCAGCAGCTCGGCCGCCGATGTCTTCGGATCCTTCAGGGTGGCGTGGATGCGGGTGCCGAGATGCCACATGCTGGCGGTGGCATGCAGCACCGGGCGCGGCTGCGCATCGATGTGGCTGCAGTACGGCGCCAGGCCCTCGATGATGGCCTCGACCACGTGGCGGTGCTCGTCATGGTCCTTGTTCGAAGCCAGCAGCGCCTGCGCGGCGCGCTCGTCCTCGGCGGCATCGGCACTGCGGCGCGCGGACCCGGCCAGCGGGTGCGACAACAGCTCGGCGCCACGCTTGCGCAGCAGCAGCTCCGGTGTTGCGCCGACCAGCCAGGCCGGTGCGTGCCCCGGTTCAACCGGAAGCGGCACCGCATAGGTCGCCACCGAGGGATCCGCGCCCAACCGCGCCAGCAGCACCTCCGGAGACAGCGCATGGCGGCTGTGCGCCAGCAGGCTGCGCGCCAGCACCACCTTGTGCAGGTCCTGGTCGGGCGCGCGCAGCGCCTTCACTGCCGCGGCAACCGCGGCTGCATAGTCCTGCGCTGCGGGCTCCGCCTGCAGCGGGCCCTGCAGCGCCGGCGCCGCCCGTGGTTGCAACGGCAGGGCCGGCAGCAGGCGCTCGGGCTGGTACAACGCGTCGTCGGCATGCGGTTCGAATGGCACCGCACCGACCAGCAGGCCCGGACCGCCACGCTGCTGGGCGAAGAAGGCCGCAACGCGCTCCGCCAGGGTTGCCAGCGTGCCACCCGGCAGCGCGAGGCGGCAACCGCGTGCGTGCACATGCTGGCCTGCATGCTGCAGCAAGAACAGCGACGCGTCGTCAGTGCTCTCCAGCGCCGCGGGCGCAGCCTCCGGCCACGCGCCCTGCATCAGGGAATCGTTCATGGGGTCTCCTTCATCCGATGCGCTGCAGCCAGCGCGCACAGCAACAGCAGCAGCGCGCCGACCAGCAGATATGGCAGGCTGGGCCCGCCGCGATACAACAGCATGCCGAGCATCGGCCCGGCCACCATGCCCAGCCCCTGCGCGGCAGCGACCGTACCCGCTGCGGCACCCTGCTCGTGCGCTTCCACCGCGTCGGCGGCCAGCGCCTGGAACGAGGGGAATACGAAGCCCATGCCGAACGCGGCCAGCGCGTACGCCGCCGGCAACTGCCAGCCCTGCTGCACGCCCGCCACCGAAGCAAAGCCAATGCCGGAAATCAGCGCGCCGAGGATGATCCAGCGGCGCGGATGCACCTCCAGCTTCATCACCAGCGCCTGCGCCAGGATCAGTCCGATGCCGACCGCGGTCAGCGCGATGCCGGCCATGCGTGCACCAGCGGCAGCATCCAGGCCCAGGCGATCAATCGCGAAAAAGCCCACCGTCACCTGCGCGATGGTCACCGAGACCATGGCGATGAGCGCCGCCAGCTGCGGCAGGCGCAGGCGCGGGTCGAGGCGGCTCATCGGCGCGCGGCGCTGTGCGGACGCGCCAACCACCGGCGGTGTAGCCGGCAGCCGCCAGGCCAGCAATGCCAGTGCCAGCAGCGGCAGCAACGCGGCCACGTACAGCGCCAGCGAAAGGTTGGTATAGGCAAGCCAGCCGGCAGCGGCCGGCCCGAGCACCATGCCCAGCGCATTGGCGCTGCCCAGTCGGGCGAGGAATTTCGCACGTTGGCCGGTCGGTGCCTTGTCGGCGATGAGCGCGGCTGCGGTAGGCGGCACCGCCGCGTAGAACAGGCCGATCAGGCCTCGCGCACCGACCAGCACCAGCACCGATACCAGTACCGGCGGCACCGCCTGCAGGGCAACGTCGATGAACACCGCCAGCGCGATGTAGACCACGGTGTAGGCGCTCATCGCCAGCATCAGCACGCGCTTGCGGCCGATGCGGTCGCTGAGCTGGCCCCAGGGGCGCGCGGCCAGCATCCACAACATGCCCGCGGCGGTGACCGACAGTCCGGCATGCCACTCGGACAGCCCGAGCATGCGGACCACCGGACCGATCACGGCGACGAAGGACATCATCGCCATGGTGCCGATCAGGGCGGCCACTACCAGCGCCGGCAAGCCGGGAACGACGGGACGTGCGTGCATGGAACACCAGCCGTAACAGGAAGGGATCGCCGGGCGCACCTGCGCCCCGCCCGGCGCCGGCCCTGCTCAGGACCGGACGCCATCCTCAAATGATAACGGCTCGTATTTGCATTTGATACCCATTCTCTTGAACGGGCACGCAACGGCGACTTCAGCGCACCGCGCGCAGGCCCAACAGGCCACGGCGCTTGAACCACCATTCCAGTGGCAGCGTCACCAGCGGCGGGATGGCTGCCAGTAGCGCCAGCGCACTGGCCCACCACGGCCAGCGCAGGCGCAGCGCCGCGAACAGCGTCACCGCCACATAGAGCAGGAACGCCACGCCGTGCAGGGGTCCGAACAGCTTCACCAGGGCCACGTTGGCCATGGGGCCGTACTTCATCCACATGCCGATGAGCAGGCCGGCCCAGGTCACGGCCTCGATGAAAGCGACCGCGGCGAACAGGCGTCCGCTCGGGTGCATGGGGGAACGTTGGGTCACACGCGGCTCCGGCAGCGGGGTATCAAATGCGAATGATACGCAGATGCGGACTTCCAGCACACCGGCGAGCGCAGCGTTGGCAACGATGAAGCGCGTCCACCCAGGTGGACACCTACCGGGGCATATTCGGCAGAACCTGCTCCCCGATCTCACGCAACACCGCGTCCATCGGCCGCCCGTTGTCGACCAGATTGAACATCACGTGCGCCACGCCCTGCCCATGCACGCGCAGCAGATAGTCACGCAGGCCATCGCGGCCGACCTTCAGGCCCAGCGGCAGCGGCTCGGCTGGCGCCTGCGGATCTGCCTGCAGATCCAGCAGCATCGACTGCACGAACGGCTTGCCTGGGCCACCACGCTGCACCAGCGCCTGCTGCCACAGGCCGATGCGCCCCTCCTGCGCGACCTCCTCACGATGATAGGTGGCCCAGCCTTCGGCCTCGCGCGCGATCCACTGCAGGCTCTGCCGCGCGGTACCCACCACCAGCATCGGGATGCGGGTTGCCGGCGCCGGCAGCACGTCGAAGCCACCCGTGGCCTGCAGTACGGCGGTCCGCGCATCGGCCTCCGGTGACAACGCCGCGCGCAGCAACGTCCAGCGCTCACGGAAGGTCGTCGCCCTGCCCTCCAGATCCTCGCCGAAGGCGGCGAATTCTTCCGGGCGGTCACCCGAACCCAGGCCCAGCACGAACCGCCCTGCACTGATCCGGTCCAGGCTCAAGGCCGACTTCGCCACCTGCAACGGCTGGCGCAACGGCAACACGATGGCGGCGGTACCGACCACGATGCGCGTGGTCGCGGCGGCCAGCATGCCCAGCCACAGGAAGGGGTCGTCCAGCGCGCTCGCCGTCGCGTCCGGACCCTGCGGCACCATCAGCGGTACATCGCGCGCCCACAACGCGGCGAAACCAAGATCGTCGGCCAGCCGCGCAATGCGCCGCGCCGCGCCCGGATCGGCCAGCCCATGCGCCGCAACGGGCGTCATCAGGCCCAGGCTCAGTCCCTGTTGCGGAAACAACGAAGCGTAGGCGGGATTGAATTCACTCATGGGACCAGCTTAGCGTGCAGGCAACCGGCGACGATGACACGCCACACGCCACAGGAAGATCGCTGCATGCCGAGGATCCGCCCCGCCCACATCGATGACCTGCCCGCGATGAGCGCGGTATGCCTGGCCGCATTCACTGCGGCCGTCGCGCCCTCGCTCAGCGCGGCCGGCATTGCTACGTTCGGCAGTGTCGCCGCCGCCGATGCGTTCGCTGCACGCCTGCAGGGTGACAACCACATCCTGGTGGCCGAGCAGGATGGCCGCATCCTCGGCGTGGTAGAGCTGAAGGAAGGCCGCCACCTGGCGATGCTGTTCGTCGATCCCGCCTGCCAGGGCCAGGGCATCGGCCATGCCCTGTTCGAAGCCGTGCTGCCGCACCTGCGCACACCGGTGCTGACCGTGCGCGCCTCGCTCAACGCAGTGCCTACCTACCTGCGCTATGGCTTCGTGCTGGACGGTGATGTCGGCGAGTTCAACGGGCTGGTGTACCAGCAGATGGTGCGGGCAGCCGCCTGAGGACAGCGGGTGTCATGCCCCGCTGCACGGCCGATATAAGCAAACTGAATCAGCACACTCCCCGGTCATTCCTACAATGGACTGTCCCCCCTTCGAGATGCCGCCGATGCGCGTCGCGCTTTCCGTGTTGCTGCTGGCTTCGGCGCTGAGCGCCTGCACCCCGGCCCCGGTGTCCACCGCCAGCTCCGCCGAGGCGCCCGCGCCGGCGTCCGCCATCGCCTGGCGCCAGGGCGATGTGGACGATGCCTTCGCCGAGGCCGCCGACAGCGGAAAGCCGGTGCTGCTGTACTGGGGCGCGGTCTGGTGCCCGCCGTGCAACCAGCTCAAGGCTGGCCTGTTCAAGGACCCGGCGTTCATCGCGTTGACCGGCAAGTTCGTGCCGGTCTACCTGGATGGCGACGAGGAAGGGGCACAGGCTTGGGGCGAACGCTTCGGGGTGCGCGGCTATCCGACCCTGATCGTGCTGGACCCACAACGCAATGAGCTCACCCGCGTGGCCGGCGGCAACGACGCGGCCGAACTGACCCGTGCGCTGACCGTCGCGGCCGGGCGCCGCAGCGCCATCGCCGCCACCCTGGCGACGGCACTGGCCACGCCGGACAGGCTGGCCGCCGAAGACTGGCAGGTGCTGGGCGACTACGGCTGGGAAGTCGACGCCAACCGCCTGGCCGGCGAGCGCAGGAGCCAGGATGTGCTGCGCCAGCTGTCCAAGGCCGCACCCGACGCGGCGCTGCAACGCCGCTTCGCCCTGCTGGCCCTGGCCACCGCCGACACGCCCGCCAGCTCGCCCACCGAGGTGCGTGAGCTGCTACAGGCAGTGCTGGCGCAACCTGCCGAAGTCCGTCGTAACCGCGAACTGCTGGGCTACGCGGGCGCGACGCTGGTCAAGCAGGCCAGTGCGGGGCCGGCCACCAGCAACACGCTGGGACAGCAGCTGCTGGTCGCACTGGAGCGCGCAGATGCCGAGCGCGGCAACCGTGCCGACGACGCGCTGTCGCGTGCGCTGACCGAAGTGTCGCTGGCCCGTCAGCAGCAGCCCAACGGCGCACTGCCCGCGGCCCTGGTTGAGCGGGTCAAGCAGCGCGTGGCCGCTGCCGATGCCGCCGCCACCGATGCGCATGCACGCCAGGCGACGATCAGCAGCGCGGTCTACGCACTGCGCCAGGTCGGCGACGACGCGGGCGCCGAGGCGCTGTTGCTGGCCGAGCTGAAACGCAGCGAACAGCCGTACTACTACATGCCCGAGCTGGCCGAACTGGCCGAGCAGCGCGGCGACACCGCCGGTGCGCTGGAGTGGCTGAAGCGCGCCTACGATGGTGCGCAGGGCCCGGCCACCCGCGTGCAGTGGGGCGTGCTGTACGTGGAGGGCCTGTTGAAGCTGGCGCCGGACGATGCACCACGCATCGAGCAGGCCACCGCCTCGCTGATCGCCGAACTGGAAGCGCAGCCGTCGGGCTACCACCAGCGTACCCGCCAGCGTTTCGAGCGCCTGGCCGGGCAGTTGAAGACGTGGAGCGGCAAGCACCAGGGCGCCGAAACACTGGCGCGGCTGCAGCAGCGGATGCAGCAGGCGTGCGAGGAACAGGTTGATGGTGCGTGCAAGGATTGGTTGAGTTGATGAAGGCGCTGGCGGCTGGTTCGCCTGCCGGCGCTTTCGTTGATCCGTGTGGGAGGGGGCGGGGGGCGCTGGCCAGGGCCCCCCAAAGCCCCGCCCTGGGGCTGGATGGCGCCCTCCATGGCGGCAACGGGCCGGTGCAGCGGGCCCCGGCCCCACCTGACAG
>NZ_JCACKF010000020.1:0-98957 GCF_059505245.1 Stenotrophomonas sp.
TACTTCTCGGTCGCAAGACCTGGATCCACACGGTCGCCCACGCCGGGCTCTCGGCACCCAAGGTGCCAGATTGGCAAGAGATAAGGTCCCCGCGAACGGCGCAGCCCCTCGTGGGTGGACGGTTGATCGCGGAAAGCCCTGGTTAGGCTGGGGACGGTGGGTTCGCGGGGGACGCCGTGAACCCATCCCTGGGGACTTGGCCGCGGCATCCATGCCGCGGACACCCCCGCGAACCCACCGCCCCCAGCCTCGGACGCATCTCTGCGGCGTCCACCCACGCAAGAGAAAAAAGAAGGGCAGAAGCAAAAGCAAAAGCGGCCCACCGGCCGCTTTTTGCTGTTGCTGTTGCTCTTGAACTTCTTTTTCTTCTCCGTGGCTGGCCGCGCCCTGAAACTGTCAGGGGTGTGGCGGGTGGGCCGTTCAGGGGCGTTGGCGCCATGGATGGCGCCATCGAGCTTACATGGACGTACTTGCAGCGTCCCCTGCACGGCCCACCCGCCACCCCCAACACATGACCCGCTCCACGCGACCAACCCACGAGGGGCAGCGCCGTTGGCTGGAAACTACGCCAGCGCGCGAAACACCAACGCCAGGATCGCCGGCACCGCCTGGATCATGAAAATACGGCGGCTCACGCTGTACGCGCCGTAGCACCCCGCCACCACCACGCAGGCCAGCGAGAACGTCACCAGCACCGGCTGATCGATCACCAGCCCCACCACGATGCCTGCCGCCAGGAAGCCGTTGTACAGGCCCTGGTTGGCCGCCAGCACGCGCGTGGCCCCGGCCTTCTCCGGCGTGTTGCGGAAGGTCTTCAGGCCCAGCGGGCGGGTCCACAGGAACATCTCCAGCACCAGGAAATAGACGTGCAGCAGTGCGACCAGCAAGGTCAGGGCGAGTGCGATCCAGTACATGTGCGGTTCCTTGGACAGGGAAGGAGAATGGGGTCAGCGCCCTTTCCCCGCGGGAAAGGGCCCTGACCCCGGCAAATCAACGGTCGCGCGGCAGCTTCTTTTCTTCGCGCAGCACGCCGAACGCAGCCAGGGTCATGAAGCCGGCCACAAGCACGCCGCCGATGAACACCACGTGCGAACCGAACAGGGTCAGTGCCTTGTGGATCCAGGTGAACCCCAGGTCCGCGCCGCGGTACACCACGGTGTCGATCGCCGCGCCGGCCTTGTAGCGCCACTGCCGGTCCACGCGCGTGTAGATGGTCTCGCGCGCCGGCTTGGCCAGTGCGAATTCGCTGGCGCGGGTCATCACCTGCACCACCGCGACCATCAACGGCATCGGCGAGGCTGCCAGCACCGAGAAGCCGATCAGGATCGCGAAACCGGGAATCAGCAGCGCCGGCGCGATGCCGTGGCGCGACAGCAGCCAGCGGGTCAGGCCCACCTGCATCAGCAGCGCCAGCGCGTTCACCGCCAGGTCGATGCGCGAGAAGAACGCGGTACTGGCCGCCGGGTCGGTAAACGCCGCGCGCACGATGCTGGCCTGCTGGTTGTACAGCAGCGTGCCGACGCCCACGCCGAACACCACCATCACCGCCAACCAGCGCAGCAGCGGCTCGCGCACGATCAGTTTCAGGCCGTCCAGCACGCTGCCGCCCATCGGTTGCTCGCCGGACACCAGTTGCTGCTCGCGTTCGCGCAGCACCGCCCAATGCCGCAGCCGCCAGATGCACAACAGGCACACGACCAGGAATGCTGCCGAGACCAGCATCAGGTTGGCGATGCCCACGCGCTGGGCCAGCGCGCTGGTGATCAACGGGCCGAGGAACGCGCCAACGGTGCCGGCCGCACCGATGTAGCCGTAGTAGGCACGCGCCTGTGCGTTGGAGAACACGTCGGCCATGAAGCTCCAGAACACCGCCACCGCGAACAGGTTGAAGACCATCACCCAGAGGAAAAAGGCCATGCCCCGCCCTGGCACGTGACTGTCGAACAGTGCGTAGAACCCCAGCAGGGTGACGATGAAGAAGCCGTACACCATGGGAAGGAACACACGGCGCGGGAAGCGGCTGACCAGCCAGCCGTACACCGGCTGCAGCACCAGCATGATCACGAACACGCAGGAGAACAGGAACTGCAGGACGAAGTCCTTCAACGCGATGCCATGGCTGGCGAACCAGGTGATCAGCACGGGCGGGAACACCGTTTCCAGGTCCGCCGAGGCGGCCATGGCCTCACGCACCGGGCGCAGCACGTAGTAGCCGCTGAGCAGGCAGAAGAAGTACAGGAACGACCACCACAGCGCCGGCGACTCGCGCAGCGCCGCCGCCAGGCCCTGCAGCGGCCCCTTGCCCGATGCAGCGCTCATGCAGCGCCCCTCGCCCACAGACGGCGGTTGGACAGCAGCATGGCAGGCTCCGGGGCGGTGAAGCGCGTACGTTAGCCAATGCACTGCAACATCGCCAGCGTGACGCGCCCTCGCGCCTGCGGACGGACGCGACGACCGGCCTGGACGACACGTTCCGATACACACTTTCGGGGCGTCAAAATTCCAACTTTTTCAACAAGATGCGCATTCATCTTCGCTTTGTTTGTGCACAGGGGAAAAGCGGCGCTAGAATCGCCATCAGCAGTCGCGCACGGGTCCAACCGATGAAAAAGAACAGCCTGCGTCGTCCGATCCGTTCGGCGGCCACCGGTTTGCTGGGCATGTTGATGCCCGTTGCCTTGTCCACCACCGCGCAGACACCGCCGGCGTTGCCGCCGATGCCGACCAACATCGAATCCGCGACGGCTGCCACCGTCGCCCACACCCAGCCTGCGGCCTACCGCACCGGTCTGGTGCCGCGCGTCCAGGCGCCGGCGGCTGGCTTCAACGTCGCCAACATCGAATCGATGGCGCAGCAGCTGACCTATGGCGAGCGCGTGCCAGGCATGGCGGTGGCGATCGTGCAGGGCGGCCGCATTCTCAGCGCGCGTGGCTATGGCGTCACCGACGTCAACAACCCGCTGCCGGTCGATGCGCACACCGTGTTCCGCCTGGCCTCGCTGTCCAAGGCGTTCGCCGGCACCATGGCCGGCCTGCTGGTCAACGACGGCACGCTGCGCTGGGACAGCAAGGTCACCGACTACGTGCCGGGCTTCCGCCTCAATTCGCCCGAAGCCACCGACCGCCTGACCGTGGCCGACGTGCTCAGCCATCGCGTCGGCCTGCCGTACAACGCCTACGACCGCGACATCGAAGGCAACGCCGAGTACTACGCGCTGACCCAGAAGCTGGCCAACACCAGCCTGAAATGCCTGCCGGGCGACTGCTACGCCTACCAGAATGTGGCCTTCAGCCTGATCGGCGACGTTGTCTATGCGGCCTCGGGCAGCTTCTACGAGCAGTCGGTCGAGCGCCGCATCTTCAAGCCGCTGGGCATGAATGATGCCAGCCTCGGTCTGGCCGGCATCCAGGCCAGCTCGCGCTGGGCGCGTCCGCACGTGCGCAGCCGCAACGGCTGGGTCTCGCTGACGCCCAAGCCCACCTATTACCGCGTCGCTCCGGCGGCTGGCGTCAACGCCAGCGCCAGCGACATGGCACAGTGGCTGCTGGCCCACACCGGACATCGCCCCGACGTGCTGCCGGCACCGCTGCTGGCCACCCTGCATTCAAGCCTGATCAACACGCCGGGCGAGATGCGTTCGGGCTGGCGCCGTGAGCGCCTGCACTCGGCGGGCTACGCATTGGGTTGGCGTACCTTCGACTACGCCGGCCACGACGTGGTGTTCCATGCAGGTGCCGTGCAGGGCTATCGCGGCCTGGTCGCGCTGGTGCCGGAACGTGACCTCGGCATCGCCATCCTCTGGAATGGCGAAAGCGGCCTGCCCAGCGGCCTGCTGCCGACCGTGCTCGACTCGGCTCTTGGCCTGCCGGCGCAGCGCTGGCTGGACGTGGACACCGACTTCGGCAGCGACAACCTGATGGCCGAGGGCGCAAGCCCGGCGCAGCAGGACAAGCGCAAGGGCAAGGGCGCCTCGGGCAACCGCGCGGTGGCTTCGCCGCGCTGACCAGGCGGGCTCGACCGTGTGTGCGAAGGGCGGCCCATCGGTCGCCCTTTTTGTTGGCCGTTGCAGCGTCGAGCCCATGCTCGGCTCTGCAGTTCCGCAGCGCTAGTGCGCGAAGTAGTGCATGCCGCCGTCCACTGGAATCACCGCACCGGTGATGTAACCCGCCAGCGGCGAGGCCAGGAACGCCACCAGCGGCGCCACTTCCTCCGGTTCACCAAAGCGTCCGATCGGGATGTTGCGGGCAATGAACGCGCGTCTGCTTTCCTCGGTGGGGTGCAGGCGGTCCAGGATCTGCGCGCTGTTGATGCGCCCCGGTGCAATCGCGTTCACCGTGATGCCCTGCCCCGCCACCTCCGACGACAGGCCCTTGCTCCACAGGTGCAATGCCACCTTCGCCGCGGTGGCCGCGTTCACCGCGCGCGGTTCCATCGAACCGCTGAAGTTGATCACCCGTCCCCATGCCTGCGCCTGCATGCCGGGCAACAGCGCCTGGGTCAGCCGTCGTGCGGCGGAGAAGTTCAGGGCGATCGCTTCCTCCCAGATATCGTCATCGGCATCGACCGTCGTCGGCCGGGAACCGCCTGCGGCATTGACCAGGATGTCGACACGCTGCAATGCCTCACGGGATGCGTCCGCGATGTACCGGAGGTCGCCGGCAACTGTGACATCGCCGGCCACGATGACCGGTGCGGCGCCGCCTTCGGCTTCGATCCGCGCCGCCAGCGCCTGCAGCGGTGCCCGCTGCCGCGACGTGATGGCAATGCGCACGCCCTGGGCCGCCAGCTGCCTGGCGACGGCGGCACCGATGCCGCTGGCCGCGCCCGTCACCAACGCGGTACGGCCAGCAAGGTTCAAGTCCATGGTGTTCTCCTGTCAGCGTGGCCGGCGAATCCGGTCCGTGCACGACATGCTGTTTGATCACCCCTGATTGATAAACTCCACGCAGGTTTCAGCATTCAACACCCGGGGTGTCAGATGAACCTGCTGGAGAGCATGCAGGTCTACGTGCTGATCGTGGACAAGGGCAGCCTCAGTGCGGCAGCCGCGGCGATGGATATCTCGGCAACGATGGCCGGCAAGCACCTGCGCGCATTGGAAGCCCGGCTGGGCATGCAGCTGTTGAGCCGTACCACCCGGCGCCAGCACATGACACCGTTCGGCGAGGACTACTACGCGCGCTGCAAGGAGATCCTGCGCCTGGTGGAGGAAACCGACGCGCAGGCGCAGCACCAGCAGCTCTCACCGGCGGGCACGCTGCGCATCAGCGCACCGGTGATCTTCGGTACACACGCGCTGGTACCGGCGCTGGCCGAGTACATGGCCCGTCATCCGGATGTCCGGGTCGAAGCCACGCTGACCGATCGTGTGGTCGACCTGGCCGAAGAGGGCTTCGAGGCGGCACTGCGCATCGGCACGCTGGCCGACAGCAGCGTGCTGGTGGCACGAGCACTGGCCCCCTATCGCTTGATGATGTGCGCCTCGCCGGCGTATCTGGCCAGGCATGGCACGCCACGCAGCGTGCACGCACTTGCCGGCCATCAATGCCTGTCGTTCGAACCGAGTGCGCTTGCGCAGTGGCTGCAGGACGACGCTGGCGAGCTCGACCACGTGCCCGACGGCCGACTGCAGATCAACAATGGCGAAGCGCTGCGTTCGGCGGCGCTGCACGGCCTCGGCATCGTCCTGCAATCGACGCTGCTGCTGGCCGCCGATGTCGAGGCGGGGCGTCTGGTGCAGCTGTTCCCGGAATACGGTCAGGCCGGTCGGCCGATGCACGTGGTCTATGCGCACGACCGATACCACTCCACCCGCCTGCGCAGCTTCCTCGACTTCCTGATGGAGCGCTTTCCAGCGGCGCCGCACGGCTAGCGCCGACCGTCAGCAAAGCGGTCGAGCCTGGCTCGACGCTACGAGTGGCCCATAAAAAAACCCCCTCCCCGCTGGGCAGCCAGGGAAGGGGGTTTCAGGATGCGGCTATCGGGAAGTACTTAGATCAGCGGCGCCGGGGTTGCCGGCAGAGCGACCGGAGCGGCCTTCTTCTTGCGGGCGGCCGGCTTGCGCTTGGCAACCTTCTTCGCTGCCTTCTTCGGGGCAGCCTTCTTGGTGGCCTTCTTCGCGGTCTTCTTCACTGCCTTCTTGGCGGTCTTCTTGACGGCCTTCTTGGCAGTGGCCTTCTTCGCGACCTTCTTGGCCGGCTTGCGGGCCGCGGCCTTCTTGGCAGTCTTCTTGGTGGCCTTCTTGGCAACCTTCTTGGCTACCTTCTTGGCAGCGGACTTCTTGGCTACCTTCTTCGCCGCCTTCTTTACTGCCTTCTTCGCAGTGGTCTTCTTGGCGACCTTCTTCGCAGCCTTCTTCACTGCCTTCTTGGCGGTTGCCTTCTTCGCGACCTTCTTCACTGCCTTCTTGGCAGCGGCCTTCTTCGCGACCTTCTTCACCGCTTTCTTGGCGGCGGGCTTCTTCTTCGCAGCTTTCTTGGTTGCCATGGGATGGCTCCTCGTCAGTGATAGGGAGTTGAAACGCCCAGTTGGATCAAACCCGCGGATGCTGCGTGCGGGGACCGCCGGCGCGTCAGGCGCGCCGTTACGGATGCGGCAATGCCCGCCTCGATCGGCGGAGCGGGCATCGGAACGGGAGTTGCCTTGCATTTCTCCGGGGGAAGCGGGGCCATGTCCACCGTCATCAGGGTCGCGGTGGTCTTGAAGGGGCTGCTTCGCATCGGACGATTGATTCTGCGCACTCGGTTGGGCAGGCAAGGTCTGCTGAGGCGAAACCTAATCACGGTTTTTTTTACTGTCAACAACCCCCGCGAAAAATTTTCACATCCGCGCCTTCCCGGGCGCCGCCGGCGCCACCACTCTGCACGGCCTGCAACGACGGTGGAAGCGGCGCGCACGCACGTTGCCTGCATCGATGCCAATGCAGGCGTTGATCAAAAAACACTTGAAATAAGCACTCCGCGTAGACAGGCGCAGGCAAGGCACAACGGCGTACGCGCATCGTCGGTGGTCACCGGCACCGCCGCCAACGCCAGCACAACGGCGCCGCAACGGGGGGCGAAAAGTTTTCACATTCGAACGCTTCGGCGCGGGGCTGAAACGCGGATTTGCGCAAAACTGCGCACGCCCATCGGCACCGTTCGCCTGTCGGCTGATGCCACGCCGAGGGTGCACAGCGAACCCCGCGTCATGAGTCCGACGCGGTCGCCAAAACAAAAACGGCCACCCGAAGGTGGCCGTTCCAGAATCCGGAAACGACGACTCAGTGGTCGTCGTTCTCCAGGGCTTCGGCGTACGCGTCCGGGTCCAGCAGCTCGTTGACCTCTTCGGCGTTGGTCAGTTCGATCACGAACATCCAGCCTTCGCCGTAGGCATCTTCGTTGATGGTTTCCGGCTTGTCGGACAGGGCCGAGTTGACCTCGACGACCTTGCCGCTGATCGGGCTGTAGACGTCCGAGGCGGCCTTCACCGACTCGACGACGGCGATCTGTTCGCCGGCCTTGGCGTCGGCGCCGACTTCCGGCAGTTCGACGTAGACCAGGTCACCCAGCAGGCCCTGGGCGTGGTCGGAAATACCGACGGTGACGCGGCCATTGCCTTCGACACGGGCCCACTCATGGGACTTGAGGAACTTGAGGTCGCCGGGGATCTCGCTCATGGGACTGCTCCAGAGATATGCAAGGGTGGAAAAAACGGGGCTAGTGTAACCAACCGGCCGCCACTGCTGTCAGTGACGACCGGCACGTTCGGATCAGGCGTCGGCGAGCACGCCGGGCTGGGCCTGGCCTTCGCGCACGAACGGGAACTTGACCACGCGCACCGGCACCTGCCGGCCGCGGATGTCGACGGTGACCTCGCCGAGTTCACCGGCCGGCACGCGGGCGAAGGCGATGCCCTTGGCCAGGGTCGGCGAGAAGGTGCCGGACAGGATCTCGCCCTGGCCGCCAGCGGTGGTCACCGCCTGGCCGTGGCGCAGCACGCCCTTCTCGTCCATCACCAGGCCGATCATCTGGCGCGCGGTGCCGGCGGCCTTCTGCGCCTCCAGCACGTCGCGGCCGATGAAGTCGCGGCCTTCGTCCAGCGACACGGTCCAGGCCAGTGCCGCTTCATACGGGCTGATCTCTTCGTCCATGTCCTGGCCGTACAGGTTCATGCCGGCCTCCAGGCGCAGGGTGTCGCGCGCACCGAGGCCGGCCGGCTTCACGCCTGCCGCCAGCAGGCGGTTCCAGAAGGCGACCACGGCATCCTGCGGCAGCAGGATCTCGAAACCGTCTTCACCGGTGTAGCCGGTGCGGGCGACAAACAACTCGACGCCGTCGTCGGACTGCGCCTGCAGGGCGGCGAAGCGGCCCAGCTTGGTCAGTGCTGCACGGTCGGCTTCGCGGGCCAGGCCGATCACGATGTCGCGCGCCTGCGGGCCCTGCACGGCGAGGATGGCCAGGTCCGGGCGCTGCTCGACGGAAACACCGAACGGTGCCGCCTGCTCACGCAGCCAGGCCAGGTCCTTTTCGCGGGTGGAGGCATTGACCACCATGCGGAAGAAATCGTCGCCCAGGTAGTAGACGATCAGGTCGTCGATGACGCCGCCGCGCGGATTCAGCATGCACGAGTACAGGGCCTTGCCAGTCACCTTCAGTTTGTCGATCGAATTGGCCAGCAGGCGGCGCAGGAACGGCTTGACCTGGTCACCGCGCAGGTCGACCACGGTCATGTGACTGACGTCGAACACGCCGGCTTCGCGACGCACCAGGTGGTGTTCGTCCAGCTGCGAGCCGTAGTGGATGGGCATGTCCCACCCCCCGAAATCGACCATCTTGGCGCCAAGGGCGCGGTGGGTATCGTTGAGCAGCGTCTTCTGGGTCATGACCGGTCCGGCAGCAGAGGAAACAGGAATTCCCATTATCCCAGATCGGTCGCCCGCAGGCGTGCCGCAGCGCAGCGGTTCGTGGAAGCGGAAGCGCGGCCCGCCGCGCCCTTTCCCTTTCGGGCAAGGCAATGGCTGCGCTCCCCGCAACCGCCTGTTACAGGCGCACCCGCCCACGCAGGATGTCGACGAACATCACCCAGTCACCCATGAATGAATACAGCGGATGCCGGAAGGTGGCCGGGCGATTCTTCTCGAAGAAGAAGTGGCCGACCCAGGCGAATCCATAACCGCAGAACAGCGCGGCCAGCAGGAGCGTCGGCTGGCCGCGCAACACGGCAGCCGCAGCCAGCAGCAGCACCCCGCAGCTGCCGATGAAATGCAGGCGCCGCGAGACCGGGTGGCGGTGCTCGCTGAGATAGAACGGATAGAACTCGCGGAAGCTGGCGAAGCGGGACATGCGCGTGCTCCGGGGGCCGTGGTCACTGCCATCATGCGCCTTACCGGGATGCAGCGCTGCGCGCTTGCGGGGCATGGCCCGGCGGCCGTTGTAGAGCCGAGCCATGCTCGGCTGCCTTGGCCTTTGTAGCGCCAAGCTTGCTCGACTGCTCCCCGGAGAAGCAGCCGAGCATGGCTCGGCTCTACAAAAGGGTGGGCGCGGTCGAGCCTGGCTCGACGCTACACCGGGGGCGTGCGCGGACCGAACATGATCACCGCCATGCCGGCCAGGCACAGGGCTGCACCGAACAGGTCCCAGCGGCTGGGGCGGATGCCGTCGACCAGCCACAACCAGAACAGCGCGGTGCCGATGTACACGCCACCGTAGGCGGCATAGACCCGTCCACTGGCAGTCGGGTGCAGAGTCAGCAGCCAGGCGAACAGGGCCAGGCTGGCCGCGGCCGGCAGCAGCAACCAGACGCTGCCTCCCTTGCGCAGCCACAACCATGGCAGGTAACAGCCGACGATCTCGGCCAGCGCGGTCAGCAGGAACAGGCCAAGCGTCTTCACGCTTTTTCTGCTGCCTTGGCGTGCTGCCACAGCGCTTCCTGCGCATCCAGGTCCAGTGCCGCCAACGCCTCCCCCTGCGCCTCGGCCTGCGCTTCCATCGCGCGGAAGCGCCGCTCGAACTTGTGGTTGGCCCCGCGCAGTGCGGCGCCCAGATCGATATCGGCGTGCCGGGCCAGGTTGGCGCAGACGAACAGCAGGTCGCCCAGTTCTTCCTGCAGGCGCGCCTTGTTGCCCGCGATATCGCCGCGCTCGAATTCCTCTCGCAGCTCCTGCAGCTCCTCGGCCGCCTTGTCCAGCACAGGCAGCGGGCCCGGCCAGTCGAAACCGACCCTGGCCGCGCGCGACTGGAGCTTCACGGCGCGCTGCCATTCCGGCAGGCCACGCGAGATACCGGCCAGTGCGGAGGTGTCCTGCTCGCCCTTGGCGGCACGCTCGGCGCGCTTGATCGCGTCCCAGTTGCGCATCACTCCGTCGGCATCGTCGACGCTGACATCGGCAAACACATGCGGGTGACGGCGCTGCATCTTGTCGCTGATCGCACGTGCGACATCGGCGAAGGCAAATGCCCCCTGCTCCTCGGCCATGCGTGCGTGGAACACCACCTGCAGCAGCAGGTCGCCGAGCTCGTCGCAGAGATCGTCGAGGTCGCCGCGGTCGATCGCATCGGCCACCTCGTAGGCTTCCTCGATGGTGTACGGGGCAATGGTCGAGAAGTCCTGCTCCAGGTCCCATGGGCAACCTCCCTGCGGGTCGCGCAGGCGCGCCATGATGACCAGCAGGCGTTCCAGTTGATGGCTTGCCTCGCTGCCGGTGGCAGGGGTGTCGTGCGCGCTCATGCGGCCTCCAGGTTCAGTCGGACAACCAGTCGCGCCACGGCAGGCTGGTATCACCAAGGGCAATGAAATCGCCGTTCAACAGCGTTTCGCGGCGGTTGTAACGGAACGGCTTGCCGGTCGCGGCCGACAGCACCGCGCCACCCGCCGCATGCAGCACGCACTGGCCGGCGGCGGTATCCCATTCAGAGGTCGGGCCGAGCCGCGGATAGACATCCAGGCCGCCTTCGGCGATCCGGCAGAATTTCAGCGACGATCCCTGCGCGATGGTCTCGATGCGGCCCATGCGCGCCAGCAGCGCCTCGGTTTCCGGCGAACGGTGCGATCGGCTGGCGGCGACGCGCAGCGGAGCAGTGGCCGGCGTGCGGGTGCGCAGCACGGTGTCGTGCAGACCCTGCCGCCGATAGGCCAGTTCCCCGCGCATGGCATGCCAGACAATGCCGGTGACCGGCGCCAGCACCACGCCGAATGCCGGTGCGCCCTGGTAGATCAAGGCAATGTTGACGCTGAACTCACCGTTGCGCTTGACGAACTCGCGGGTGCCGTCGAGCGGGTCCACCAGCCAGTAGGCGCCCCAGTGGCGGCGCTGCTCCCAGCCCACCTGCGCCGATTCCTCGGACAGGATCGGCAGGTCCGGGGTCAGCTGGCGCAGGCCCAGTTCAATGACCTGGTTGGCGGCCAGGTCAGCTGCGGTGACCGGGCTGTTGTCGTCCTTGATCTGCACGTCGAAGCCATCGGCATACACCTGCATGATGGCCTGTCCGGCTTCCTGGGCGATGGCGATGGCGGTCTCGCGCAGGTCCGTCGTCAGCTTGATCATCGCGTTCCCTGCAGCCACTGGCGGGCAATGAACAGCGCCGCCAGCGAGCGTCCCTCTGAGAAGTCCTCGCGCAGCATCAGCTGGTCCAGTTCGGCCAGCTTCCACGGCACCACTTCCAGCTCCTCCGGCTCGTCGCCGGCCAGTTTTTCCGGGTACAGGTCGCGCGCCACCACCAGCCACGACTGGTGGCTCATGTAGGTCGGGGCCAGGGTCATCGCGCGCAGCACGTCGACCCGGCGCGCACCATAACCGGCCTCTTCCTTCAGTTCGCGGTCGGCCGCCTGCTCGGGCGTCTCGCCGGCATCGATCCGGCCCTTCACCAGCCCCAGTTCGTAACGGTGCATGCCAGCGGCGTATTCACGTACCAGCAGCACGGTTTCGTCGTCGAGCATCGGCACCACCACCACCGCACCGTGCCCACGGCTGACCAGGCGCTCGAAGCGGCGGCGTTCGCCGTTGGAGAACTCCAGGTCCAGGTGCTGGCGCTGGAAGGGGCCGTTCTCCTCATCGGTGATCCGATGGATGATCGGCAAGCGACGGCCGGCACGGTCATCGTTCATGCGGAATCTCCGCGGCGACCGGCGGCTGCGCCGGGGCCGATAGAATGTGCAGGCAGCAACATGTTCATGAGCCCGAAATGCTAGCAGACCCAACCCCCTCCCCGCTGGCCCGCCACTGGCGGCAGCGCGACCTGCAGGTGCTGTGGCACCCGTGCACGCAGATGCGTGAGCATCCGGACACCCTGCCGCTGGTACCGATTGCCCGTGGCGAAGGCGCATGGCTGATCGACCACGACGGCAACCGCTATCTGGACGCGGTCAGCAGCTGGTGGACCAATCTGTTCGGTCATGCCGAACCGCGCATCGGTGGTGCCATCGCTGCCCAGGCCGGGCAACTGGAACAGGTGATGCTCGCCGGTTTCGGCCACGAGCCGGCGATCACCCTGGCCGAACGCCTGCTGGCACTGGCGCCACGCCAGGCCGGCCGCGAACCGCTGGCCAAGGTGTTCTACGCCGACAACGGATCCGCCGGCGTGGAAGTGGCGTTGAAGATGGCCTTCCAGTACTTCCAGAACCGCGGAGAGCCCCGGCGCACGCGCTTCATCGCGCTCGAGAACGGCTACCACGGCGAAACCCTGGGCGCGCTGGCGCTGGGTGACATTCCGCTGTACCGCCGCGTCTATGCGCCGCTGCTGGCCGAGGGCCTGTTCGCGCCGTCGCCCGATGCCTACCTGGCCGAACCGGGCCAGAGCGCGGCCGATCGCGCACGGCAGGCGGCCGATGGCCTGGCCACGCTGTTCGACCAGCACCCGGGCGAGGTCTGCGCGGTGATCCTGGAACCGCGCCTGCAGTGTGCCGGCGGCATGCGCATGCATGACCCGGTCTACCTGCAGCGCGTGCGCGAACTGTGCGATGCCCATGGCGCGTTCATGATCGCCGACGAGATCGCCACCGGCTTCGGCCGCACCGGCACCCTGTTCGCCTGCGAGCAGGCCGGGGTGATGCCGGACCTGATGTGCCTGTCCAAGGGCCTGACCGGCGGCTTCCTGCCACTGGCCGCCGTACTGGCGACGCAGGCGCTGTATGACGCCTTCCTCGACGACTCGCGCGAGCGCGCCTTCCTGCATTCGCACAGTTACACCGGCAACCCGCTGGCCTGCGCCGCGGCGCTGGCGACGCTGGACATCTTCCGCGACGACGATGTGATCGCGCGCAACCGGGGCATCGCCTCGGTGATGGGCACGCTGGCGGCACCGTTTGCCGACCACCCGCACGTGGCCGACGTGCGCCAGGCCGGCATGGTGGTGGCGTTCGAGCTGTCGCGCGACGGCAACAAGCGCACGCCGTTCGACCCGGGCCTGCGGCTGGGCCTGCAGGCCTACAAGGCCGCCCTCAAGCGCGGCGTGGTGCTGCGCCCGCTGGGCGACGTGCTGTACTGGATGCCACCCTACTGCGTGGACGACGAACAACTGGAGCTGCTGGCGCACACCACGCTGGCGGCCATCGACGAGGCGATTGCATGCGCGTGACCCGCTGCCCCATCGACCTGGCGCTGCGCAGCGGCCAGACCGTGACCCTGCCGGAAGACACCGCCAACCACCTGGTGCGGGTGATGCGCCTGCGCGAAGGCGATACCTGCGTGCTGTTCAACGGCGATGGCCACGACTACAGCGCGACGCTGACCGTGGCCGGCAAGCGCGAGGTGCAGGTCCGCATCGACGCCGTGCAGGCCATCGACAACGAATCCCCGCTGGCGATCACCCTGCTGCAGGGCATCGCCCGTGGCGAGAAGATGGACCTGATCCTGCAGAAGGCCACCGAGCTGGGCGTGGTCGCGATCATTCCGGTCAACGCCGAGCGCACCGAGGTGAAGCTGGACGCGGCACGGGCCGAGAAGCGCGTGGCGCACTGGAACAACGTGGTGACCTCGGCCTGCGGCCAGTCCGGGCGCGCGCGCATTCCGCCGGTAGGTTCGCCGCTGTCGCTGGCGCAGGCTGCGGCGGCGCTGCCAGCCGATTCGCTGCGGCTGACCCTGGATCCGCAGGGAGCACATCGCCTGTCGACGCTGGAAGCCGCTCCCGCTGGCGGCATCGTGATTGCAATCGGCCCGGAAGGCGGCTGGTCGCCACGCGACCGCGATCAACTGGCCGCAGCAGGGTTCCAGGGGCTGCAACTGGGGCCGCGGATCCTGCGCACGGAAACGGCCGGACTGGCCGCGATCGCGGCGTTGCAGGCGCGGTTGGGCGATCTGGGGTAAGGCTGATTCGTGGTAGTGCCGGCCGCTGGCCGGCATCCACGGGATCATGAGGTTGCCGGCCAGCGGCCGGCACTACCGGGAACCCGACCGGCGGATTGCCGATCAGGCCGCCAGCGGATGTCGACGCTGGAAGCCGCTCCCGCTGGCGGCATCGTGATTGCAATCGGCAGGGTTCCAGGGGCTGCAACTGGGGCCGCGGATCCTGCGCACGGAAACGGCCGGACTGGCCGCGATCGCGGCGTTGCAGGCGCGGTTGGGCGATCTGGGGTAAGGCTGATTCGTGGTAGTGCCGGCCGCTGGCCGGCATCCACGGGATCATGAGGTTGCCGGCCAGCGGCCGGCACTACCGGGAACCCGACCGGCGGATTGCCGATCAGGCCGCCAAGGAATCCAGCGCCGCTTCCAGTGCATCCAGGTTCGGCAGCAGCGCGCTCTGCTCACCCAGCAGCACGCGCATGTGCACGATCTGCGGCAGGGTTTCTTCGGAGGCGTCGGCCAGCAGGCCGTCGCGCGGCACCGAGATCAGCTGCGGGAAGTTCTGCGTCAGCAGCGCGTAGTACGGGCGCTGCGCGTTGCCGCTGAGGGACTTCAGCACCACCACCTTGTTGTGGCCGGCCACCGTCTCTTCGCCCAGCCCGGAAAGGCGTGCGAACGACACCAGCGGCACCTGCCAGCCGTGCCAGCCGATCTCGCCAACCAGCCAGCGCGGCGCATCGGAGACCGGCTGCACCGGTACGCGCGACATCATTTCGGCCACGGTGGCATTGGGCAGCAGTACGCGCTCGTTGCCGGCCTGGATCAGGACGCCGCGGATTTCGTCGTTGCTGGCGTAGCTCATGGTGCCTCTCCGTTGTCGTCCTGCTCACCCCAGCGCGCGGCAATTGCCTGCGCCAGCTCCTGCGGTTCACCGGCCACCATGCCGGCAGCAACCACGGCGGTGGCCGCAGCCGGGTCGTAGCAGCCCTCGCCTACCTGCCCGGCCACCCACGCACCGGCGGCCGCCAGGTCCAGCGCCGGGCCGACATGGGCCAGGTCGGCACCGCTGAGCAGCACCAGCGCGGTGTGTGCGGCCGGCAATGCAGCGAGCGAAATACCGGTGGCATCGCTCTGGAAATGCAGGCCATCGCTGGCCGCGCGCACGCCGATATCATCGGCCAGCACGTGGACCTCGCCCGGCGCGGCGCGCTGGCCGGCCTCGGCCAGCTGCACCGGCAACGGCGAAACACGCGACATCTGCTTGACCAGGTTGCCGTAGCGGCCACCGTCCAGGCGCATGTGCACCAGGACCGGCACGCTCAACGACGCGGGCAGTGCGCCGAGCAGGCGACGCAACGCATCCGGGCCACCGATGCCGGCCAGCACCAGCACTGATGCGGCGCGCGCACCGGCCGGGGCGGCGGCATCCAGATCGACCAGGGTCAAATGATCGGTATCGAAGGAGGGCTGCGGCGCGGCGGCCGGCGCCGCCACTTCTGCCGGTGCCGGCGCTTCGATCGATTCCTCGACCAGCGACCAGGCGGTGTGATCGAAGGAGATCGGCGGTGCCGCAGGCGCCGCCGGTTCGGCCGGCGCTTGCGGCGGCGAAGGCGGATCCCGTGGTTCGGGCACGTCCGGCTGCAGTGCCGCCAGGGCCTGCTCCAGCGCGATCGGTTCGTGCAGGTGTGCCGGCGGCGAGTACAGACCGTCGGCCGGAACGTCATCGGCCCAGCTCAGCGCCTGCGCCAGATGCGGCTGCAGGGCTTCTTCCTGCGGCGCCGGCGCGGGCGCCGGATGGCCGGGCTCCAGCTGCAGGCTGGGCTCTTCCTCGGCACCCGGCGGCAACACCTGCTGGTGGCCGTGCAGCTTGGCGGCCAGATGGCGCCCCCAACGCTGCGCCTCCCAGCCGTCGCGGCGCGCGGCCAGCTCGGCCTCATCGAACACCAGGGTCAGCCCCGGTGCCGAGAGCACGGCGTCCAGCCGTTCCAGTGCGTCCTCGATGGCCGCTTCCAGCGCGATCACCACGAACTGCGGATCCGCAGCCTGCAGGACCTGTGGCTCCAGGCCGTTCGGGTCATCTTCCAGGACCAGCTGCACATCTGCATGCGACAGCGCCTCGCGCAGGCGTTCGCGCGCCGCACCGGGGCGGGCCAGCAGGGCGACGGCCGGGGCCGGATGGGTTTCACTCACGGACACGGGCGATCCCCAGCAGGTCGTACACGTTACGCATCAGGTCCAGTTCCTGGTACGGCTTGCCCAGGTAACGCTGGACACCGATCTCGAAGGCGCGCTGGCGGTGCTTGTCGCCGCTGCGCGAGGTGATCATCACGATCGGTACATCCTTGTAGCGCGGGTCGGCGCGCATCGCCGTGGCCAGCTCGTAGCCGTCCATGCGCGGCATCTCGATATCCAGCAGCATCAGGTCCGGCACGCGCTCTTCCAGCCGCTCCAGTGCTTCCACGCCGTCACGGGCAACACTGACTTCGAAGTTGTGGCGTTCCAGGATGCGTCCGGTCACTTTGCGCATGGTCAGCGAGTCATCGACCACCATCACCAGCGGCACCTGGCGTTCGTCGCGCGGTGCATTGGCCAGCACCGGTGCGGTCGGATTGGCGAGGAAACGGCGCACCAGCGGCGCGACGTCCAGGATCACCACCACGCGGCCATCGCCGGTGATGGTGGCACCGTAGATGCCCGGTACCGATGCGATCTGCAGGCCGACCGGCTTGACCACGATTTCGCGGTTGCCCAGCACCTGGTCGATCGCCACGGCAGCGCGCAGGTCACCGGCACGCACCAGCAGCAGCGGCACCTGGTCCTGGCCATCGGCGCGTGCCGGGGCCTGCCCGACCAGGCTGCCGAGGTCATACAGCGGATAGTCTTCGCCGCTGTAGCGGTAGCTGCTGTCGGCGGCCTCGAAGCGTTCGCGTGACAGGCGGCCGATACCACTGACCGAGGCCACCGGCACGGCGAAGGTGGTTTCACCGATCTGCACGAACACCGCCTGGGTGACGGCCAGCGTCTGCGGCAGGCGCAAGGTGAAGCGCACGCCCTGGCCACGCACCGACTGGATGTCGACCGAGCCGCCGAGCTGGCGCACTTCGTTGCGCACCACGTCCATGCCCACGCCACGACCCGCCAGCTGGCTGACCTGGTCGGCGGTGGAGAAACCGGAGGCGAAGATCAGGTTGTCCAGTTCCTGCTCGCTGGGCTGCGCATCGGCGGCCAACAGGCCACGATCGATGGCGCGGCGGCGGATCGCTTCGCGGTCCAGGCCAGCACCGTCATCGGCCACTTCCAGCACGATTTCCGAGCCTTCACGGTGCAGGCGGATGGCGACTTCGCCCTCCTCCGGCTTGCCGGCGGCGCGACGCTGTTCCGGCGCCTCCAGGCCGTGGGCCACGGAGTTGCGCAGCATGTGTTCGAGCGGCGCGACCATGCGATCGAGGACATTGCGGTCCAGTTCGCCGTGGGTGCCCTCCAGGGTCAGGTGCACCTGCTTGCCGGTATCCATTCCGGACTGGCGGACCACGCGGCGCAGGCGCGGCACCAGGCCATCGAACGGCACCATGCGCGCGCGCATCAGGCCATCCTGCAGCTCGGAGCTGACGCGCGACTGCTGTTGCAGCAACGAATCGTACTGGCGTGACAGATCGTCGAGCACGCCCTGCAGGCCCCCGAGATCGGCCGCCGACTCGTTCAGTGCACGGCTGAGCTGCTGCAGCGTGGAGAAGCGGTCCAGTTCCAGCGGATCGAACTTCTGATCGGCCTGGTCCTGCTCACGCTGGTAGCGGGCGACGATCTGCGCCTCGGTTTCCAGGTCGAGTCGGCGCAGCTGGTCGCGCAGTCGCGCATTGGTGCGCTCCAGCTCGCCCATCGCGCCGCGGAAGGCACCAAGCTGCTGTTCCAGGCGCGAGCGGTAGATCGCCACTTCACCGGCATGGTTGACCAGGCGGTCGAGCAGATCCGCGCGCACGCGCACCTGTTCCTGCTGCGGGCGCGCCAGCGGATCTTCATCGATCACGCCTTCAGCCGGCAGCGGTGCCGACAACGGCGCATCGAGCAGCGCCGGCGCCGGGCCGGCGACCGCTGCCGACGCGGTTTCTGCAACGCTCGCCACGTCCGCTGCGCCTGCGGCAGCCGCTGCTGCTGCGGCAATATCGGTGGTGGTACGCACTTCGAACGCATCGACCAGATCCTGCGCCGGTTCCACCACGCGGTGGTTACCGGTGCGGGTCAGCAGCTGGTGCAGGCGATCGAATCCGCGCTCCAGCAACTGCACATCGCGGCGTTCGATCTCGGTGCGACCGGCGGCGACCGCCTCCAGCAACGATTCGATGCTGTGGCCGAGATCACCGATGGCGTTGATGCCGGCCATGCGTGCGCCACCCTTCAGGGTGTGCAGGTCACGCTGCAGGCCGGCCAGCACCTCGCGGTCCTGCGGTGCATCACGCAGCTCGCTGATCAGGCCATCGCAGTGGTCGAGCAGGTCCTTGCCTTCCTCGACGAAGATGTCGACCAGCTCGCGATCGTAGACGCTGAAGTCGAGCGTATCGGTGCTGTCTTCCGGCACCGGCATGGCAAGGATGTCAGGTGTCACGGTTTCAGGCACGTCGGCTTCGGGCGCGCTGGCTGCCACGGCATCCGATACCGCAACCGTATCGACGTCGGCGGCTTCGGCGTGGACCTCCGCCTGGCCCGGCGCGTCTTCCAGTTCGAAGAAGCGAACCGGTTCGGCGGTGGCCTGCGCTGCGGCCTCCGCGATCTCCTCATTCACCGTCGCCGGGGACGGCTGATCGGCGCTCTCTCCTTCACCGATCGCCGCCTCCCCGCCGACGTCCGCATCCTCGGCAAAGGCTTCCGCCTCGCCCGGCGCGAGTTCGCTGGCCTGCAGGCCGAGCACGGGCCATTGCCCGTCGTCGGCCAGGGGCTGCTCTTCGTCGATCACGTGCAGGCCGGCCTCGAGCGCGGCTTCCAGCGAGACCGGTTCTGCAAACCCCGGCGCAGCCATTTCATCCTGCAGGCTCGACAGCTCGCTGTCGAGTGGCAGTGCAGCAGGCATTTCGAACGCCGTGGCATCAGCGACGTGCGCGTGATCAGCCGAGGGCGCATTCAGGTCAGATGCGACGGCTTCGACAGCGGCCGGAGTCTCTTCGGCGTCGCGGTCGTCGACCGGCAGCGCACTGGCATCCAGGTACGGCGACAGATCATCCACGACGGTCAAACCGGCATCGTCGGGCAACGGCAGCACGCTTTCGGCCTCCGCCTCGACACCGGCTGCGGCAACGGCTGGAACGTCGTCGGCCACCTGGATCGATTCGACCACCGGCAGCGACGCATCCTCCTCACCCGGTACGGACGGCCATCCGGCATCGAAGTAGCGCGAAAGATCATCGCTGGCCGTCAGCTCACCGACCTCCAGCCCGGCCTCGATCGCCACGTCGGCGACCGGGGCTTCGGCAGTATCGGCACGTGCTTCCGCGTCCTGCTCCGGTGCGGCAAACGAATGCGGCACCGCATCGGATTCAGGCGCGACGGCTGTCGATGCATCCGCGTCCAGTTCCACCGGCGGTTCGTCATCCAGCGCCAGATCGTCTTCTTCGTCTTCCAGGCCCACCATCGGCCAGCGCGCTTCCGGCAACGCGCCAGCCAGCGCCTGCAGGCGCTGCGCGAGTACCTGTTGCGGCGCGATGCGCGGCTGTTCGGCCTGCAACGCTTCCATGGTGGCGGTGATCGCCTGCGCAGTCGCATCCAGGGCGGCTACGCCTTCATCACCCGGGACCACCTCGGCGGCCAGTGCGCGCTTGATGTAGGACTCCGCGCCGCCGGTCACCGCCGTGATCTCGGGCACTTCGGTCATCGCGAAGGCGCCGTTCATGGTGTGCACCGCGCGCAGCAGTGCATCGCTGACCGGTTGCGGCGCCTGCTGCGCCGAACGCAGCCAGTCCTGCAGGGTGGCCTGGTGGACTTCCACCTCGGCCTCGAGAATCTCGCGCAGCACGCTGTCGATGTTGGCCGGCGTACCGGCCACTTCGGCCTCCACGTCGGTATCGGCCGGCGCCGAGGCGGCAGCCTCCGCGTCGAGAATGCGGCTGATCTCGTCTTCGCCGTCAGCTTCAGCAACCGGTACAACCGGCGCAGCCGCACCCGGCAGCGGTACGTAGTAGGTTTCCTCGCCTGCGCCGACACGATCGGCAATGGCCTGCATGGCCTGCAGGTCGACGCTGATGCGCTGGCCGTGGCGCAGCGCTGCGTTCAGCTGTGGCAGCGCCGCATGTGCGTTGTCGACCATCGCCAGCACCGCCGGCGAGGCGGCGCGGCTGCCATCCAGCACGCGGTTGAGCATGCCTTCGATCTTCCACGCGAACTCGCCCAGCGTACGTGCGCCAACCAGGCGGCCACTGCCCTTGAGGGTATGGAAGATGCGGCGGATCGGGCGCAGCCGGTCCATGTTGTCCGGCTGCATGCGCCACGCCGGCAGCAGCGTGCCCAGATTGGCGAGCTCGTCGTCGAACTCTTCCAGGAACACCTCGCGGATGTCCTCGTCGATGTTCTCGGCGTCGTCGTCGAAGCCGGCGTCGAAGCCCGTAGTCGCATCGGCATTGGCGTCGGCGCCGGTCGCAACGACCGCTTCCGGTGCCGCCGCGGTGGGCATCGCCTGCGGATTGAAGCCGGCAGCGGCTGCACTCAGCTCGGCGAAGAACTGGGCATCGGCTTCGCTGAAATCGATCGGCGCGATGGTGTCGATATCGATCACCGACACGGCCGGCGCCGACGTTTCCGCTGCCGGGGCGGGCGCTTCGATCGACGGCGGCGTGATCGACGATGCCGGCAGGTCATCCGGAGCCTCGTCCACCCTGACCTCCGCCGCAGGCGATGCATCGGCCAGCGGCGGTGCCACGGCATCGACGATCTCCAGCGACGGATGCAACCCGGCGTCATCGTCCAGCGACAACGTTTCCATCGCATGCAGCGACAGCACATCGTCAGCGTTGTCCAATGCATCGGCGTCGAAGCGGAACACCACGTCGTCGGCCTCGGCAACCGCGCCCTGTTCGGCCGCTACCGGATCGAACACCGGCCCAGCATCGAATCCGGTCACGGGCGAAACCACGCTGTCCGTCATCTTGTCGATCGCAGGCGCTGCGCTTTCCTCAAGCACCTGCGGCGCCTCGGACAGCGACCACTGCGGTGCATCGGCGTGATCGCTGTCGGCCAGTTCGAAGCTGACGGGATCGAAACTGGCGAACGTCGGCGCGCGTTCGTCGCCGGCGGGTGCGGCCGCCTCGGCTTCGGGGTAGAACGGCGCCAGCTCCCACTGCGGGACATCAGGCGCAGGTGCGCTGGACGCGGCGAAGACCAGCGATGCCTCGGCATCAGCCTGTGTTGGCAGCGGCGAGGCGCCAGCATCCAACGGGCTGGCGGCCACGACGCCCGCGGTGCCCAGCGCGCCGAACATCAGGCTGTTGTCGGGCACCCTCGGTGCCGGTGTGGCCGGCGGCGGATCGAAGGTGAAGTCCGGCAGCGATACCGGCACGTCGCCGGCCGCGGGCGCAGCAGGCTGCACCGGTACCTCGATGCGCTCGGGCTGCAGCGGCTCGACCTGCACCGGCAGCGGCTCACGTTCGATCGCAAGCGCTGCCGGCGCTTCCGGTGCGGCGGCGTTGCGTTCGGGCAGCGGCCAGTAGCGCAGTGCCTCGAGGCTGCTGCGGGTGATTTCGAGGATGTCTTCGCGGCCCGGGCGACGATCGCGCAGGGCTTCCAGGTAGTACTCCAGGCTGGCCATGGCATCGGCCAGGGTGTCCAGCTGGCGGCCGCTGGGCACGCGCTGGCGGCCGATCAGCTCGGCCTCGATGTACTGCTGCACGCCACGCAGGTAATCGGCGGCGGTACCCAGGTCGAGCATGCGCAGCGCGCCGGACACATCGCCCAGCAGGCGCGGTACATCCTGCAGCTCGGCATGGTTCCAGCTGGTTTCGATGAAGGCGACGAAATGCTCGCGGGCGGCAGCGAAGTTGGCGATGGCTTCATGGGCCAGCACTTCCACCGTGCGCCGGTTCTCCACCGCGCTCGGATCGTCCTCGCCACTGCCGCCGGCGCCCAGATGGGCAACCTGGTCGTCCAGCGAGGCATCGACGTACAGCAGCGCACCGGCGATATCCAGCAGCAGGTTCTCGTCGATCTGCTGGCGCCCCTCGACCACGCCACGCAGCGCGTCGCGCTGCTGCACGACCACGCCGCGGGCCACGCCCAGGCCCATCATGCCCAGCGTGTCGGCCACGGCGCCCAGTTCGTTGGCCTGGGTCTGCAACTGTTCCGGTGCACCGCCGGTGCGCAGGTGCAGGTCAAGCGCATCCTTGATGCGCAGCAGTTCTTCCTTCACTGCGCTGCCGACGGTATCGAGCAGCTCGCGGTTGCGCCCGCTCAGGCTGCCCCGGGCATGGTCCAGTTCGGCCTCGGTGGCGGTGATGCTGTCCGGCGCAAAGGCCAGCAGCACGCTGTCGTTGACGCCTTCTTCGCCACGCGACGCGCGGATCTCGTTGAGCAGCGGCATCAGCACGATCGGAATGTCGCGATGGCCGTTCTGCAGGCGCTCCAGATAGTCCGGCAGCAGCACGCTGCCACGCATCAGGGTCGCACAGGCTTCATCCCGGTCGGCCACCTGGCCGGCGCCGATGGCATTGGCCAGCTGCTCGAGCTCTTCGGCCACCATCGCCGGGGCATACAGTTCAACCATGCGCAGGGTGCCCTGCACCTGGTGCAGGTAGCCGGCGCAGATGCGCATGCGGCTGGCATCACTCGGGTCTTCCGCGTAGTACTCGACCTCGTTGCGCACCTGGCGCAGGGTCTCGTCCAGCTCGGGCTTGACCCAGCCCAGCGCTGCGTGGCTCATCGCATCGCGCAGACTGCTCATGGACGCGCTCCGTTCGCCGCCGCGCGGTGGCCGCGCGGATTCTGGCGTGGGGAATGGAAATGCTTCATCGACTGGTTCCTTGCTCGCCACCCTGCCCGCGTCACGCCGGCAGCTTGAAGTCGGCGACCGACCGGCGCAGGTCCGCCGCCAGCTGCGCGAGGTGGCCGATCGACTCTGCGGTCTGCCCGGCACCCTGCGAGGTCTGGCCGGTGATCTGCCGGATCACGCCCATGGTGCGGGTGATGTCCGAGGCCGCGGCCGACTGCTGCTGGGCGGCGATGGAGATGTTCTTGATGAGGGTATTGAGGGCGTTGGACACGCGCTCGATCTCGGTCAGCGCGGTACCGGCGTCCTCGGCCAGGCGCGCACCGGACACCACTTCGGCCGTGGTCTGCTCCATCGAGGTGACCGCTTCGTTGGTATCGGCCTGAATGGCCTGGACCAGGTTTTCGATGCGTCGGGTCGCACCCGAGGTACGTTCTGCCAGGCGCTGCACTTCGTCGGCCACGACCGCGAAACCGCGGCCCGCTTCACCCGCCGACGCCGCCTGCACCGCCGCGTTCAGCGCCAGGATGTTGGTCTGCTCGGAAATGTCATTGATCAGTTCCACGATCGAGCCGATTTCCTGCGACGACTCGCCCAGGCGCTTGATGCGCTTGGAGGTTTCCTGGATCTGGTCGCGGATCTGGTCCATGCCCTGGATGGTCTCGCGCACCACGCCGGCGCCTTCGGCGGCGATCACCACCGAGCGCTGTGCCACGTCGGCCGACTCGGCCGAGTTGCGCGAAACCTGCTCGATGCTCGCTGCGATTTCACCGATGCGGTCCGAGGCGGAGGTGATCTGGTTGGCCTGGTGGCCCGCCGCCTCTGCCAGCTGCATCGCGGTGGCCTGGGTTTCCTGGGTGGACATCGCGACCTTGGCCGAGGTGTCGTTGATGGTGGTCACCAGGTGGCGCAGCTCGTCCACCGCATAGTTGATCGCGTCGGCGATCGCGCCGGTCATGTCCTCGGTCACCGAGGCCTTCACCGTCAGGTCACCCTCACCGAGCGAGGAGATTTCGTCCAGCAGCCGCATGATCGCCTGCTGGTTGCGGCTGTTGAATTCCACCTGGGTCTGGTAACGCAGTTCCTGCTCGCGCGAGCGGCTGCGCACGTTGGTGGAGACGAAGCCGATGATCGCGATCAGCGACAGCGCGCCGGACACCACGCCGATCCAGAAGTTGGGGAACAGGCGGGTGTCGGACACCGAGCCGAACGAGGAGAACGCATCGAACAGCTTGCGGCTGTCTTCCAGCATGTGGGCCGAGCCCTGGCCCAGCGCGGTCGCCGCCGACTGCGCCGCGAACAGCTGGCGCGAGCTGGCCAGGATCGCGTCGGCGTCCTGCTTCATCGCTTCCCACTTCTGCTGCGACTGCTCCAGTGCGGCCACGGCGGCAGCACCGCGCACGGCGGTGATGCCCAGTTCCTCGTTGCCGTTGCGCAGGCCGTCGAGCACCTGCGAGAACACGGTGATGTCGCGCGCCAGCGCATCCCCGGAGGTCGCTGCGGCGCTGCCACCGGCACGCATTTCGGTCACACGACGGGCCATCGAACCGGCCACCACGACCTGCTGCAGTGCGCTGTACACCTGCGACGAGGGGGCGCCGGAGGCGGACATCGCGCGCACCAGCTCGTTCAGCTGGGCCTGCAGGCCCGGTACCGCGCCGGTGAAGTTGTTGGCATTGCCGGCCAGCGCCAGCACCGCCGGCTCGCTGGCCACCAGCTGCCCGGCCTGCTTGCCCAGCGGCGCCCAGGTTTCGCCCAGGGTGGCGATGGCGCCGGACACGCCCGGCTCCTTGCCATAGCGGCCCTGCAGCGTCGACACGTTCTGTTCGATCGCGTTGCGGGTGGCCTTGAAGGCGGTGAAGGCCTGGGCGTTGCCGCCGACCGCGTCACGTCCCTGGTTGGCCAGCTGCTGCGACAGCACCTGCAGGTCGGCGGCCTTGGAGCCGGCGTCGGCAAGGCGGCTGCCCTGCCAGGTGGCGACGCCGGTGTTGACGCCGAACAGGATCATCGATGCCAGCAGCAGGAACAGCCAGAGGTTGCTGCCGCCCAGCCGCAGCTTGCCGGTCTTGGTGGCGTCCGAAGCAGTACTCATCGTTCAACCTCGATCTTCAATGCAGGGGGCGATGCCCGGCCTCAGGCCGCGGCTTGCCGGAATTCAGGGGTGCGCGACAGCAGCGAGAGCGAGAACACGCCCCAGTCATGGCCGTCGGCATGGAAGGCACGGTCAACGAAATGGCCGTAGCGGCCTTCGGCCAACGTGCCCGCGTCGATCTGCTGGTCCAGCTCGAAGCTGCGCTGGCCGAACAGTTCATCGATGGTCAGTGCGACGTCGCCGCCAGCCTGGCGCATGATCAGCACGCGCTGGCCTTCCTGCTGCACGGTGCGCGTGCCTTCCAGGAAGTACTTCAGGTCGACCACCGGGAACAGGTTGCCACGCAGGTTGCCCACGCCGAGCAGCCAGGGCTGCGCGCAGGGCACCGGGGTCACCGGCGGCATCGGCACGATTTCCACCACTTCGCAGAAATCGGACACCAGCCGGCGCTGGCCGACGCGGTAACCGACGCCACGCCACAGGTCCTGGGCGAACTGCCGCCCGGGCAGCTGCACTGCATGGGCCAGGCTGCGTCGTTCGTAGGCTTCAAGGATGTCGAAGGGCGAGCGCATCAGGCCACCAGTTCGTTGATCCGCGCGATCAGTTCATCCTCGCGCGGCGGCTTGACGATGTAATCGGCTGCGCCCTGGCGCAGGCCCCAGGCCTTGTCGGTTTCCATCGCCTTGGTGCTGACGATGATCACCGGGATGTGCTTGATCGCCGCATCGCGGGCCATCGCCCGGGTGGCCTGGAACCCGCTCATGCCGGGCAGGACCACGTCCATCAGGACCAGCTGCGGCACCTGGTCGCGGACCAGCTGCAGGCCATCCTCGGCGTTGTCCGCTTCCAGCACCTCGTGGCCGGCACGGCGCAGCCACTGGGTGAACACCGCGCGGTCGGTCGGTGAATCCTCGATCAGGACGATACGAGCCATTGTGCCTTTCCCCCCTGGTCAGGCGTTGACGTATGTGCGGATGGCACCCAGCAGTTCTTCGCGCGTGAAAGGCTTGGTCAGGTATTGCTCCGAGCCGACGATGCGCCCCCGCGCCTTGTCGAACAGACCATCCTTGGACGACAGCATGATCACCGGGGTCGCCTTGAACAGCTGGTTGCCCTTGATCAGCGCACAGGTCTGGTAGCCATCCAGGCGCGGCATCATGATGTCGACGAAGATGATCTGCGGCTGCTGGTCTGCGATCTTGGCAAGCGCTTCGAAGCCGTCGGTGGCGGTGACCACCTCGCAGCCTTCGCGCTTGAGCAGCGTTTCCGCAGTCCTGCGGATGGTCTTCGAATCATCGATGACCATCACCCGGAGTCCTGCGAGTTCCCCGCCCGCAGTCGTGTTTTCAGTCATTGCCTATCCCCAAGCGCACGGCCCAATCTCTGGCGGGAGCCGCTGCGAAAGCGTATCTATATCGCACTTCCCGCGCCCGCTTCAAGGCCGGCCTGCCGCGCAGGGGGTAGCACCGGGCTGAACGTGACCGGGTTCGCAATGACTGCGCTGCCGGCAGGCGGACGCTGCGTTGCACTACGGCGGGGAGGCGCACGGCCGGCGTTGCCGCTACCATCAACGCCTTGCCTGACAGGTGCGCCCATGCCGTTGAACGTCATCGTGGTGATGGACCCCATCGCCCACATCAAGATCGCCAAGGACACCACCTTCGCCATGTTGCTGGAAGCCCAGCGCCGTGGCCATGCCCTGCACTACGTGCGGCCCGGCGGGCTGGCCCTGGAAGGTGGCGTGGCGGTGGCCCAGACCGCACCGCTGCAGGTGCGCGACGACCCGGCCGGCTGGTATGAGCTGGGCGCGTTCAGCCGTACCGAGTTCGGTCGCGGCCAGATCGTGCTGATGCGCAAGGACCCGCCCGTCGACGCCGAGTACATCTACGACACGCAGGTGCTGGACGTGGCTGCCGCTGCCGGCGCCTGCGTGGTCAACAACCCGCAGGGCCTGCGCGACTACAACGAGAAGCTGGCCGCCCTGCTGTTCCCGCAGTGCTGCCCGCCGACCCTGGTCAGCCGCGATGCCAAGGCATTGAAGGCCTTCGCGCTGGAGCACGGCCAGGCCGTGCTGAAGCCGCTGGATGGGATGGGCGGCCGCTCGATCTTCCGCAGCGGCCAGGGCGATCCGAACCTGAACGTGATCCTGGAAACCCTGACCGACGGCGGCCGCAAGCTGGCGCTGGCCCAGAAGTTCATTCCCGACATCACGGCCGGCGACAAGCGCATCCTGCTGGTCGACGGCGAACCGGTCGACTACTGCCTGGCGCGCATTCCCCAGGGTGACGAGTTCCGCGGCAACCTGGCGGCTGGCGGCCGTGGCGAAGGGCGCCCGCTGAGCGAGCGTGACCGCTGGATCGCCGGCCAGGTTGGCCCGGAGATGAAGCGCCGTGGCATGCGCTTCGTCGGCCTGGACGTGATCGGCGATTACCTGACCGAGGTCAACGTGACCAGCCCGACCTGCGTGCGCGAGCTCGACGCGCAGTACGGCCTGAACATCGCCGGCACCCTGTTCGACGCGCTCGAGGCCGGCCTGCGCTGATGGCGGCCGCACCTGCCGTCCTGCCCCCGCCGGCGCGCGAAGCGCAACGGCTGGGCGCGACCATCGCGCTGTCGATCGTGGTCCACGCCCTGCTGATCCTGGGCGTGGGTTTTGCGGTGAAAGGCGACGCACCACTGGTGCCGACGCTGGAGGTGATCTTCAGCCAGACCCGCACCGCACTGACCCCGAAGCAGGCCGATTTCCTTGCCGCCGCCAGCCAGGAAGGTGGCGGCGAGCACGACCGTGCGCAGCGCCCGCGCGACAACCAGGCCGGCATCGTTCCGCAGGCCCAGGCGGGGCTGAGCCCGGTGCCGCAACAGCAGCAATCGGCCGCGCCGGCGCCCCCGCCGCAGGCGCGGGTGGTCAGCAGCCGCAACGGCGAAGAGGCAGTGGCCCAGGCGCAGGCGCGCCCGACACCGGAGCAGCCGGAACCGGATGCACCGCTGACGGCACGCGAGCAGCGTGATGCCGAGATGGCGCGGCTGGCGGCCGAGGTGCATCTGCGCTCGGCGCAGTACGCCAAGCGCCCGAACCGCAAGTTCGTGTCGGCCAGCACGCGCGAATATGCCTACGCCAATTACCTGCGCGCCTGGGTCGACCGCGCCGAGCGCGTCGGCAACCTGAATTACCCGGACGAGGCCCGGCAGCGCCGGCTCGGCGGCCAGGTGGTGATCAGCGTGGGCGTGCGCCGCGATGGCAGCGTGGAAAGCAGCCGGATCCTGCGTTCAAGCGGGACGCCGTTACTGGATGAGGCGGCGCTGCGGGTGGTGCAGCTTGCGCAGCCATTCCCGCCGCTGCCGAAGACCGAGGACGAGATCGACATCCTGCAGGTCACCCGCACCTGGGTGTTCCTGCCGGGTGGCACCCTGCACGACGACCGGTAGGGGTTTGTTGCCCGGGCCTGCGGCCCGGGACCCGCTGGAAGCAAAGTCAAAGTCAACATCAACAGCAGCGGTCGGGATATTGGGTTTGGCGGGGCGGTATGGGCTTGCAGGACACGCCGTAAACCCGTCCCTGGGGGCTCGATGGCGCCTTGCTCGTGTGCGCTGTCCTGCGCACGCGGCAAGACCGGGGTTGAGCGTCCTGCCCAACCCGCCCGAGGCGTGCCTCGGGCCCATGGCGCCAACGGTCCTGCAAGCCCATGCCGCCCCGCCTCTGACAGATCCCGACGCATCATTGCTGTTGGTAGGTGTCGACCTTGGTCGACACACATCCACGCTACGCGTGGATGCGAGCGAAGCGATCCGCTGTTGACTTTGATTTTCTTTTGATTTTCCGTGGCGGACGCACACGGAAACTGTCAGAGGTCGGGCGGGGTGGGTTCGCGGGGGTGTCCGCGGCATGGATGCCGCGGCCAAGCCCCCATGGATGAGGGCGCTTTGCTTGCGAAGCACTGCTTCGCAAGCGCCCGAACGCACAGCCGCCAGCGGCTGGGCCGGACCGCGGAGCGGGGTTTACGGCGTCCCCCGCGAACCCACCCCGCCCGGCCAAGCGCGGCTTTGGGTTTATGCGATCAACCAACCCCGCCACGAGGGGCTCAGCCGTTGGCCTTCGCCTTCGCCTCGCGCGCGGCCTGCTGCTCGACCAGGGTCAGTGCCACGTTGTCGCGCAGGTAGGCCGGCTCGACCTTCTCCGGCGCAATGGCTTCGCCGCGCGCGAACGCCGGCACCGCCAGTGCGAGCACGTCCGACGCACGCGGCAATGCCGTGGCGTCGAATCCGCGCAAACCTGTACCGAGCTGCGCGACCAGCGCACCCCCGGCTGCGGCGAACCCGGTACCAACACCGTAGGCCGACAGCCCTTCCGGCAGCGCCACCGCCGCCGGCGCGCAGACGCGCTCGGCATCGCGCGCGACCGGCAGGCCGTCCACGCGCTCGAAGCGGGCGACGTAGAGTTCGCCCATCCGCGCATCGATGGCCGACAGGATCTGCGTTTCTTCCGCCGGTGCGCGCAGCGCCAATACCTGCAGCGTCGAGACCGGCAGCAGCGGACGGTCCAGTGCCAGTGCGATGCCCTGGGCAATGGCAATCGCCAGGCGCACGCCCGTGAACGCACCCGGACCGCGACTGAGGGCGATGCCATCAAGCTGGCGACGGCTGATGCCGGCGTCGGCCAGCAGCGCCTCGGCCCACGGCAGGCTCAACTCGGCGTGCCGGCGCGGGGCGATCTCGAAGCGTTCCAGCACCTGCCCATCGACATGCAGGGCAACGGAACAGGCTTCGGTGGCGGTTTCAAAGGCAAGCAGTTTCATTGGATCAGGTCAGAACAAGGGGAACGTGGCACCGGGAGCAGGCTCCGGGCCCGCCGCAACGGCGGCCGAGGCACCCGCATCATCGGCCACGGGCAGCCATTGTGGCCTAAAGAAGGCCTGCACATCGGCCAGGCTGCGGGTGCGCCGGAACGGCGGCAGCGACTCAAGAAAGACCCGGCCATAGCCACGGTTGAGCAGGCGCGGATCGCACAGGACCAGCACGCCCCGGTCGCTTTCGCTGCGGATCAGGCGGCCAACGCCCTGCTTCAGGGCGATCACCGCCTGCGGCAGCTGCTCGTCGCGGAACGGGCTGCCCCCCTGGCTGCGGATCGCCTCCAGCCGCGCCTCGTATACCGGGTCATCCGGTGCCGCGAACGGCAGCTTGTCGATCATCACCACGCTCAGCGCTTCGCCGACCACGTCCACGCCCTCGCGGAAACTGGCCGAGCCCAGCAGCACGCCATTGCCCGATTCGCGGAAACGCTGCAGCAGCGCCGCGCGTGGCGCCTCGCCCTGCACGAACAACGGCCACGGCCCGTCGCGCAGTGCCTCGGCGGCCTCGCGCAATGCACGGTGCGAGGCGAACAACAGGAACGCCCTGCCCTGCGAGGCCTGCAACACCGGCCGCAAGGTCTGGATCAGCGCGGTGCCAAACCCGCGCGCCGCCGGATCGGGCAGGCCTTCGGGCAGGTAGCACAACGCCTGCTCGGGCCAGTTGAACGGGCTCGGCTGGACCAGCGTGTGCGGATCGTCCAGGCCCAGGCGCGTGGCGATGTGGTCGAAGCCACCGCCCACGGTCAGCGTGGCCGAGGTGAAGATCCATGCCGCGCGGCTGCGCTCGCGATGCTCGCGCAGCGGGCCGGACACATCCATCGGCGTGCGCTGGCAGCGGAAACCACGCGGGGTGAGCTCATACCAGAGCACATCGGCGGCACGGGGGGTCTCCGCCGGATCGGTATCGAAATCGAGGGTGGGCTCATCATCCCCCAGCCAGCGCTGCAGCCGCGACACCGCCTCGCGTGCCCGCGCATGACAGGCATCCAGACCCGCCGCCGCCTCGCGCAGCGGTTGCAGTGCCTGCTCCAGCGTCACCAGGCCGGCCATCACCGTATCGAATCCATCGCGCACCAGTGGCATCGCCAGTGCACGCCACTGCGTACCCCGTGGCGGCAGCCCCTCCATCGCCGAGCGCAGCGCCAGCAATGCCTGCTGCAACTGGTCGACCGGTTCCTGCAGGGCCGACTGCGCGCCGCCTACGCCGCGCGCCTCGGCCAGGCAGTCGCGGCCGAGTTCCTGCCACGGGCGCATGCCGAAGCCTTCGCCGAAAAACTGCGCGGCCAACTCGGGCAGCTGATGCGCCTCGTCGATGACAAAGGCCTGCGCCCCCGGCAGCAACTCACCGAAGCCGTCCTGCTTCAGTGCCAGGTCGGCCAGCAGCAGGTGGTGGTTGACCACCACCACGTCGGCAGCCTGCGCACGTTGGCGCGCGCGCACCACGAAGCAGTCGTCCCAGAACGGGCAATCGGTACCCAGGCAGTTGTCGACCGTGGAAGTGACCATCGGCAGAAGCGGCGAGTCATCGGCCAGGCCTTCCAGTTCGGCGATGTCACCGAACTCCGAACGGCCGGACCAGGCCAGGATGCGCTGGAACTGCGCAGCCTGCTCCGGGCTGGAAAAACGCGGTTCGCCCCGCGCCTGCTGCAGGCGGTAGCGGCACAGGTAATTCGCGCGCCCCTTCAGCAGCGCGCTGCGCAGGCCAACGCCCAGTGCCTGGCGCACGCGCGGCAGATCGCGGTGGTAGAGCTGGTCCTGCAACGCGCGGGTACCGGTGGAGATGATGGTGCGCAGCCCGGACAGCAGCACCGGCACCAGATAGGCGAAGGTCTTGCCGGTGCCTGTACCGGCCTCGGCCAGCAGCAGGTCGCGCTGCTGCAGCGCTTCGGCGATGGCGTCGGTCAGGTGCAGCTGTGCCGGACGCGGGACAAAGGCATCCAGATGCGAGGCGAGCGCGCCGCCTTCGCTGAGGGCTTCGCGGCTGGCATGGACAAGGTCGGACATCAGAGGGAGAGGATACCCGGCCGGGCGCTGCCCGGCACCCGTTTCAAGCCAGGGCAACAGCAACAGCGGTGTTCATGGCTCTGGATTTTTACGTGCTGGGCAGGCCGGGAGGGGCAGGCAGGACACGCCGTAAACCCATCCATGGGGGCTCGATGGCGCCATCCATGGCGCCAACGGTCCTGCCTGCCCCTCCCGCCCCAACCTCGACAGTTTCCCAGTGACGGATGCACGCGCGGCGTCGCGTCGAGCTTGCTCGACTGCCCTTTCAGAAGCGGTGGGTGGAACGGAAAACAAGAAGGGGTCGGATCCGTTTTCCTGCGGAAAACGGATCCGACCCCACAACGAGTGCGCGCAGCGCGCGACCCGCTTTTGATTTTCTTTTTCTTTTCCGTGGCTGGACGCACACGGAAACTGTCAGAGGTCGGGCGGGGTGGGTTCGCGGGGGTGTCCGCGGCATGGATGCCGCGGCCAAGCGCGGCTTTTGCTTCTGGCTTCAGCGACCAACCCACAGCCACGAGGGGCTGCGCCGTTGGCTGGAAATTCAGTACCGCTTGATCCCCGGCACCGTGCAGCCCTCAATCTGCGCATGCGCCGACACCGCATTCTCCTTCTCGCCCCGCGCCAGGCGCGACTGCTCGATCGTCGCCCAATGCCGGCGGCACAGCGGCCCGGTCTTTGAGCCCAGATCCACCGCCTTGCGCGCGAACGTCTCCGCCTGCGCCCACTGGCCCTGCAGCAGCGCCAGTTCGGCACGTTCCTGCAGCACTGCCGGGTCACCCGCCACGATCTCCAGCGCGTGGTCCAGGCTGCTGGCCGCGCCGGCCAGGTCGTTCGCCTGGCGTTGTGCCAGTGCGGTTACCCGCAGATCTTCCACCTGCGAATCACGCAGCGGCTGTACCGACAATTCCTTGTCGTCCGGACCCGCTGCAGCATCCACCGCAGCCAGGCGCTGCGCCGGCGTGGTGGTATCGACCGGCTTGACCACAGGTGGTGCGCTGCTCACGCAGGCGGCCAGGGCCAGGCTGAGGCCGGTCAGGGCCAGGGGCTGCAGCAGGGATCGCATGTTCATCGGCATCATCGGCTCGGGGGAGGAGTGGCGGCGGCAGGTGCCGCGGCAGGTTCGGCAGGCGCTTCCGGCTTGCGGTCCAGGCCGAACCAGCTGCGCCAGCCACCGCCCTCGCCGTCGGCCTCGCCCTGCCCCTCCGGCGACGCGGCCGGCGCGCACGGCGCATAGGCAGGCGCATAGCCCACCACGAACGGGAAACGACGCGCGCCGGGGCAGCCTTCATCGGTGCTGTTGAGGCCGGTGGGGGCCACCGACTGCCAGTCCAGGCCCTTGTTGCTGACCCGCAGCGGCGCGCTCGGCAGGCGCTGGAAGATGCCCGACCAGACCCGCATCGCGCCGGTGGCGCCATACAGGCCGGCCTGCGCGTTCTGGTCGTTGCCGATCCAGATCACTGCCAGGTGATCACCGGTGTAGCCGGCATACCAGCTGTCACGGCCATCGTTGGTGGTGCCGGTCTTGCCGGCGGGCTGCAGGCGGCCGAGGCCATCGGCATTGAGCCGCTGCGCGGTACCGCTGGCGACCACCTGCTGCAGGCCGACACTGATCAGGTTGGCGGCAATCGAGTCGCCTTCCTGCGCCGGTGCCGGGGTCTTGTCGTACCGCTTGAGCAGCTTGCCCTGCGGATCGAGCACGCCACGCACCGCGTGCAGCGGCTGGATCTCGCCGCCGGACGCCAGGAACTGATACAGCTGCGCCATCGCGTACGGGCTCTGGTCGGTCGAGCCGAGGATCACCGCCGGGTTGGCGTCAGCCTTGATGCCGGCCAGGACATGGATCAGCTGGGTCACGCGCTCCGGGCCGACCTGCATGCCCACGCGCACCGTGGCCTGGTTGTAGGAATGCGCCAGTGCGTCGATCAGGCGCACCGTGCCGTGGCTGCGGTTGTCCGCGTTGCCGGGACTCCAGTTGCGGCCGCGGCCGAGCTGCACCGTCACCGGCGAATCATCCACCCAGCTGGCCAGCGAGTAACGGTCCGGCTGCGCCAGGGCCAGCAGGTAGACGAACGGCTTGAGCAGCGAACCGACCGGACGCTGCGCCTCGATCGCGCGGTTGAAGCCGACCTCGGACACTTCGCGGCTGCCGATCACCGCCAGCACGTCGCCGTTGTGCACGTCGGTCAGCACCATGCCGGCCTGCAGCTCGGGGCGGCGCTTGCTTTCCAGCGACTTGATGGTGCGGGTCACCGCGCCTTCGGCATAGGCCTGCGCGGACGGCGACATGCCGGTCATCACGCTCAGGCCCGCGCCCTGCAGCGCCGATTCCGGATAGTCATGGCCGAGCTGGCGGCGGACCAGGTCAACGTAGGCGGGGAAGCGGTTGGCTGCCACCAGGCCCGGCGTCTTGGGCACGCCCAGCGGTGCCTTCAGCGCGCGCTGGTACTCGGCATCGTCGATCAGCGTGGCCTCGTGCAGCTTGCCCAGCACGAAGTTGCGGCGATCCAGCGCGCGCTCCGGGTTGCGCCGCGGGTCGTAGAAGGACGGCCCCTTGACCAGGCCGATCAGCAGTGCGATCTGCTCGGTCTCCAGCGACTGCAGGTCACGGCCGAACCAGAACTCGGCGCCGGAGGACATGCCATGGATCGCCTGGCTGCCGCGCTGGCCCAGGTACACCTGGTTGAGATAGGCCTCGAAGATGGTGCGCTTGTCATAACGCGCTTCCATGATCAGTGCGTACAGCACCTCATTGAACTTGCGGGTGACCGTCTGCTCCTTGCCGATGCCGAGCAGGCCGCTGCGGGCCAGCTGCTGGGTCAGCGTCGAAGCGCCCTGGCGGCTCTGGCCACCGGAACGGATCGTCACCCACACCGCGCGCGCGATGCCGGACAGGTCGATGCCGTGGTGGCGGTTGAAGTCCTTGTCCTCCACCGCCTGCAGGCCAGTCACCAGCAGGTCCGGCGCCTCGTCCATGCGGATCAGGCGGCGCTCTTCCTGCTTCTGGCCGTACAGGGTGGCGATGCGCGCCGGATCCAGCCGCGCGGCCTTCAGCGCCTTGCGGTTGTCGGCGTCGCGCAGCGAGGCCACGCCGCCATCGGCCAGCGACAGCTCCACCCGGCGCGGGGCCACCCGGCCGTCAACGTCGTTGAAGCCGCGGCTGGAGATGACGAAGCGCCCGCCGTTCACCGCATAGGTGGCCGGCTCCTTGCCCTGCCCGTCATCGCGGTAGGCAGAGGCGGCCAGCTCGGTCTTCAGCGTAGACGCATCCATCGCCTTGCCGGGGGTGAGCACCAGCGGGCGCGCGTACACGCGCGTCGGGATCTGCCAGCGCAGTTCACCGAAACGCTGGGTCACCTGTTGGTTCAGGTACAGCGTATAGGGAATGAGGAAACCCAATCCCAACGCGACCGCAGCCATGCTCCAGGTGATCAGCCGGCGCCGCCACAGCGGACCGTTGTCCTGCTGGTCGTCGTCGGAATCGTCGATGTCGTCGGAATCGTAGCGTCGGGGCACGGGAATGCGAGAATGTAGGGTCTGGCGAGTCTACCCCAGCCGCTGCGGCTGGCGAATTCTCCCGGGTTCCCCTGCTTAAGCTGGAGTTGCAACCGGATGGCGATGTCCCTGGCCGAGATCCGATACCTGATCAACCGCCTGTCGGGCCTGGCCCGCCGGAGCCTGGCAAGCCTGCGCACCCGTGGCTGGCGTGCCACCTGGCAACGCATCCGCGTGCATGCCCAGCGCGCCGTCCCCGCCCCGCGCACGCCACTGTTCCTGCCGCCAGCGCAGGATTTCGCCCCCTTCACGGTGCCGTTCAGCGAGTCGCCGGAGGTGAGCATCGTCATCCCGGTCTACAACCACGTCGCCCACACCGTGGCCTGCCTGCGCGCCCTGGCGGCGCACCCGCCGGCCGCCGCGTGCGAGATCCTGGTAGTGGATGACGGCAGCAGCGATGCCACCGTGCAGTGGATGCCGCAGGTGGCCGGGCTGCGCTATGAAGTGCGTGCGCACAACGGCGGCTTCATTGAAGCCTGCAATGACGGTGTATCGCGCGCACGCGGCCGCTACGTGGTACTGCTGAACAACGATACGGTGCCGCAGCCGGGCTGGCTCGACGCCCTGCTGGACACCTTCGGCAGCGTGCCCGACGCCGGCCTGGTCGGCAGCCAGCTGCTGTACCCGGATGGCCGCCTGCAGGAGTCGGGCGGGGTGATCTTCGCCGATGGCAGTGGCTGGAGCTACGGCCGCTTCGAGGCCGCCGATGATCCGCGCTTTGCCAGCCTGCGCGACGTCGACTACTGCTCGGGCGCGGCGCTGATGCTGCCACGCGCCCTCTGGCAGCAGCTGGACGGCTTCGACACCCGCTACAAGCCGGCCTACTACGAGGACACCGACCTGGCCTTCCGCGTGCGTGCACACGGCCTGCGCGTGCTGGTGCAGCCGGCCAGCCGGGTGATCCACGACGAAGGCACCAGCAACGGTACCGACACCGGCAGCGGGGTGAAGGCCTACCAGGTACGCAACCAGGCCATCTTCGCCGCCCGCTGGGCCACCGAACTGGGCCGTCATCCGGCGGTCGGCGAAGTGCCGTCTCCGGCGCTGCTGCTGCGCGGCCGGCGCCAGGTGCTGATCCTGGACGAGGAAGTACCGCAACCGGATCGCGATTCCGGGTCACTGCGCCAGGTCAATCTGATCCGCCTGCTGCTGCAGGGCGGCGCCCACGTTGTGTTCGTACCGACCCGGCGCGAGCACGCCGGTGCGGCCACCGAAGCGCTGCAACGGATGGGCGTGGAAGTCTGGTACGCGCCCTTCCTGGACAGCGTAGCCGGCTGGCTGCGCAGCCACGGATCGCGTTTCGACGTGGCAATGCTGGTGCGTCACCACGTCGCCCACGAATGCCTGCCGCTGCTCAAGCGCTATGCACCGCAGGCACGGACCGTGTTCGACACCGTCGACCTGCACTACCTGCGCGAACGCCGCGGTGCCGAAGTGGCCGGCGACGCAACCCTGCTGCGTGCAGCGGAACGTACCCGCAGCAGCGAACTGGCCGTGATGGAGCAGTGCGACATCACCGTGCTGGTCAGTGCGGCCGAACGGGAGCAGCTGCAGTCCGATGCGCCGCAGGTACGGGTGGAGCTGATCTCCAACCTGCATGAGGTCGCCGGTGCCGGCGCCGTATTCGAGCAGCGGCGCGACCTGGTGTTTGTCGGCGGCTTCCGTCATCCGCCGAACCTGGACGGCATGGAATGGTTCATCGGCGAGGTCTTTGCCCGCATCCGCGCCCGGTTGCCGGAAGTGCGCCTGCACTGCATCGGCGCCGCGGCGCCGGAGTCGTTGCTGGCACTGGCCGCACGCCAGCCCGGTGTGCAGATGCACGGGTTCGTCGAAGACATCACGCCCTACATGGACGGCGCGCGCATCGCCATTGCGCCGCTGCGGTTCGGCGCCGGCGTGAAGGGCAAGATCAACCTGAGCATGGCCCATGGCCAGCCGGTGGTCGGTACCACCTGCGCCGTGGAAGGCATGCACCTGCATCCCGGCCAGGACGTGCTGGTGGCCGATGACGCTGTCGGTTTCGCCGATGCGGTGATCCGCCTGTACCAGGATCCACAGCTGTGGCAGCAGTTGTCCGATGCCGGCCTGGCCAACGTCGCCCAGCATTTCTCACTAGATGCCGCCCGCGCGACCGTGCAGCGGGTGTTCTTCGCCTAGTCCGCCCGTCCACCGGCGCGACGCAGGCGGTCTTCGAACGCCGGCAGTTCGGCCAGGTCCGGTTGCAGCAACCGCGCCTGTTCGGAAGCGTGCGCGGCAAAGGCCAGGTCGCCATTGCCGAGCCGTTCGCTGCCGATCGCCAGCCAGCGCTGGGCCAACCGCAGCCGCGCCGAGGGCAGGCCCGCTGCGGTCGGTGACAGCGTCTGCCAGGCCTGCAGGCAGGCACCCGCCGCCTGTACCCGGTTCTGCCGCAGATTGTCGTCGAAGCAGCGGCGACTGGCGGGCAGCAGGCGTGCTGCGGCAGCCTTGACCCGCGTGTCGCGGGGGGCCAGTGACTGGGCTTCGCGCAGTGCGTCGAACGCGCTGTGCCCCGGTGGGCTGATCCACTGCCCTGCACGTTCGGCACGCTCGATCTTGCGCAGGTGGTCGCGCAGCTGGCGTTCGCGCTGCGCCGTACTGGTCGCGGGCTGCTGCAGGGCCTGTTGCGCCTGGCGCGCACGCTGCAGGCGCTGTGCCAGTTGCTGCCGGATTGCCTGCGAAGCGCCCAGCTCCGCCGCCAGGGCTGCATCGCGTTGCGCCGCATCGAACTGGAAGTCGTCGGCGGATGTCTGGCTGCGCACGACCACCGCCTGCAGCGCCTGCTCACGCCCCCGCTGGGCATTGGGATCATCGGCCGCCACCGCAAGCACTGCCAGGAAACCCTGGGCTGCGGCGTCCAGCTGCTGTCGTTGCAGTGCCCGCTGCGCCTGCTGCAGGCGCTGGTCCACCGCGCGCGCCAGGGCTTCCTCGCTGGCCGGCAGATCGGCATGACCGGCATCGAACTGGCGGGCACGACGCAGGATCGCGGCCGCCTCGGCCAGCTCTCCGCGCCCTGCCAGCGTGCGTGCCTGCAGCAGCAGGTCGCTCAGCGCATCTTCGCGCCCTTCCAGCGCCGGCAGGTTGTCCGGCTGCAGGGCAAGGATGCGCTGGAACAAGGGCAACGCACTGCTGTCGCCATCATCCAGGCGTCCGGCCGCGAACGCGTTGCGCGCCTGGGCCAACAACGCACCAATACCGGCTCCGGCACTGCGTCGCGCCTGCAGCTGGCGGGCGACCGCATCGGCTTCGCCCTGCGGCACCTGCAGCTCACGGGCCAGTGCCAGTGCCTGCGCGCTGCCGTCCAGGTCACCGGCGTGCAGGCGATCGCGCGCCTGTTGCAGCGCTGCCGCGCCGGTATTGGCCAGGCCCTGGCGCGCCTGCGGGCGATCACCGTCCAGCGCCAGCACCGCCTGGTAGCGCTCGCGCGCACCACTGCCATCGGCATCGCTCAAACGACCGGCGGCCAGCGCACGATCCCCCTCGGCCAGCAGCTGTTCGATCTGCGGCTCATCCCAGAACCAGTCGGCCAGCGGCTTGCGCAGCAGGACCAGCAGCACGAACACGGCCAGCGCCGCAAGCAGCGCCCAGCGCCAGACCCGGCGCGCATGGCGTGCCTGCAGCCACCACCAGCGGCCCTCGCGACGGACGCGGTCCAGCGCAGGATGTTCAGCGCCATGCGGGCGATGCGGGGGCTCGCGTTCCATGCGTGCAGGGTAGCCGGGGCAGCGTGAAGCTCAGCCGAGGCGACGCGCCTCGCTCACGCCCGGCAGCGCATCAAGCTTGCCCAGCAGCGTCGACAACTGCCCGTAGTCGCTGACCTTCAGCCGAAGCCGCAGATGAGCACGGCCACTGTTGCGCACGTTGTCACTGTGGATGTCGAGCACGTAAGCGTCTTCCTGGGCGATCAGGTTGGTGATGTCCTTCAGCAACCAGCGGCGGTCGACCGCGTCGACCACCACGTCCACTTCGTAGCCGCCACCGGCCTGGCCCCACTCCACCGGCAGGATGCGCTGCGGGCTGGCGGCGGCCAGCCGGGCCAGCGCGGCACAGTCTGCACGATGCACAGTGACACCACGGCTACGGGTCAGGTAGCCGACGATCGGCTCGCCGGCCACCGGCTGGCAGCAGCGTGCCAGCTGCACCAGCAGGTTGCCCACGCCCTGCACGGTGAACTTGGACTTGCCCAGGTTCTCGCGGCGCGCGGTCGGCCGCGGCAGGGTCGGCGCGGGCGCGGGCTGGCTGGCGGCACGTTCCGCCTCCAGCAACGTCCGGCTGACCTGGTTCGGGCCGGTATCGCCCAGCGCCACCTGGATGTACAGGTCATCGACGCTGTCGGCATGGAACTTCTTGGCCGCGACGGCCAGGTCCGAGTGCTGCAGGCCCAGCCGCTTCAGCTCGCGCTCGAGCAGCTCGCGACCGGCCTGCACGTTGCGCGCGCGGTCCAGCTTGTGGAACCAGCTGCGCACCTTCTCGCGCGAGCGGTTGCTGGCCAGGAAGCCATTGGCCGGCATCAGCCAGTCGCGGCGCGGGTCGGCCTCCTTGCCGGTCAGGATTTCGACGCGGTCGCCGCTGCGCAGGCGATAGGTCAGCGGCACGATACGGCCGTTGACCTTGGCGCCGCGGCAGCGATGCCCGACCATGGTGTGCACCTGGTAGGCGAAATCGAGCGGCGTAGCGCCCTGCGGCAGGTCCAGCACCTCGTCCTTCGGGCTCAGCGCATAGACCCGGTCCTCGGTCAGCTCGGCATCGAGCGCCCCGGCCAGTTCATTGCCCTGCCCGTCCTGCGCCTGCTCCAGCAGCTGGCGCATCCAGGTGATCTTGCGATCGAAGGACTTCTCCGCGCCCTTGCCGCCTTCCTTGTACTTCCAGTGCGCGGCCACGCCCAGCTCTGCCTGCGAGTGCATTTCATGGGTACGGATCTGCACTTCGATGGTGCGCCCTTCCGGGCCGACCACGGCGGTATGCAGCGAGCGATAGTCGTTGGCCTTCGGGCGTGCGATGTAATCATCGAACTCGCTTGGTACCGGCGCCCACAGCGCGTGCACCACGCCCAGCGCGGCGTAGCAGGCGGCGACGTCGTCGACCATCACGCGCACCGCACGGATGTCATACAGCTGGTCGAAGGCCAGCCGCTTCTTCTGCATCTTCCGCCAGATGCTGTAGATGTGCTTCGGGCGGCCGCTGACTTCGGCCTTGATGCCCTGGGCGACCAGCTCGCGCGACAGCACCTTCTTGACGTTCTCGACGTAACGCTCGCGGGCGATGCGGGTTTCGTCCACCTCGCGGGCGATGCGGCGGTAGGTTTCCGGTTCCAGGTGGCGGAACGCCAGGTCCTCCAGCTCCCACTTCAGCTGCCAGATGCCCAGGCGGTTGGCCAGGGGCGCGTGGATGTCCCGGGTCAGCTGGGCCAGCGCGCGGCGTTGCTCGTCGTCCAGCTTGTCGGCCGCGCGCATCCTCGCGAGCTGGCGCGCCAGCAGGATCGGCACCACGCGCAGGTCGCGGATGATCGCCAGCAGCAGCCGGCGCAGGCCCTCGCTGTTGCGTCCGGCCTCACGGCCGGCGTGCAGCGCCCACACCGGGTCGGCCGCATCCTGGCCGTCGAGCAGGCCGATCACCGCCGCCTGGTGGCTGCCCAGCGGCAGCTGGTCCAGGCTGGCACGCAGGCCCGGCAGGTCAAACAGCAATGCTGCCACCACCGCGCCTTCGTCGGCCGAGAGCATCGCCAGCGCATCGAGGGTATCGCCCAGCACCGACCATGTGGCACGCATCTGGTGGTCGCAATCCGGCGCTTCCCAATGCTCGCGCAGGGCCTGGCGCAGCGGAGCAGGCAGCACCGCTGCCGAGGGACGGTTCAACAAGGCATCCAGGCCAGGGACGGAAGCGCGGTTCACAGCATCGAGCAGGCAAGACAGAGGCCCCTACACTAGCGCCGGCGCCGTTCAGGGACAATCACTGCGGCCACCATCACCCGGCATGAAGACATGCCGCTACACTCGCCAACACATCCAGGAGAGACCCGCCATGCCTTCGATTGCCCTGCGCGTCCGTCCACGGCTGCTGGCCTGTGCCGCCGTGTTGCTGTCCCTGTCCGCGCCTGCGCTGGCCCAGCGCGTGGTGGAGGGCGACCTGCAGCAGCAGATGTCGCCCACCGAGTTCAAGGCCGCCGGCCTGGACAAGCTCAGCGCCGCTGAACTGGCCACGCTCAACCGCTGGCTGCAGGGCAAGGTCGAGGCGGCCACCACCCAGGCCGTCGCCGCAGCGCGCGAAGAAGGCCGCCAGGAAGTGATCAAGAAGAACCGCGGCTTTCTGGACTTCGGCAGCAGCGAACCGATCGAAAGCACCCTGCAGGGCGAATTCCGTGGCTTCGGCCAGGGCCGCCGCTACGTGCTGCAGAACGGCCAGGAGTGGGAGCAGATAGACGCCACGCACTATTCCGGTGGCCGCAAGGAAGCGCCGAACGTCAGCATGCGCCCGGGCGTGATGGGCGCCTGGTACATGAAGGTGGACGGGGTGAACGTGCAACCGAAGGTTCGTCGCACCAAGTAACGCCCGGGCATTCCGGCCGTGCCGGATCCATGCCCGGCGGCCATGGTCGCCCGATGGGGCGACCATGGCGCGCGTTCACGCCTGGCGAAGTGCAGCCACCCGCTGCGCCAGCTTCTTCGCCGAAATGCCGGTGCGCGCCCCCAGCTCCTGCGCGAACAACGACACCCGCAGCTCTTCCAGATCCCAACGCAGCGCCTGCCATTGCGGGCGATCACGCAGGCCCTGCTGCTCGCCCGCTTCCAGCGCCTCCAGGAACGGGTGCAATTCCAGCATGCGCGCCTGGTCACGCGGCGGATCACGCTTGGCACGCTCGGTGCGCAGGATCATCGCCTTCAGGTAGCGCGGGTACTGCGCCAGCGCGTCGGCCGGCGTGTCGCGCAGGAAGCCGGGGTGGATCAGCCCGGCCAGCTGCGCTTCCATGTCGTCCAGGTTGCCACGCGCCCAGCCCATCAACGGCGCCTCCAGCAACGGCTTCAGTTCCGCCACCAGCGCCAGGATGGACTCGGCCAGTTTCAGCCGCGACATCGCCTCGCCGAACAGGGCCTTGGCCGAATGCTCGCGGCGTTGCTCGAAGGCTGCCGCATCGCGGATGTCTTCCAGGCCTTCGGCCAGCACCGCGTTCATCGCCGCATCCACCAGGTCTCCACGCAGGCGTTCCTGCGATTCGATCGCGGCATACAGCAGGCCGGTCTTGGCACCCACCGGCAGCTGCTTGCGCGCCTGCTTGACCTTCTCGGCCAGGGCAATCTCCAGCAGCCGGCGCACACCCAGCGGGTGGGCCTCCTGCGCCTGCTGGCGATCGGCGAAGATGCGCAGCGCCACGCTGTCGCCCTCGTCCAGCAGCGCCGGATAGGCCGGAACGCCGGCTTCACCGGGCACCTGCAGCGGAATCGGCGCGGCCGGGAACGTGCGCAGGCCATCGGCCGCCATCTCGCGCCCCGCGCGTGCAGCGAAGGCATCGCCGGCACGGCCGCCGAATTTCGCGCGCAACGCATCGAGATCACGCGAGGTCGCCAGCACCTTGCCGTGCTCGTCGCGCAGGCGCAGGTTCATGTGCAGGTGCGGTTCGATCGAAGCGGGTTCGAAATCGAGCGCCGTCACCGTCGCGCCGGTGGCACGTGACAAAAAGCGCGCCAGTTCGCCAGTGATGGCATCGGCGCTGGGCTGCGGGAATGCCTCGAAGAACGCACGACCGAAGTCCGGCGCCGGCACGTAGTTGCGGCGCATCGCCTTGGGCAGGCTGCGGATGAGTGCCGAGGCCTTGTCGGCGACGAAGCCAGGCGCCAGCCAGCCCAGCTGCACCGGGTCCAGCGCGTTGAGCAGGTGCAGCGGCACGTCCAGGGTCACGCCGTCATCATCGGCACCCGGCTCGAAGCGGTAGTGCAGTGGCAGGCGCGCCTGGCCCAGCGGCAGGTACTTCGGGTAGCGCTCCTGTTCGCTGCCCTCACCCGGCAACAGGTCGACCAGTGACCAGTGCAGGGTCTTGCGCTGTTCCGGCGCCAGCCCCTTCCACCAGGCATCCAGCCCTGCCGCCGAATGGATCTGCGGCGGCACCCGGTCCAGGTACCAGCGCGCCTGCCAGTCCTCGTCGGCCACGATGCCGGCGCGGCGCAGCTTCGCTTCCTCCTCGCGGGCGACCTCCAGCACTTTCTGGTTGTCGGCCACGAAGCTGGCGCGGGTGTTGATCTCGCCGGTCACCAGCGCCTGGCGCACGAAGATGTCGTGCGCCTCGCCCGGTGCGATGCGGCCGTAGTGCACCGGCTTCTTCGGTGCCAGCACCAGGCCGAACAGGCTGATCTGCTCGGAGGCCAGCACCTGGCCCTGCGCGCGCGACCAGTGCGGGTCGAAGTGCTTGCGCAGCAGCAGGTGCGGCAGTTCGGCGATGACCCAGTCCGGCTCGATCGCGGCCAGGGTCATGCCCCAGACCTTCTGCGTGTCCAGCAGGTTGGCCACCAGCAACCACGGCGGCGGGCGCTTGGACAGCGCCGAACCGGGGAACGGCAGGAAACGGCGCTGGCGTGGCGCCTGGAAATCGCCCTTCTCGGTGCGGTGCCCGATCTGCGTCGGCAGGCCCGCCACCAACGCCCGGTGCAGGGTCTGGTAGGCAGCCGCGCGCACGCGTTCGCTGAAGCCGCCGCCCGCCGGTGCCTGCTCCTTCTGTGCACGTACGGCCACCGGCGTCGGCGCCGCTTCGGCCTTGCCTTCGCGGGCCAGGCGTGCAGCGCGGTGCAACTGGCCACGGGTGGCCTTCACTGCGGCGGCATCATCACGCGCTGCCGCCGGCGCACTGCTGCCGGCCAGCAACGGCGCCATCGACGCCTCGTTGGCCTCTTCCTTCCAGCCCAGTTCCTCGCACAGCAGCCGCAGCTGGCGGTGCAGCTCGCGCCACTCGCGCATGCGCAGGAAGCCGAGGAAATGACGGCCGCACCAGTCGCGCAGCTTGGACTGGGTCAGGTCTTCATGGGCCTGCCGGTAGGCATCCCACAGGCGCAGCACGCCAACGAACTCGGAACGACCATCGGCGAACTGCGCATGCGCGCTGTCGGCGGCACCGCGTGCTTCGGGCGGACGTTCGCGCGGGTCCTGGATGCCCAGGAACGAGGCGATCACCAGCATCGGCCGCAGGCAGCCGGCGGCCTGCGCGGCGACCAGCATGCGCGCCAGCTTCACGTCCACCGGCAGGCGTGCCATCTGCTTGCCGATGGTGGTCATGCGCCGCTCGGCGTCGATCGCACCCAGTTCGGTCAGCTGCTGCCAGCCATCGGCCACCGCACGCTCGTCCGGCGCTTCCAGGAACGGAAACTCCTCGATGCGGCCCAGGCCCAGCTGCAGCATGCGCAGGATCACCCCGGCCAGGCTGGAGCGGCGGATCTCCGGATCGGTGAACTCCGGCCGCGCCTGGAAATCGGCTTCGGCGTACAGGCGGTAACAGATGCCCTCGGCGATACGGCCGCAGCGGCCCTTGCGCTGGTTGGCGCTGGCCTGCGAGATCGGCTCGATGTGCAGGCGGTCCAGCTTGTTGCGCGGACTGTAGCGCTTGACGCGGGCAAAGCCCGGATCGACCACGTAGCGGATGCGCGGCACCGTCAGCGAGGTCTCCGCGACGTTGGTGGCCAGCACGATGCGCCGGTTCGGCCCGGGATTGAACACCCGGTCCTGGTCCTGGTTGGACAGCCGCGCATAGAGCGGCAGCACCTCGGTGTTGCGGTACTTGCGGCGCTCCAGCGACTGGTGCGCATCGCGGATCTCGCGTTCGCCCGGCAGGAAGATCAGCACGTCGCCGCGCGCATCCAGGCGGGTGATCTCGTCGATGGCCGACACGATGGCGTCGTTGACGGTGCGTTCGCCCTGGTCTTCGCCCTCGCCTTCCAGCGCGCGATAGCGCACTTCCACCGGGTAGGTGCGGCCTTCGACGCTGATCACCGGCGCATTGTCGAAATGCTGGGCGAAGCGTTCGGTATCGATGGTGGCCGAGGTGACGATCAGTTTCAGGTCCGGGCGCTTGCGCAGCAGCTGCTTCAGGTAGCCCAGCAGGAAATCGATGTTGAGGCTGCGTTCGTGCGCCTCGTCGACGATGATCGTGTCGTAGTTCGACAACCAGCGGTCACTGGCGATCTCCGCCAGCAGGATGCCGTCGGTCATGAACTTGATGCGGCTGTCGTCGCTGACCTTGTCGTTGAAGCGCACCTGGTAGCCGACCAACTGGCCCAGTTCGCTCTGCAGTTCCTGCGCCACGCGGCTTGCCACCGCACGTGCGGCAATCCGTCGCGGCTGGGTGCAGCCGATCATGCCGGCCTGGCCACGGCCTGCGGCCAGGCACAGTTTCGGCAGCTGGGTGGTCTTGCCCGAGCCGGTTTCACCGGCGATCACCACCACCTGGTGGTCGCGGATCAGCCCGATGATGGCGTCGGCTTCACGCGCAATCGGCAGCTGCGGGTCCAGAGTAATGGACGGCTGCTGCTGCGCCCGGACCTGCCGGCGCTGCACCGACGCCTGCAAGGCCTGCTCGAAGGTAGCGGCCAACGCCGCATCCTGTGGCTTGGCCTGGCAACGCGAGAGCATCCCCAGCAAACGGCCCCGGTCGCGGCTCATGGCGCCGTCGATGGCGGCGCGCTGTTGGCGCAGGCGGGACGATGGATTTTTATCGATAGAGTTCATCAATCGGTTCGTTCAAAACTTTGATAGCGACCAGTCATCACGACCGGTTTATTGTGAAGGCCAACGATTCCACAAGGAGGAACCCCATGGCGAAGACCAAGAGCACGACCAAGGCCAAGACCGGCAAGCAGAAGCTTGCAGCGGCGGCACCGTCGGCGCCGAACATCGATATCGGGATCACCCAGGGCGACCGCAAGAAGATCGCCGACGGTCTGTCGCGCTTCCAGGCCGATGCGTTCACGCTCTACCTGAAGACGCACAACTTCCACTGGAACGTGACCGGGTCGATGTTCAACTCGCTGCACACCATGTTCGAGACGCAGTACACCGAGCAGTGGGCGGCACTGGACGACGTGGCCGAGCGCATCCGCGCGCTGGGCTTCAATGCCCCGGGCTCCTACCGGGAATTCGCTGCGCTGACCTCGATCGCCGAGGAACCGGGCCTGACCGACAGCGCGGACTGGCGTGAAATGGTACGCCAGTTGGTGGTCGCCAACGAAGCAGTCTGCCGTACGGCACGTGAAGTGCTGGAGGTGGCGGCCAAGGGAGACGACGCCCCGACCGAGGATCTGATGACCCAGCGGCTGCAGACCCACGAGAAGTACGCCTGGATGCTGCGCTCGCTGCTGCAGTAAGAGTTGGGGGGCCCGGCAGGGCTGCGCCCTGCACCCGCAGAGGCCTTAAAGCCAAGGCCAGAGCCAGAGCAAAAGCTGGCCTCCTGTGGGTAGGCGGGGTGGGTCCGGTAGCAGGGGACGCCGTGAACCCGTCCTTGGGGGCTTGGCCGCGGCATCCATGCCGCGGACACCCCTGGCACCGGACCCACCCCGCCTTCGGCAGTTTTCCGCGATCTGCCGGCAAAGCCATTGGGGTCAGATCCGTTTTCCCCAGGAAAACGGATCTGACCCATTTTGTTTGTCGAGTTCTGACAGTTTTCATCCACGCATGGCGTGGATTGATCTGGCCCCCCGTCACCGGGAAACTGTCGGGGGTGGGGCGGTGTGGGCTTGCAGGACCGTTGGCGCCATGGATGGCGCCATCGAGCCCCCAAGGACGGGTTTACGGCGTGTCCTGCAAGCCCACACCGCCCCGCCCAATAAGCAGACAGCCCAGAGCCGGCTGTTGCCTTTGACGTTGCACTGGCTTGCAGCAGGTGCAGGGCGCAGCCCTGCCGAACCCCTACCCCTCCCTCCGGGGTAAACTAACCGGATGGCTTCCCGTCCCGCGCACGACCTGCTCCAACGCGTCTTTGGTTACGACGATTTCCGTGGTCCGCAGCAGGACATCGTGGAGCATGTGGCTGCCGGTCACGATGCCCTGGTGCTGATGCCCACCGGCGGCGGCAAATCGCTGTGCTACCAGGTCCCGGCCCTGCTGCGTGACGGTTGCGGCATCGTCATCTCGCCGCTGATCGCGCTGATGCAGGACCAGGTCGAAGCCCTGCGCCAGCTCGGCGTGCGCGCCGAGTACCTGAATTCCACCCTGGATGCCGAGACTGCCGGCCGCGTCGAGCGCGAACTGCTCGCCGGTGAGCTGGACATGCTCTATGTCGCTCCCGAGCGGCTGCTGACCGGTCGCTTCCTGTCGCTGCTGTCGCGCAGCCAGATCGCCCTGTTCGCCATCGACGAAGCACACTGCGTGTCGCAGTGGGGCCACGACTTCCGCCCGGAATACCGCCAGCTGACCGTGCTGCACGAGCGCTGGCCGCAGATCCCGAGGATCGCGCTGACCGCCACCGCCGATCCGCCAACCCAGCGCGAGATCGCCGAGCGCCTGGATCTGCAGGAAGCACGCCACTTCGTCAGCTCCTTCGACCGCCCCAACATCCGCTACACCGTGGTGCAGAAGGACAACGCCCGCAAGCAGCTGACCGACTTCCTGCGCAGCCACCGTGGCGAGGCCGGCATCGTCTACTGCATGTCGCGGCGCAAGGTCGAGGAGACCGCTGAATTCCTCTGCGGCCAGGGCTTCAACGCCCTGCCCTACCACGCCGGCCTGCCGCCGGACGTGCGCGCGAACAACCAGCGCCGCTTCCTGCGCGAGGACGGCATCGTGATGTGCGCCACCATCGCCTTCGGCATGGGCATCGACAAGCCGGACGTGCGCTTTGTCGCGCATACCGACCTGCCCAAGTCGATGGAAGGCTACTACCAGGAAACCGGCCGCGCCGGTCGCGATGGCGAGGCCGCCGAGGCCTGGCTGTGCTACGGCCTGGGCGACGTGGTGCTGCTCAAGCAGATGATCGAGCAGTCCGAGGCCGGCGAAGAGCGCAAGCAGCTGGAGCGGGCCAAGCTCGACCATCTGCTGGGCTACTGCGAATCCATGCAGTGCCGCCGCCAGGTGCTGCTGGCCGGTTTCGGCGAGACCTACCCCCAGCCCTGCGGCAACTGCGACAACTGCCTGACACCGCCGGCCTCGTGGGACGCGACCATTCCGGCACAGAAGGCGCTGAGCTGCGTCTACCGCAGCGGCCAGCGCTTCGGCGTCGGCCACCTGATCGACATCCTGCGTGGCAGCGAGAACGAGAAGGTGAAGCAGCAGGGCCACGACAAGCTCAGCACCTATGCGATCGGTCGCGATCTGGATGCGCGCACCTGGCGCAGCGTGTTCCGCCAACTGGTCGCCGCCAGCCTGCTGGAAGTGGACAGCGAGGGCCACGGCGGCCTGCGCCTGACCGACGCCAGCCGCGACGTACTGACCGGCCGCCGCCAGATCAGCATGCGCCGCGACCCGGCCAGCAGCACCAGCGGGCGCGAGCGCAGTGCGCAGCGTACCGGGCTGTCGGTACTGCCGCAGGATCTGGCGCTGTTCAACGCCCTGCGCGGCCTGCGTGCCGAACTGGCCCGCGAACAGAACGTGCCGGCGTTCGTGATCTTCCACGACAGCACCCTGCGCAACATCGCCGAACAGCGCCCGACCAGCCTGGATGCACTGGCACGGGTCGGCGGCATCGGCGGCACCAAGCTGAGCCGTTACGGCCCGCGCCTGGTCGAGATCGTGCGCGAAGAGGGCTGACGGTATCGCGTTGCCGCGCTGCGCGGCCGCCGGGCATGGTCCCAACGGCGCGCGGGCGCCCCGGTAGAGCCGAGCCCACGCTCGGCTGCCCCTGCGCGAACAGCAGCCGAGCGCGGCCCCGGCTCCACCTTGGTGCAGCTCCAACCTTGAACCGGCCATTCAGCCGGAAGTGCATCCGCGCCCGCTTGCGGCTAGATTAGCGCCATGTCCCTGGCCTCGACCCTGCTTCGTGTCGTGCTCATGCTCAGCCTGTTGCTCAACGGGCTGAACGCGGCCATGGCCAGCGGTCATGAAGAAATGGGGCGGATGGCACACGCCGTCGCGGCCGCCGCAGCTGGCGGTGACGCCGACTGCCACCACCACGCCGGCATGCAGGCCGACCCGGCCCCGCAGGCCAAGGCCTCCGCCCACGACGCCCACTGCCAGATCAAGGACTGCGTGCGCAGCTGTGCCCAGCACCCGTTGCTGGTGGTGCAGCCGTTGCCGTTCATGGCCGGCCCGGCGCTGTCGCTGGCCCCGCAGCCGATGCCGGCCACCGGCCGTCCGGCGCCGCCGCTGCCGCCGATCTCACGCCCTCCCATCGGCTGATTCCACATGCACCGTGCGCCCTGCGCACCGTAGCCGGCCACCTGCCGGCGTCTTTACGTGTCTGGAGTCACCACCATGAATACCCGCATTCCCCCCGGTCCGGGCGCCGTGCCCATGCCGTCGCGCCGCCTGTTCGTGCAGGGCCTGGCCGCCGGCGGCGTGGTTGCCGGCATCGCCGCCGTCGGCGCACCACAGCGCGCGCTCGCCGCCGCCACGGCCACCCCGCGCCTGGCCGGCGCCCCAGCCGTGCTCAGCGACACCCGCATCGAACTGGCCATCGGCGAATCACTGGCCAACTTCACCGGCCGCACCCGCCCGGCGATCACCGTCAATGGATCGCTGCCGGCGCCGATCCTGCGCTGGCGCGAAGGCCAGACCGTGGACCTGTTCGTGCGCAACACGCTGGAACGCCACCCGACCTCGATCCACTGGCACGGCATCCTGCTGCCGGCCAACATGGACGGCGTGCCCGGCCTGAGCTTCAACGGCATCGGCCCCGGCGAGACCTACCACTACCACTTCCAGCTGAAGCAGTCGGGTACCTACTGGTACCACAGCCACTCGATGTTCCAGGAGCAGGCCGGCCTGTACGGCGCGCTGATCATCGATCCGGCCGAACCGGCGCCGTACCGGCACGACCGCGAGCACGTGATCATGCTGTCCGACTGGACCGACATGGATCCGGGTGCGCTGTTCCGGCGCATGAAGAAGCTCGCCGAGCATGACAACTACTACAAGCGCACCCTGCCCGACTTCCTGCGTGACGTGAAGCGCGGGGGCTGGTCAGCCGCGCTGTCCGACCGTGGCATGTGGGGGCGGATGCGGATGACGCCGACCGACATCTCCGACATCAACGCCCACACCTACACCTACCTGATGAACGGCACCGCCCCGGCCGGCAACTGGACCGGGCTGTTCCGCAGCGGCGAGAAGGTGCTGCTGCGTTTCATCAATGGCGCCTCGATGACCTACTTCGATGTGCGCATTCCCGGCCTGAAGATGACCGTGGTCGCCGCCGATGGCCAGTACATCCACCCGGTCAGCATCGATGAATTCCGCATCGCGCCGGCCGAGACCTACGATGTGCTGGTGGAACCGAGCGGCCAGGATGCCTACACGATCTTCTGCCAGGACATGGGCCGCACCGGCTACGCTGCCGGCACGCTGGCGGTGCGCCATGGCCTGCAGGCGCCGATTCCCGAGCGCGACCCACGCCCGTTGCTGACGATGAGCGACATGGGCCACGACATGGGCAGTGGTGGCCACGGCGGCCACGACATGGCCGCGATGAAGGGCATGGAGGGCGGCTGCGGCGCCAGCATGGGCCACGGCGCGCCTGCCGGTGGCGATACCGCCAGCAAGGCGCCGAAGCACCCGGCCAGCGAGCGCAACAACCCGCTGGTGGACATGCAGAGCTCGGCCACCGAACCGAAGCTGGACGACCCCGGCATCGGCCTGCGCGACAACGGCCGCCAGGTGCTGACCTATGGCGCGATGCGCAGCCTGTTCGAGGACCCCGATGGCCGCGAGCCCAGCCGTGAGATCGAACTGCACCTGACCGGGCACATGGAGAAATTCTCCTGGTCGTTCGATGGCATTCCGTTCGCCAGCGCCGAACCGCTGCGGCTGAACTACGGCGAGCGCATGCGCATCGTGCTGGTCAACGACACCATGATGCAGCACCCGATCCACCTGCATGGCGTGTGGAGCGATCTGGAGAACGCGCAGGAGGAATTCCAGGTGCGCAAGCACACCATCGACATGCCGCCCGGCACCCGCCGCAGCTATCGCGTGCGCGCCGATGCGCTCGGCCGCTGGGCCTACCACTGCCATCTGCTGTACCACATGGAAGCGGGCATGATGCGCGAAGTGAGGATCGAAGAATGAGCCGCTCACTGCTTTCCCCCAGCCTGCTGGCCCTGGGCCTGGCCGCCGCATTGCCGGTGTTCGCGCAGTCGCACGCCGGGCATGACATGGCCGCGATGGATCCGCCCGCAAAGACCGCCAACGCGCCGGTCGAACAGGCCGATCATTCGAAGATGGATCATTCGAAGATGGATTCGGGCGCCACAGATCATGCCGGCATGGATCACTCGAAGATGGACCATGGCGCGATGCAACCGGCGGCGATGGACCATTCGCAGATGGACCACGGGGCAATGGGCCATGCCACGCCCGCGCCCACCGAACCGCGCGACCCCATCCCGGTGCCGACCGATGCCGACCGCGCTGCCGCATTCCCACCGATCGCGCACGGTGCGATGGAGCATGCGCCGGAGATCAACAGCCTGCTGCTGATCGACCGCCTCGAACATTGGGACGGCAAGAGCAGCAATGGCCAGGCCTGGGAGGCCACCGGCTGGATCGGTGGCAACATCAACCGCCTGTGGCTGCGCACCGATGGCGAACGCAGCCGCGGCCGCACCGAGTCATCGTCGCTGGAAGCACTGTATGGCCGCAGCGTGTCGCCGTGGTGGGACGTGCTGGTCGGCGTGCGCCAGGACTTCCGCCCGGCCGACTCGCGCACGTGGGCGGCCATCGGCATCCAGGGGCTGGCACCGTACAAGTTCGAGAGCTCGGCCACGCTGTATATGGGTTCCGGCGGCCAGGTGCTGGCCAAGGCCGAGGTCGAGTACGACGTGCTGCTGACCAACCGCCTGATCCTGCAGCCGCTGCTGGAAGCCACCGTCGCTTCCAGGGATGAACCGGAGTACGGCATTGGTCGCGGACTGAACAAGGTCGAAGCCGGGCTGCGCCTGCGCTATGAGTTCAGCCGCCGCTTTGCGCCATACATCGGCATCAGCCACGAGCGCACGTTTGGCGACACCGCCGACTACGCCGGCGACCACGCGCGCGACACACGCTGGGTGGCCGGCGTGCGCATGTGGTTCTGAGCAGCGGCTCGTGCGCAATGGCCAGCCCCGGCAGCCGCCGGGGCCGGCTACACTGCGCCACGTTCCAGTGCAGGCACCGCCATGTCGTTGCAGATCCGCCGCGCCACCCTTGCCGATGTCGATGCCCTGTCGGCGATCGCCATCACCACCTACACCGAAACCTGGGGCGACTCGTACCCCGCGCAGGAGCTGCATGATTTCCTGCAGGCGCACTACAGCAGCGAACCGCAGCGCACTGAACTGTCCGACCCACGCAGCGCCATCTGGCTGCTGATGGACGGCGACGCCGTGGTCGGCTACCTGGCCGCCGGTGCCAACACCCTGCCGCACGCCGATGCACGCGAGGGCGACATCGAACTGAAGCGGTTCTACATCCTGGCCGCACACCAGAACGGCGGCCATGGTGCACGCCTGATGGACGCGTTCATGGCCTGGCTGGACCGGCCGCAGCGCCGCACCCTGTGGGTGGGCGTATGGGAAGAAAACTTCGGCGCGCAGCGCTTCTACGCGCGCTATGGCTGCAGCAAGGTCGGCGAGTACGACTTCATCGTCGGTGATACCCACGACCGCGAGTTCATCCTGCGGCGGCCATGATCATGCAGCCATGTAGCGTCGAGCCATGCTTGGCCAGGGTCTGCAATATCCAGTCGAGCATGGCTCGACGCTACAAACTAGAAATCGAACAGTTCCGACAGGAAGCTGTCCTTCTTCTTTTTCTTGTAGCCCTGGCCCCGGTTGTCCTCGTAGCGCTGGCCGAGGTGGCGGGTATCACGGTGCATCACCAGTGGCGGCGACGCCGGCTGAGCCTGCACGGGCGCTGGCGGCGGTACGGCCGCACCGGCGCCTGCGCGCTCGATGATCTTGTCCAGCTCGCCACGATCCAGCCACACGCCGCGGCAACTTGGGCAGTAATCGATCTCGATGCCGTGGCGTTCGGCCATCTGCAGCGTCTGGGTCTTGCACACGGGGCACAGCATCGGTATTGCTCCTGTCGGTCTGGTTTCGACTGTACCTGCACCGCGATGACTGTGCGGCAACGCGTGACCGATGGCACAGGGACTTCCGGCGCGTGCCCACATGCGTACCGCGCGGCACACTGCGCCCTTGTTCCGCAGGGAATGCGTACATGACCGTATTGTCCCGCCTGCCCACCACCGCGCGCCTGTTGCTGGTGCTGCTGGGTGTCGGCCTTGGCCTGAACCTGCGGGATATCGCCGCGGCCATCGGCACACCGGTTCCCGCACTGCCCATCCCCTATGGCGGCAGCCTGTTGGACAACGCGCTGGCGGTGCTGGTGGCACTGCTGCTGGCCGCGCTGCTGCGGCCCCGTGACATGGGCCTGATGGCCAGCTTGGGACTGCGCGGAAACGGCTGGGGCGGCCCGTTGTGGGTGCTGCTGGCCAGCCTGCCCTGCTGGCTGGGACTGGCGCTGCTCGGAACTCCGAACACGGCACTGACTGCGCTGGATGCCACGATGCTGGCCGCGCTGTTCCCGCTGGCCGAGGAAGCGCTGTTCCGTGGCCTCGGCTTCGTGCTGCTGGTGAAGATCGTGCGCGGTCCGTGGCCGTTGCTCGCGCTGCCGCAGGCACTGCTGTTCGGCATGGTGCACTGGCTGGGCTTCGGCGGGTTCGACGGCGGCGGCATCGCACTGTTCATTGGCGCGGTGATCGCGCTGGGCGGCTTCATCTTCGCCTGGCTCGACCACCTCGACGGCGACACCCTGTGGTGCGGCCTGGTCCTGCATGTTTCGATGAACCTGGCCTGGAATGTGTTCAGCCTCGATGACGCCATCGCATTGGGCTGGCAGGCCACCAGCCTGCGCATCGGCACCGCCCTGCTCGCGGTGGCGGTGCTGGCATGGCACGTGCGGCTCAGGCGCCAGAGAGGGCTGTAACGCCCGCTTAGCTTGCCGTGCACGTCGGGATCACTACCGGCTTGCGCATACTTGCGCGCCTTTTCACCGTTGCTGTCCGGAGTTGTCGCGTCATGTTGCTGTCCAAGCGCCACGTTGAACCCCGCGTCCTGCTCATCGAGGACGCCGAGGAAACCCGCGAGCTGAGCCGACTGGCGCTGGAAAGCCAGGCCTGCCACGTAGTGGGCGTGAGCTCTGCCGAAGCGGCGCTGGGCCTGCTGGCGGCCGGTGAGCGTTTTGACCTGCTGTTCACCGACGTCAATCTGGGGGCGATCAGTGGCATCGAAGCCGCCAACCGGGTCCGCAGCCTGTATCCCCAGCTGCCGATCCTGGTGACGTCGGGCATGGACCAGCACCAGGTGCTGCCGCAGCTGCGCGACGGCATCCATTTCCTGCCCAAGCCCTACAACATGAGCGAGCTGCTCGACGCCATCCGGCTGTGCTTCCGGCACGCCGATGTGGGCGTATTGACCGGGCCGGACGCACAGGCGGCCTGAGGCATTCATCCACACCACACCCCGGTATCCATGCCATGCGTGGATGCCACCGGCCATCAACCGCCGGTATACGGCCCCTCGCCCGGCATCACTTCCAGCAGCGCACGGGTGATCGCCCGCGGGTAGACGGTCAGGTGGTCCTCACCGTCGATCACCACGTTGTCCACCTTCAGCTTGCGGCCACTGCGCTGAAGCTGGGCGGTGAAGTCGGCGGTCTGGCGCAGCATGTCGTTGCCGGTTGAATAGCGCGGCCCGGGCTTGTCCGTTTCATAGCTGCCCACCGACAACAGAACGCGCGTGGGCTGCGCCGGGATGACGGCAACGTCCTGCATGCGTGGCAGCAGTAGCTGGTCGAACCACAGCGACGGACTGGACAGGATGTAGGTGCTGAACAAGTCCGGCTGGGTGGTCAGCACATAGGCGCCGAACAGCGCGCCATAGGAGTGGCCGGCGAACATGCGGCGGGTGGGATCGGTGCGGTAGCGCGCATCGACCATCGGCAGCACCTGCGCCGCCAGGAAATCGCGGTAGTGCGCGGCCCCGCCGTAGGAGACGTCGTCGCTGTAGTAGCCATCGACCGTACGCGCCGGGGTGCTGGGCGTGTAGTCGCGCGAGCGGCTCTGCTTGGAGGTCAGCCCCTCCTGCGGCGGCAGCCCGACCAGGATGAAATCCTCGATGTTGACGCCCTTCTGCCCGACCAGGTTGCGCACGCTGCGCACCAGCGGGAAGCTGTACAGCGCATCGGTCACGTACAGCACCGGATAGTGCTTTTCCGGATGTGCGGCGTAGTCGGCCGGCAACGCCACCCAGATCGGGTAATCGCGTCCCACCGGGTCGTGCACGCGCAGCGCCTCGGTATCCGGCAGCACCACGCCCTGCGCGGCGGTGGCCGCGCTTTCCTTCGCTTCATCCGGAGTTGCCGGTGGCGCCACCGACATCGCACAGCCCCCCATGGCCAGGCAGGCCGCCACACTCCATCCACGCACACGCTGCATCCACACTCTCCCGTTGCGGGCGACGCACCCGGGTGGCGTCGCTACCGCATCCTCACACGTCGCGCGGCGCCGCGCCACGCGCGGTCAGGGCGAGGCCGGCGGCGGCGCCGGGAACAGTGTGCGCAGCGCCTGCAATGCGGCCGGGTGGTAGACGGTCGCGTGGGTTTCCTCCGGCAGCGGCAGGTACTTCACCAGCGGCGACGGCGAGGCCTGCTGCAGGATCTCGGCCAGTCGTGCAGTGGATGCGGCCAGTTCCGGTTGCCCGCTGCTGGCCAGGAACACGTGCGGCTGTGCACGCGTCACCGCCGGCAGCTGCCGGGATGCTCCGGCCAGCATCGCACCACGGTTCCACCACAGGCTGGGGTCCAGCGCGATATAGCTGTTGAACAGCGTCGGCTCCTGCAGCAGCGTCTCGACCACGAACAGGCCAGCCAGCGACTCACCGATCAGCGCACGCTCGTCTGTGGTCGGGTAGCGCTGGCGTACCTGCGGCATCAGTTCATCGCGCAGGAAGCTGCGGTAGGCCGCCGAGCCACCGATGCGTGGCGCGATCTTCTGGTCCTGCGGGTCGCTGCTGGGGCCGGTCATGTCGCGGCGGCGCTCGGTATTCTCGATGCCGACCAGCAGGAACGGACGCATGCTGCCATTGCCGGTCAGCACCTGCACCAGCCCTGCCACATGCAGGAAATCCTCGCCGATGCCGCCATCGGCCATGTACAGCACCGGCAGCGGCGCCTTCGGATCCAGGCCCCAGGGCTGCGGACGATAGACATTGATGCGGCGGGTCTCGCCCAGTGCCTTCGACTGCACGGTGAAGGTCTCGCCGATCACCAGTGGTGCGGCCGCAGCGGTCGATGCCGGCGGTGCTGCCGGCACGGTGGGAACAGCTGCGAGGCCCGGCCCTGCGGCGGCCAGCAGGATCAGGGCGGAGAGAGCGACGACGCGCATGCGAACTTCCATTTTCGAGAGGACGGCCAGCATAACTGCGCCGGCGCCCTCAACGGCGATCCAGTTCGATCACGGCCTGGCAGGCACGGAGCTGGTCGTCGGCATCGCGTCCGATTCGAACAAGCGCTGCCGCAACCTCTGCTCGTAACTGGGCGCCCGCATCACGTTCGCCGGTGCGGGCGGCGGCTTCGGACAGACGGCCGGTATGGCACGCGGCGAGGTCGTCGCGCAGGCGGAGAGTGCCAGCGCGCAGGGCAGCCACCACATCGGCATCCACCTCGGCCGCGCGCTCACGATCCTGTTCATGTTGTTCCCCCAGTGAGGCCATCGCCTCGCTCCGTTCTTCCTGATCCCGGCGCAACCGCCGTTCGGACTGCACCGCGCCGGCCTGTTGCTCCACATCGGCACGCGCCATCGCGAGGTCGCTGCGATCACCGCGCCAACGCCAGCCAGTCATGAACATCAGCAACGACCACAGCAGCAGCGACGCCATCACCACCAGCATGCGCGGCATGGGTCACTGCTCCGCCAGGCAACGCGCGTGGCGCTGCTGCTGGCGCTCCCACACTCCCCAGCACACGGTGTTGGGGCGGCCGTCGATGCGGGTTGAACAGTCGTAGCCCCCTGCCCGTCTCCACAGCAGCAAGGCATCGCAGGCCTGGTGATACTCACCTTGCAGCAGATGCCGGCGCATCGACGACGCGCGCCAGTTGCCGATGCCGTACTGGTAGAGGAAATCGACATAGACGTCGTACTCGCCCTGGCTGAGCGCCACACCGGGCAGCGACGCGCGGAACTGCCCTTCCTCCCTGGCCAGATGAGCCTGCACGGCATGCAGCGCGCGTACTGGCGTGGTGCGGTCGCCCAGCCTCACCGGCGTGCCATCCTCGCGAACGGTCGAGCCGAAGCCATAGGTGGGCCGGTCATTGCGCGTGGGCACCACTGCGGCGTCGGTGTATCCCTCGCGGTCAACGATGGCGATCAGGCCCGCAGCACTCAGCGCAAGCGCGGCGACCAGGCTGCGTACCGGCAATGTACTGCCGGGCCGGCTCATTCGCGCTCCCTGCGGCGCCATTCGCGCAGCCAGCGCCAGCCCAGATAGGCAATCTGCGCCGCCAGGTAGATGATGGTGAGGACCACGACCAGGCGGTCCAGGGTGATGCCGGCTGCAAGCGCACCGGCGACGGTAACCGGTGGCGCCGACTTGATGGCCGCCGCGCCGGCCGTGCTGATGATTTCTTCTTTCATGATGGGTCCTGGAGGGAATGCAGGCCGCGTCGCATCGACGTGGCCCGAAGGGGTGCCCGCCCCGCTGCCGGCTCGGCACGAGGGTTGTTCCGGTCGGGAGGCGGGCGGAAGATCGGTTCCGCCGCTCATGCGGCCTGGGCGATGCCCTCCATCCAGCCACGTACGCGCTGGAAGCCAAGTTCGACCAGGTTGAGGTAATGCCGGTTGGATACCGGCCGCTGCCCGCTGTTGGCCAGCAGCAGATTCGCCGTTTCGAATCGTTCGACCTTGCGTCGGCCACGCCCGCAGTAGTAGCCGCGCAGCGCACAGGCCATCGCCACGTTGTCACGCGCGACCGCCGTGATGATGTCTTCGATCTGCTGCGCCAGCTGATCGGTTTCCAGAGGCTTGTAGCCCTGGGCCCGCCCCGGCATGTCACCACGATGCTCGATCAGCACCGCCAGCAGGTTGCGCGACTGGAAGCCGAGGTATTCGCAGTCGCGATGCAGCGCATATTCGCCGCCCCAGTGCTCCAGGCGGCTGCGGACATACTCACCGAACGTATCAAGCTGCATGGGTGGCTTCTCCTTTGACGGGCGACGGGGCCGGACCGAACACATCCGGGCGCAGGGATTCGCGGCGCACGGCGCCCGCAGTGGCCAGCTCGATGCGCCGGCACAGGCGTGCGCCGGGAAGCTTGTGGCCGCGGGCGATCATGTAGAGGGTCCGCAGCGCGCAACCGGTCTGGTGGGCCAGGCGGCGCATGACGGGACAGCTGGGGGTGCCGTAGCCCCCTTGGGAGATGGCGTAGTCGATGAGGTTCATGGGCCACACATTACTGCTACGGTAATGGATAGTCAATACCGTTTTGGTCATTTGCTGGATTGGTAATGCAGCGCACCATCTACAGATGGACGCCAGTACCGCTCGCACCCTCAACATGCGCCTCCGCGTGGCCGCCGCCGGCGGCCCGGCCGAGTGGGCCCGCCTGTACGGTGGCACCCGCTGGGCCCAGCCCCAGGTCAGCCAGTGGATTTCCGAGAGCAACCCGAAGAGCATCGGCCATCGGCTTGCGCGCGATCTTGAATCAGTGATGCAGCTTCCACATGGAACGCTGGATCGCGTCGATCAGGACGGGGACGTGTCGCTTCAGTCTCAATCTACGGGACTGGATTTCGAGAAAATGAGCGCTGCGGTCAAGGTGCTTTCGCACTACCTGGAGCTGGTCGGCGATCCACCGGAATGGATCTACGATCCCGTGCTGCTGGAGACCGCATTCATGGTCGTGGACGAGTTCGGTCAGCCCTCTGCACCGGACAATGTGCTCGACCTGACGAAGCTTCTGGCAAGACGGATCAGGGAGGCAAGGGATGACTCACACGCGACTCGAGGAGCTCGCACAGCGGTTGGCCGCTAGGACCCAGGAACTGCGCGGCGAGCGCACCCCGGCGCCGGCATTGCGGGTGGTGGCGGGAGACGCACATGTGGTCCGCGGGGAGAGGCGCATGGACGCGATCATGCGCGAGTGGCATTGCCGCATGATCCGCAACGTACGCCGACGCTGGGGCGAACCCATGCAGCATGTGATCGATCAGGCATGTTGCGGTGTGGTCAACATCGAGCAACTCGCCGACGACGCACTGATCCAGTTGCACAAGGACATGGAGCGCGCGGAGGAGTGCATCCGCGAGGGCATTTCCTTCCACGACGCCGGGCTGTTGCGCGCGCATTACGGCTGACAGCGTCCCTGGCCGGCCGGAAACGGCCGGTTCTGATGAGATCAATTACCTGAAATTACCATTATTGTTACCTTAAAGGTAATTTTTTTAAGGTGAGTGACGTGGGGGCAGCAGCGACGGAAGCGGGTGCGCGGAGCGCCGCCTCCCCGCACCCGCTGCCAGCGGGCGCCGGGGAGTCGATGGCACCTGCAACACCGCATCGTTGCAGCGGCACTTCCCCCATTGCGGAAGTGCTTTGAAGGAAGCAACAAAAAAGGCGCCCCTTGGGCGCCTTCTTGATCGTCAATGCAATGGTGGGCCGTGAAGGATTCGAACCTTCGACCAAAAGATTAAAAGATGGCTAGGCCATCGTTTAGGATCAGCAGCCTACATCCGCGTTCTTTCCCGGCCGCATTCCGTGAAACGCCTGCGGTTGCTTATGGTCCGACTGAATTCTCCCGCCCTGGATCTCGCTGATCTGGCCGACACTCGGCCCCCCAATCTGGAACCAATCTTCATGGTCTATTTTTCTGCTGATCAAGATGACACAACCTCGATGAAGATCTATCGCGGCATGACCTCGCATCAGTGGGAGACTCGGCAAGGTGTTGCGCGAAAGGGCGAGGAACGCGAGGCACAGTTTCATGCAGGAGACACTCGGGTCTCTGCAGGAGACACTGACATCTACGTCGGCAGGTGTGTTCAGAACGCTCTGACCTTCACTGCGATGGACTCTTCCGGCTACAGGCACAGTTGGCTGAGCTTCACCAAAGATAAGTCCGTCGCTGCGTTCTTCGCGCTGAATGAGCTGGACGAGTCAGGTTCAGATCATGGAGTTGTCGTCGAGACGACCCTCCAAGCGCTTCGGGAACTTGGAATAGCCTACGCGCAGAACGACATTCGAGTTCCATGGGAGCAAGAGATCAGTGTGGATCTCTACGACTCCCCCTACTTCCCGGAGTCAGCAATCATCCAAGTGCATCACGTGCCTTACTCGGAGCTCTGGAGGGTCGCATCGGACCTCCAGAGTCGCTGGGGAGGGACGGGAGCCTACACCCGGCATGCTTTCAGCTTATGACGGTCAGTGGCAAGGAAGAAGATCTGGCAACCACTCCGCTAGAGGTCTCGAGGCCTTTGTCCGCGCCTGCGACCGTCGCTTCCAGCATGCATCAGAACGAGGACAGGGACTGCGAATCCCCACCAAGTGATTGAAGCGTTAGGTATAGTTAGAAACACCCCACTGCACTGCAGGGGTCGCTGATCTGCACCACCTAGACTTCGCTTCCCAAAGGTAGCGCAGAGGCCAGGTCGATGCAGACAGGCACCTCCATATTGAATCCCCGCGTTGTTGCCAACGCGGAAAAGCTGCAGTCAGAGTTCAGATGTGTAGTCCCGTTTCCCCACCTGGTCATCGATGACTTCCTCGACCTGGACTTCGCGGAACTCCTCTCCGAGCAATTCCCGCCCTTTGATTGCGGCAACTCCATGGCAGATGACGGAACACCCGGCGGGAAGTCCACCGTCGAGGCCGTGCGCTCTCTGGGCACCACCTATCGTCGACTCGACTATTGCATCAGGAGCCCTGAGTTTCTGTTGCTGCTATCGAGGCTGACCGGGATTGACGGTCTGATCTACGATCCGTGGTACCTCGGCGGTGGGACCCATGAAAGCAGAGACGGGACCAGCCTCGACCCGCACATCGATGCCAATTTCCACCCCGTCGAACCCTGGCACCGTCGTCTCAACGTCGTCCTCTATCTGAATCCGTCCTGGGAAGCGGAATGGGGTGGCTCGTTTGAGCTGTTCCGTGATCCCTGGACCACGTCAAACGCCGAGAGGCAAGTGCCGCCAACGTTCAATCGGTGCGCGATCTTCGCGACCTCCGAACACTCCTGGCATGGCTTCAGCCAGGTTCGTCTACCGGCAGCACACGCTCAGCGCACCCGGCAATCGATTGCGCTCTTCTTTTACACCGAGGTTCGACCTGCCGCAGAAACGGTGGAGCGGCACACGGTTCACTACGTCAAGCGCCAGCTACCAGACTACTTCACCACGGGCTACGTGCTGAGCGCGTACGACGTTGCATGGGCCAAGGACGTGATCGCGCAACGCGATGCGCATATCCGGCAGCTCTATTCCGAGAATGCCGCCCTACGCAACGCCCAGGACTCTGGCCTGGGGGGCACGCTTCTCTACTGGGCAAAGCGCGCCTTCCTTCGTCTGCGCCACGCGCGGTAGCACCGGAAGTACCGAAGGCTCCTTCGCATCGCCCGCACCCGGCCGGGCCGGGAGGCAGCCTACTCCCCTGCCATCCAACTGAATGGCAGAACCACAGAGGTCCTGGCCAGCCTGTTGGCGCGCACCGCCTGGCGGTACTTGGTCAATGCAGCCACGTCGGAGCGGAGCCTTGCTTGATGCCGGGCAACCCACAACTCCGCACCGGCCTGGCCCTGCGCAAAACTGCTGCAGCTCCGGGCAGGGCCGCCCGGACCATGTCGGTGACGGTCGAGCGAAGCGAACCACGAGCCGTCGTCCACCCATTGGGACATGCTGACGATCCACACGCCATCACAGGCAATGACGGCCTGCGGCTCCTCAGGATTGCTGGCCGAGCGCGTTGTCCAATAGAAGCCGTCGGGAAGTGCCATGGCGTGCAGGATACGGCTGGCCGTCGCAGGGACTGCGATCACACAGCCAAGCAACGCAGGTAAGCGAGAGGGGAAGAGAGGAAGCGCGCGAGTGGATAGAGAGATGGGTACCCCACGCTTATAGAGGGAAGTTTTCAGATGTCCATCGGGAAGAGGCAATTTCTGTAACGCCCCGACGAAAAACACGAAATTCCATTCAAATTCATACAGTTATGAAGCATCGCCACTGGCAACTAATGAGCAATTAATCTGCAATCAGATTGCTAAGAGGCAGGGCAATCTTCCTCCTAAAATTTTTCCTTATGAATCAATAACATTGCATCAGCGCCGCGCACCGATTATCTGCACATTGCCTTCCCACGCAATCTCAAATCATTCTTTTAATTCAACGACATAGGTCGGCCCCAACGAGATGGCCCAACAGATTGCCTGTTTCCGATGGGCACATGAAGAATTCCGCCCGCTCATCAGCGACAGTCCAGCAGTGCCCTAGCCGCCGCAAAGCTGCCCAAGCGCAGGGATCCGCAGGCGGCGAACCATGCTGCCCATGGAACAGGAGCCTATGTATGGCAGGACTTTCGGCCAGTTGCAGGGGCTGCAGGGAAACCGCCCTATCAGGCCCGCAGGCGTGGCGGGGAGACGAGTGCGCGCGGCGGGTTCGAGCGGCTGATCGGTACCATTACATGCCATTCCGTACCCTGGGGGGCGTGCGCGAGCATCTGGCACAAGGGGGCCGCTTACGGCCGTTCCGCCTGGGCTCAAGTACGCCCAGCTGCCGCCGATAACTGTCGCACAGGGGCTGCATCAACTACTGAATGGAGATCGCTTCATGCTGCAAGGCATATCGGAAGGCTTTTCGCTGGGCATCTGGACCCTCGTCGGCGCAGCAGTTGGGCCGCTGGTGGTTGCAGCAGGGTTTGGGTTTCGCAAGGTTGTCGCCTACTTCAACGGCGTCCCAACACCTGAGCGCCCCTTCACGGCCTGGTGTGTCCTGACGGCGGTCGTGTTCGCCGTCGCCGGCTCGATGTGGCAGGCCAAGGCCGGCCCGTTCGCTGAGTGTCGCGAGGCAGGCGGCACGAACGCCAAGTGCCTCATCCTGCCGCAGTCCAGCAAGGCATAAACAGAAAAGGTCGCCCGAAGGGGCGGCCTTTCCATATGGGCCAGTTGCTGCCCGCTGATTATCTGCAGGCGATGCAGAAAAATCACGCCATGGGGTTTGCTGGTGTGGCGGGGAGACGAGTGCGCGCGGCGGACAGTCGACAGCGGGACTACACGCACAGACAACAAATGTTATGCGGAGAGCAAATATTCTTCCCAACCTGCCATTCGGGGCGCCTACCCTATAGGGAGACAACATTGGGCAAGGAGCCTCATGAACCAGCACCAGCTAAGCATCCGCATCGAATCGGCTGATCTCTCAATCCCGATTGGCGAAAGCAAACCTGTAATTCGACTGAAGGGCCATCTAATCAGCCCGGTAAAGCTGCATCATAGCGAGGGCTTTGAGATCTCCGGCTATCCGTGCGAAGTCGCCATCGACCGTAACGTGCACGACACACAACAGAACTATGGGTATGCATCGCTCGGCAGGCGCGCGCAAGGACGTTTCATCAATGCGACTTACTCCGCCTCCCCCGATTCATTTGATCGAATTTCGTCACTGCTTGGCGACATCTCAACAGTCTCCTACGCCACCTTACGAATAATCGATGTAGCTCAGAATGAGTACCAAGAAATAATCTGGCGGCAGCCTACGGCCGGTTCTTCTATCGCCGAGTTGGTGGTCCACCGCGAGACCCAGTCCCTGCAAACACCTAGATGAAAACGAAGAGACCGCTCCGAGGCGGTCTCTCTTTCAATTGTGGTGCGCTGAGTCTAGCACCACTGACAATCCTCAAGCACTCTTACGGGCACGCCGCGAGCAATGACAGCGCCGAGCAATGAGTCGTCATTGCCGAAAGTTGGGCGCCAGAAGACGCGCAACCGGAGACGAGCACCGCACGCAGAGTCGCCTGCTTTCGGACGAAAAAATGAATCAGACGCGGCAGCTCGTCGACCTAGCGATTCAACAAGTCACCGCAGTGACTGCCCTCATCGGCGAGATGCGCCCGCCTGTCGCGTCGCCTGGGCGGCTCCAATGTGCTCTCTTTCTGTCCATCTCTGAACAGCACGAAGCCACGACGCTGCTGACTCAGGCCGGCCTGACGACACACGCAGCAATCCCCCTTCGATCCATGTTGGAGGCGCTCGCCGACCTGCGACTGCTCGGTGCGGGTCCTAGTCACGTGGAGCGCATGAGGTACAAGCAGAAGCATGGTGAGAAGAAGCTGTACGCCTCTATCCTGGATGCGGAGGAGCTACCAGCACATAGCGGGGAAATGTTTGACGCACGGCTGGCTGAATGCATGGTGCAGTACGATCCCCTGCACGAAAAATTTGGGAAGAGAGGGAACAGGCGGTCTCAGGCCGACGATTTCATTGCCGCAGGGCTGACCGATCTGATTGCCACGTACAGCATGCTCTGCAGCTTCGCGCACACCGACCTTGCGGCCTTGGCATATCGCCACCAGGGTGAGCACGGAATGACCTACCGGGCGCCGGTCCCCTACGATGTCACGTTCATGATGTTGTCGGTCGCTAGCTACGTGCTGCTTACAGCAGCGCAGACACTTGAGAAGATCGTCTACTTACCCGAGGGAAGATTCGCGCATCACTTTGCGATCTTGGATCGACTGCAAGCTCAGATGATGCATTTGCGGCCTATGCTCGCAGGGAATTTCGACGTGCCGGAACAAGAATGCCGCCCGGAGGCGGCTCAGTAGGTGCTATGGGTTCAGCGGATTACTCGTTGGTGAGGCGTGACCGCGCCACATCGTGGTAGTGCCACCCGCTCCGCGCTGGTGGAGATGGCCCTGCAGCGGCAGACCGCCATCAGCGCCGACCACCCCATGGTCGACGAGTTCTGGGAAACCTACGAGTATCTGGAAACCATCGGCAGCGGCGAGCGGCGCATCGTCAACCACTCGCGCGACCCGCAGCGTATCGCCATCAACCTCAACGACTTCGTCGCCAGGGCCAGTCAGTTCAACCAGCCTGTGCCGGATCTGAAGCTGCTGCGCGCCTACCTGCGTGACTCGCGCCGCCACAAGCTGATCGACGCCAACCTCACCGTCAACAGCGCCATCAAGACCACCAGCACCGGCGCTGGCGTGGCCGTGCGCTGCTGGGTGTTCAGAGCATGAACACCCAGCAACTCTCAAGCGATTGCGTCTACAAAGCGCTCCCAGCGGCTGAGTGGCATGACCTTATCTTCAAATCCATGCCCCTTGAGATTGCTGTTGAATGCCGGCAATCGCAGCGCTTCGATGATCGTAGGCGAACCGGCTCCCGCTCTTGCGAGCGCCGTTTCGGCCCTAGCCACGCTTATCCCATCGCGGAGCGACGTCACCCGGACTGCTTCGTACTTCGCTCTGGAATCAGCCATCGCGCGAGCCCGGCCGCCAAAGTCGAACACCAAGCTCACGATGGACAGAATCACAACGGCTGCAGTGAGCACAGCTGCGACGCTCGGCGCGCCCTTGAGCAGTGTGACAAACGCCCCGCTGCCAGACACCAATTCGGCCACCTTGATCGCCTTGTCAAGGCGTGCATAGAGGCGTTCGTGAAGTTCCGAGAGCCTGATGTAGTAGCAGATATCCATGCCGACCTCGAACAGCGTCCGGTCGGCACGCTTCTCAGTCTTCATCTGAGTCGTCCTGATCATCATCAGGCTTCGACGATTCAGGAGCGGGATAAGACGGGTTGCGATACGGAGGGGGCGAATGTCGACTCACGCCGTAATCTTCCAAATCGCGGTTACTGCCAGTATCTCTCGGTGCCATTTCCGTATGCCCCCTGTTCACACCGCCGGCTGGCGGCTTGCCCTGATCCTATGGCCTCCGACGCCCGGGGGCAATATTGCGGGTTGAACTTGACACAGGCCCGTGTCGGACGCAAAGTCCGCCACAAGGAGCGTAGAAACTCTGAGGAAACAGCGGCATCCGCGCCCGACAGCATCGCGGTTTTTTTTGCGCCTGCAATTCGTGCGCAACGACGTTCTTTGCGTCGGGAGGGCGGCAGCCATACAACACCCGCAAGGGGAAAGCTGCCCGCCGGTCTGTTTCCCGGTTTCTACCCTCCCGACACCCTCGGTGCGACGCGTAGAAACGTCTCCCCGAGGTCCGATCTCAGAAACAGGAGACGTCCTCCATGGCACACAGCCATCTTGCGCGTGCGCGCCAGCTTGCCCATCTGTTCGGCCAGATTGCCGACACCACCGAGTGGAACCACGCCTGCTGGCTGGCCCTGTTCGCCCGTCTGCTGGGGCCGGGCGTAGCACCGTCCGAGCTCACCCTGGCCCACGTACAGCGCGCGATCGAGCAGACCTGCGCCAGCTGGCCCACCGGCTGCACCTCGGCGGCCAACGGCGGCCCGAGGGCGCTGTCATGAGCGCCTGCATCCGGGACGCCAAGCGCCCCCCGGCCGAAGTGCTCAACAGCCTGCACTATCTGGTGCACGAGCTCGATGTCGACCCGCTCGCGGAACCCTGCACTTCCTGTTCGAGCGCTACCAGGAATCCAGCGATTTCCGGCGCCTGGCAAGGGGCACCCGTAAGAACTACAGCAGCTATGCAGAGGTGCTTCCCACCTACCTGCGCAAGGACGGCACCCCGCTGGGCTCGATTCCGGTCGACCGCATCACCACACCCGTGGTGCAGCGCCTGGTCAAGACGTTCGCTGCCGGCAGGCCCGCCAACAAGGTGCAGCCCGCCCTGCCGGCATACCCGACCAAGGCCAACCACCTGCACCGCTACCTGCGCCTGGTCATGTCCTGGGGCGTGCGCATGGGCTACTGCCGCACCAACCCCGCCAAGGGCGTGCGCCAGGCGAGGGAGCGCGCCGATTCCCGCATGCCCTCGCAGGAGGCGTTTCGCGCTGTACTGGCCTTCGCGCGCGAACGCGGCGCGCTGGGCGAGAACGTCAAGGGCAGCTTCCCCGACTACCTGGCCCCAGTGATGGTGCTGGCCTACAGCGTGCGCCTGCGCGGCATCGAGGTCTGCACCCTCACCGACGCACACCGACAGGACGATGGCATCCGCAGCAACCGGCGCAAGGGCTCGCGGGACAACGTCACCGAATGGGATCCGGCCATGATTGAAGCGTGGGACCAGCTGATCGCGCGGCGCACCCGCATCTGGAACCGGAAGGGCCGCGTGCGGCCGGTACCGCTGCGTGCCAGCGATCGCTACCTGCTGATCGAGCGCGGCGGCGAGCCGATCACCCGCAGCGCGTTGTCCAGCGCCTGGCAGCGCTTCATCACCGAGGCCATCCGCGTGGGCGTCATCGCCAAGGAGGATCGATTCGCCCTCCACGGCCTCAAGCATCACGGCATCACCGACGGCGACAACAAGGCTGCCGGCGGACACAAATCGGCCTCGATGCAGCAGCGCTACGACCATGAAGTACCCGTGGTTCAGCCACCACGGAAGCGCAGCGCACTTGAGCGTGGAACCACGTAATTTTCCCGCCAATTTTCCCGGCAGCATGAAAAAGGCGCCCAGTGGGCGCCTAAGTCATTGAATGCAATGGTGGGCCGTGAAGGATTCGAACCTTCGACCAAAAGATTAAAAGTCTTCTGCTCTACCGACTGAGCTAACGGCCCGCTGCATTGCCCCGGCCTTTCGGCGGGGTCCGCATTCTACCCTACTTTGCTGGGTCGCGCGAAACCACGGTGTGTCGAGGCTGCCGGCCAGCGGCCGGCACTACCCGATCGGGCCAGCCCGCTTAAACCTTCCGGCCCCTCTACGCATCCCATCAGCGATCCCCACCGCGGAACTTCGGATGCGTCTGCCCTTCAACCTGCTCGCCGCCCTGCTGTTGCCCTGCAGCGCTCTGGCCGCCCCGTCCCAGGTCGTCACTGACGACATCGCCCGCTTCTGGACCACCTATGATGCGGTGCGCGCCGAGCCTGATGCCGAACGCCGGGTGGCGCTGGTGCAGCAGCGCTACATCGATCCCGGCAGCCCGGGACTGCATGCACTGATGCAGGTCCGCAACTACACGGCCCGCGAATACGCCGAGGCCATGCAGTCGTGGCCACGCTTCTGGACTTCGGTACGGCCGTTGACCGCCAACGCGCAGCAGGCCAGCGCCACGTTGGAGCAGGACCTGGCCGCCTTCCGTGCGCTCTACCCTGCCCTGCGCCCGGCCATCATCACCTATGCGGTTGGCGTGCTGCGTACCGGCGGCACCACGCTGCGCGACAAGGTGCTGATCGGCGCGGAGATGGCGCTGGGCGACGAGCGCGTGGACGTGAGCGAGCTGCCCGAGCCGATGCGCAGCCGGCTGCGGATCTTCTACGACAGCCGACCCGGTGCGAACAACGCGCAGAACAATCTGCACGAATACGTGCATACCCAGCAGCGCGAGACCACCGGCAACCTGGCCCAGTATGCGGTGCGCGAAGGCGTGGCCGAGTACGTGGCCGAACGCATCAGCGGGCGTCGGCCGGCGCTGCCGCTGTACAGCTACGGGCCCAAGCATGAAGCGGAAATCCGCACGCGCTTCATCGCCGAGATGGACGGTGATGATCTGGACAACTGGCTCTACAACAGCGCCCGTAATCCATTCGGTGTCAGTGATGTGGGCTACTACGCCGGCTACCGCATCGCGCAGGAGTACATGCGCCGGCAATCGGATGAGAAGGCGGGTATCGCGCGGATGATCGAGCTGGATTATGCCGATCCGGAGGCGGTGCGCGACTTCGTCGAGGCATCGGGATGGCTGCGGGCCCGGTAGATCAAGGAGTACGAACCAACGGTTCGCACCCACCGGGAGGGCAATTCGCACCCACGGGAATGCCGGCCAGCGGCCGGCACTACCAGAACCGGTCAGGCGTACAGCGTCGGGTCGGCGACGCCGGCCTCGGCGAAGCCCTGCGCGCGCAGGCGGCAGGCGTCGCAGTGGCCGCAGGCGGCGCCGTTGGCGTCGGCGTTGTAGCAGGACACAGTCAGGCCGAAGTCCACGCCCAGGCGCACGCCTTCGCTGACGATCTGGCCCTTGCTGAGGAACTGCAGCGGTGCGTGCACCTTGATGCCCGCACCCTCCACGCCCGACTTGGTGGCCAGGTTGGCCAGCGCCTGGAACGCCGCCACGAACTCGGGGCGGCAGTCCGGATAGCCGGAGTAATCCACGGCGTTGACGCCGCAGAAGATGTCGTTGGCACCGAGCACTTCGGCCCAGCCCAGGGCCAGCGACAGCATGATGGTGTTGCGCGCCGGCACGTAGGTGACCGGAATGCCGGCACCGCCGGCCTCGGGCACGTCGATGTCGTCGGTCAGCGCCGAGCCGCCGATGCTGCGCAGGTCCACATCCACAGTCTTGTGTGCGACCACGCCCTGGGCCTTCGCCACGCGGGCGGCGGCATCCAGTTCGGAGGTATGGCGCTGGCCATAGCGCACGCTCAGGGCATGCACGGCAAAGCCCTGTTCCTGGGCCATGGCGATGACGGCGGCTGAATCCATGCCGCCGGAGAGAAGCACGACTGCCTTCTTCATGGGAAAAACGTCCGGTTGGGAGGGGAAAGCCAGCACGCTGTCCCGCGCCGGAGTTACATCAGGGAACGCTGCGCGGGCTCATCGGCCCGGCTCGTCATTCCACAGGATTTTATGCAACTGCATCTGGAAGCGCACCGGCAGCCGGTCTTCGACGATCCAGTCGGCCAGCTGCCGCGCAGTGATCTCGCCCTTGCTCGGCGAGAAGAACACGGTGCAGCGCTTCACCAGGCCGTGCTCGGCGACCATGGCCTTGGCCCAGTCGTAATCCTCACGGTTGCAGATGACGAACTTGATCTGGTCGCGGGCGGTCAGCAGCGGCAGGTTTTCCAGGCGGTTGCGGGCGGCTTCGGCCGAACCCGGCGTCTTGATGTCGACGACGCGCGACACCCGCGGGTCCACCGCGCTGACGTCCAGCGCACCGGAGGTTTCCAGCGAGACGTCCATGCCGGCATCGCACAGCTTTTCCAACAGCACCAGGCAGCGCTTCTGCGCCAACGGCTCGCCACCGGTCACGCAGACGTGGCGCACGCCCTGGGCCAGCACCTCGGCCACGATGTCGTCGATATCCCACCAGGTGCCGCCGTGGAAGGCATAGGCGGTGTCGCAGTACTGGCAACGCAGCGGGCAGCCGGTCAGGCGCACGAACACGGTTGGCCAGCCGGCGGTATCGGCTTCGCCCTGCAGCGAGGTGAAGATCTCGGTGATCTTCAGGCGTGGCAGGGGCGACTGCACGATCTCACTGGGCGTGGCGGCGGCGCTGGACGGAGTAACGGCGGTCATGGCGGGTACTTCTTGGTGGGACACGTGGCGGGTGGGCTACCGTGGCCGGTAACGAACGCAGCCGAGCATGGCTCGGCTCTACGAAAACAACCGGGCAGACAGGGCCCGGCGCTGCCGGATCCGGGCGGGTTTGCCGAACCGGAAACGAAAGCAGCCGAGCGTGGGCTCGGCTCTACAGGGCACCTATTGTACGCCGGGTCAGCGGATCAGCGGATCTGCTTGCCGAGGCGGATGGACTGCAGACGGTCCTGCGCGGTGCGCGCGGCGTCCGAGCCGGGGTACTGCGCCACGACGGCCTCCAGCGTCTGCTGGGCCTGGTCGACCTTGCCCTCGCCATACTGCGAGAGACCGACCTTGAGCAGGCCGCCGGCGGCCTTGTCGTGGGTCGGATAGCGCGAGAGCAGTTCGCGGAACTGGGTCTCGGCCATCGGGAAGTTGCGGGTGGCGTAGTAGCTCTCGCCCAGCCAGTACAGCGCGTTCGGCGCGTAAACGCCGTTCGGGTACAGCTGCAGGAAGCTCAGGAACAACTGCGCCGAATCATCGTACTTGCCGGCCTTCAGCGAATCGAAGGCGACGTTGTAGGAGGTGCGCTCGTCGCCGGTGGCGGCAAGACTGCCGGCATCACCGTGGACGGAAGGCGGCCGCTCGGAAGTGGCCGCCGCTGCGGGTTTTGCCGGGGCCGGTGCGGCCTTCGGCGCGCTCGCCGGAACGGGCGGCAGGGCCGGGGCGGCATTGCCCCCTTCCAACCGGTTCAGGCGGCTGTCCAGATCCAGGTACTGGTCCTGGGCGGACTGCTTGAGCTGGGCGTTGTCGTGCTGCAACTGCTCGATCGAGGCCTGCAGGCTGGTGACCTGCTGCCGCAGCTGATTGATCTGGTTCAACAGGTCCTGGTTGGCGCTGTTGTTGTACATCTGCTGCTCGAGCGCGCCGACACGGTCGGCCAGGCTCTGTCGCTGTGCATGCGCCGGTGCGGCAGCCACGAGGGCTGCCGCAACGACCAGCATCAGTTTGATGCCAATGCGCATGGATTACTGCGCGGTGTAGACGATTTCGACGCGACGGTTCTGCGACCAGCAGGACTCGTTCGACTCGGTGCAGACCGGACGCTCTTCACCGTAGGACACGACGGTCAGCTGCGAAGCCGAGCCACCGTTGGCCTGCAGGGCCGAGTTGACGCCGTTGCCACGACGCTCACCCAGGGCCTGGTTGTACGCGCGCGAACCGCGTTCGTCGGTGTGGCCCTGCAGGGTGATGCGCGAGGACGGACGGTCACGCAGGTACTTGGCGTGGCAAGCCATGATGGCCTGGAATTCCGGCTTCACGTCTTCCTTGTCCAGGTCGAAGTAGACAACGCGCTGGCGCAGGCAAGCGTCGGTGTCCAGGTCGCCCGGGCCGTACAGGCCGGAGGTCGACGGACCGGTCGGGGTGGTGGTGGAGGTGCCGGTGTCGACCGGGGTTGCCGGCTCTTCCTTCACCTTCTTCGAGCAACCGGCCAGGACGGCCACAGACAGCAGGGAAACAAGCAGAACGCGGGTGGACTTGTTCATGGCGATACCTTTGTGGCTCCTAGGCCGATGAGGGGTTCAAGACAGCGAAAATATTAACACTCTTTTAGCGCTGGGTACGGTATGGGGACCATGCCGGTTCGCGCACATCTCCGTCAGCCAGAACCAACCGCTGGCGCACGCGCGCATCGGCGGAAACGGCGTACAGCACACCACGGCCACCCTCGCGGGCGGCGTACAACACCATGCTTGCGTTGGGCGCAAAGCTCGGAGATTCATCCAGCGAACCCGGGGACAGCGTGCTCCAGCGGGGCGAACCCAGCGAGCTGTCCATCATCGCGATCTTGTAGCTGTTGCCCGAGCCCTGCGCAACGGCGATCTTCTTGCCGTCGTAGGACACCGAGGGCTTGGCATTGTAGTTGCCCTGGAAGGTCACGCGCTCGGCACTGCCGCCACCGGCGCCGACCTTGTAGACCTGCGGGCGGCCGCCGCGGTCGGAGGTGAAGTACACCGCGCTGCCATCCGGCGCCCAGGTCGGCTCGGTGTCGATGGCGAAGTGGTTGGTCAGCTGGGTCAGCTGCTTGCTGCCCAGGTCCATCACGTAGATTTCCGGGTTGCCCGAACGCGACAGGGTCAGGGCCAGCTTGCGGCCATCGGGTGAGAACGCCGGGGCGCTGTTGATGCCGCGGAAGCTGGTGACCAGTTCGCGCGCACCGGTGCCGATGTTCTGGATGTAGATCGCCGAATTGCCACGCTCGAAGCTGACGTAGGCCAGCTTGCTGCCATCCGGGCTCCACGACGGCGACAGCAGCGGCTCGGCCGAACGCACGATGGTCTGCGGGTTGTAGCCGTCGGAGTCGGCCACCATCAGCGCATAGCGCATGGCATCGCCCTTGCCGCTGGCGGTCACGTAGGCGATGCGGGTCCAGAAGGCGCCGCGCACGCCGGTGATCTTCTCGTAGATGGCGTCGGCCATCTGGTGGGCGACGTCGCGCATGGCGTTGCCACGGGCGGTCATCGCCAGGCCCAGCAGGCGCTCGCCCTTGGGCACGTCGAACAGTTCGTACTCGACGCGGTAGGCACCGGCACCGGCATCGAGCACGCGGCCGACCACGATGTAGTTCTGCTTCAGCGCGCGCCAGGTGGCGAACTGGATGTCACCGCCACGCAAGGGCTTCTCGACGATCTGCGCTTCCGGCAGCGTGCGGAACTGGCCCGAACGCTCCAGGTCGGCGCGGACCACGCCGGCGACGTCGGTCTGCGGAGCGGCCGACGAACCCTGGTAGGGCATCGGCACGATGGTGATCGGCAGGGCGGAGGCATTGCCGCCGATGATGTCGATATCCAGCCCCTTCTGCTGCGCGACGGCAGCAAAGGGCAGCAACAGGGCCGCAAACACGGCAAGCCAGCGAGGCATCTTTTTCATGGAGCGCTCAATAGGGGGAAACCGGAACGAGGGATAACAAAGCAGGAGTGAACCGCTTCGCAATCATGAACCAAGGGTACGTGAATTCCGGGTCAGTTCCAGCCCGCCCTCTCACGCACCGTTAACGTCGTGGCTAACATCGCACCTGCCTGCCCCGGTCACGCCGCCCCTCGGGGCGGTGTTCGACAGCAGCCTGCAGCCTGCCCGGCCGAAACCGAGCACGCCAGAGGCAAGCGCGACATCCGTGGGCAGGAGTGGCCCGAGGCCACCCCTGCCCTGCCCGCCTCAGCGATCCTGGGCGGTAAAGGTGAAGTTGAGCGTACGCGCGAACACCGACTCGAAGCCGCGGTACGGCAGTGGCTGCGCATTGAGCACCGCGGCCTCGATCGAACGCTTGCCGGCCTCGTCATAGGGGCAGTTCGGGCTGACCTTGGCCTGCATCACCGTGCCGCCCGGAATCTGGGTGATGGTGATCTGGCAACGCTGGCCCAGCGGCACCGTATCCGGGCGCACCCACTGCGACAGCACCTTGGCCTGGATCGCTGCGGCGTACTTGGCTGAAAGATCGTCGCTGTTGCCACCACCACCGGCCGCCGGCTGGGAAGCGCCGCTGGAGCCGGCAGCGGCACTGCCGGCGGCATTGCGCGCGGCGGCGACCTCGCGCAGCTTCCGCTCGGCCAGCTTGGCTTCCTTCTCGGCCTGCTCGCGGCGGGCACGGATCTCGGCGATCTTCTTCTGCTTCTCGGCCTCGGCCTTGTCAGCCGCGACGCGCTCCTGCTCGGCCTGCTTCTTCTTCTCGTCCGCTTCCTGCTGTTTGGCCAGGCGCAGCTTCTGCTCCGCTTCTTCCTGGCGCTTGCGTTCGGTCAGGTCGATCTGCTCCTGGCGGCGCTTGGCTTCCTGTTCCTGCTTGGCCTTCTCCTGCGAGACGGCCAGTGCGCTCACCGCTTCCTGGTCCTTGGTGTCCGGCTGCGCAACACGCTCCTGCGCCTGTTGCTGCTGGGGCGTGGGCGCGTCCTGCGGGCGCGGCTCGGGAATCGGCTGCGGCGGCGGAATGGTGTCTTCCGGCACCGGGATCGGCTCGGCGACCGGCGGCGGCAGGTCCTCCAGCTTCTCCGACTGGCGCAGCGCCTGGCGTGCGGCGGACGCCTCGGAGGCGGACAGCGCCAGGCTGGCCTCGACCGAGGGGTCGCCAGCGGCGGCATCGGTGTTGCGCTGGGGCGACCACAGCCAGGCCACGATGAAGACCAGCGCGACCAGCAGGTGCACCAGCAACGCCAGCGCCAGGGGCAGACCCCAGCCGGGTTCGCGCTGATGCGGGGGTGGCAGGGCGTCAGCGTGCATCGGTGGCCAGGCCTACCTTGTCTACCTTGGCGCGCTTGATCACGTCCATCGCGGCAATGACCTTCTCATAGGCCACGGCGCGGTCGGCGGCGACGATCACGCGCACGCCCTTGTCCTGGGCGGCGATGCCGGCCAGGCGGCCTTCCAGTTCCTCGGCCGACACGGCGGCCGGCTCCTTGGCGTCGGGCAGCTTCAGGCTGAGCTGGCCGTCCTGGCGCACCGAGACGATCACCGGGTCCTGCTTGCTCTCCAGCGCCTTGGCGTTGGACTGCGGCAGGTCGACGTCGAAGCTCAGGGTGAGCAGCGGTGCGGTGACCATGAAGATGATCAGCAGCACCAGCATGACGTCGATGTAGGGAACGACGTTGATTTCCGATTTCAGCTTGCGGCGCTTGCGGCGACCGATGGCAGCGGACATGGCTTGGACTCCCGGGTCAGGCGCTTACTCGTCGCCAGCGCTCTGGCGCTGCAGGATGGAGCTGAACTCTTCGGCGAAGGTCTCGAACCGCACCGACATGCGCTCCACGCGGGTGGTGAAGCGGTTGTAGGCCCACACCGCCGGGATCGCCACGAACAGGCCGATGGCGGTGGCGAACAGTGCCTCGGAGATGCCCGGCGCGACGGCGGCGATACCGGCCTGCGCACCGCTGCTGATCATGTCGTGCATGGTCACCATGATGCCGAACACGGTACCGACCAGGCCCACGTACGGGGCAGTCGAGCCGATGTTGGCCAGCAGCTCCAGGTTGCGCTCGAGCTGGTCCACTTCGCGGGTGTAGGTGGTGCGCATCGCGCGCTGCGCGCCTTCAAGCTGCGCACGGCCATCCAGCCGGCGCTTGTCGCGCAGGCGGGTGTACTCGCGGAAGCCGGCTTCGAAGATGGCTTCCAGGCCGGTCACGCTGCGGCTGCGGTCGGTGGCTGCGCTGTACAGCTTGCCCAGGTCGGCGCCGGACCAGAAGCGGTTCTCGAACTCGTCGGCTTCGCGGGTGGCCTGCTTGAACACGCGGGCCTTGCGGAAAATGATCACCCAGCTGACGAACGAGCCGACCAGCAGCAGCAGCACGATGATCTTCACCGGCAGGCTGGCCTTGGCCATCAGTTCGAGGTAGTTGATGCCGCCGCCGGTGGTGGCCTGGGCAAGGGTCTGTGTCGCGGCGTTGCTGACGTCGGCCGGCAGTGCCTCGGTGACCGTGGCCTGCAGGGCCAGGAGCGTTGCGATCATCCGTTGTTCCTCAATGTTCGGATTCGGGGTGGAGGTGGGGTTGCAGCACGGCAAGGACGGCATCGTCCATGCCACGCGGGCGGAAACTGGCCGCTTCCAGTGCGGCGATGCGGACCTGCGCGGACAGCAGCAGCTCGCCGTCGCGCAGGATCTGCTGGTCGAAGACCATGCTGGCCTTCTTCAGCTGGACCAGGCGGGCAGTCACCTGCAGGGTGTCATCCAGCCGTGCCGGCCTGATGAAATCCATCTGCATCGAGCGCACCGCGAAGACCATCCCGTGCTCGGCGCGCATGCGCTCCTGGCCGTAGCCGAGCGCGCGCATCCATTCGGTCCGGGCCCGTTCCATGAAGGCCACGTAGCGGGCGTGGTAGACCACCCCACCTGCGTCGGTATCTTCCCAGTAAATGCGTGTCGGCCAACTGAATCGGGGCTCAACCGACATCGGGAACCTCCGCGAACAGGTCCTGCGGCGGGTTCTTCGGCTTCAGGCCCATGTGCCGGTAAGCCTTGTGGGTGGCCATGCGGCCGCGCGCGGTACGCACCAGGAAGCCCTGCTGGATCAGGTACGGCTCGACCACGTCTTCCAGCGTGCCGCGCTCTTCGGACAGCGCCGCGGCCAGCGATTCGATGCCGACCGGGCCGCCGTCGAAGTAGTCGACCAGGGTCTTCAGCAGGCGCCGGTCGAGCTCGTCGAAGCCCTCCGGATCGACCTTGAGCATCTTCATCGCGGCCTGTGCCACGGCCTCGTCGATGTGGCCGCCGGCCTTCACCTGCGCGTAGTCGCGCACGCGGCGCAGCAGGCGATTGGCGATACGCGGGGTGCCGCGCGCGCGGCGCGCGATCTCGCCGGCGCCATCGGCGGTGCAGTCGATGCCGAGGATGGTGGCCGAACGGCGCACGATCCGGGTCAGCTCTTCGACGCTGTAGAACTCCAGGCGCTGGACGATGCCGAAGCGGTCGCGCAGCGGCGCGGTCAGCAGGCCGGCGCGGGTGGTGGCACCAATCAGGGTGAATGGAGGCAGGTCGATCTTGATCGAACGGGCGGCGGGGCCCTCGCCGATCATGATGTCGATCTGGAAGTCTTCCATCGCCGGGTACAGCACTTCCTCGACCACCGGCGACAGGCGGTGGATCTCATCCACGAACAGCACGTCATGCGGCTGCAGGTTGGTCAGCAGCGCAGCGAGGTCGCCGGCCTTCTCGATCACCGGGCCGGAGGTCACCCGCAGGGCCACGCCCAGCTCGTTGGCGATGACGTGGCTGAGCGTGGTCTTGCCCAGGCCGGGCGGCCCGAAGATCAGCACATGGTCGAGCGCGTCGCCACGGGCCTTGGCCGCTTCGATGTAGATCTCCAGCTGCTCGCGCACCGGGGCCTGGCCGAGGTAGTCGGCCAAGCGCTTGGGGCGGATGCTGGCGTCGGCGGCGTCATCCTCGCGGGTGGCGCCGGCGCCGATGATGCGGTCGTCGGTCATGTGCTGATTATGCGGCAAAAGCGTATGGGGTCGGATCCGTTTTCCACAGGAAAACGGCTCTGACCCCGAACCGGGACACCGGGAACATGGGGTCAGAGCCCTTTTCCTGCGGAAAAGGGATCCGACCCCGCGCGCGTCAGATCTCGACCTGGGCCCCGAGTTCGACCAGGCGGTTGCCCGGAATCCGGAAGAAGCCGGTGGCCGGGGCGGCGTTGCGATGCATCAGCGCGAACAGCTTGTCACGCCAGATCGGCATGCCGCGGTTGGCGGTGGCGACGATGGTCTCGCGGCTGGCGAAGAAGGTAGTGTCCATCGGATCGAAATAGATGCCACCGTGGTCGCACGAGCGCATCAGCGCCAGCGGCACGTCCGGGGTCTCCATGAAGCCGAAGCGCACGTAGACGCGGTAGAACTCGTCACCCACCGATTCGATCTTCAGCCGCTGCCCTTCCATCGCATACGGGATCGGCAGGGTTTCCACGTGCAGGAACACGTTGCGCTCGTGCAGCACCTTGTTGTGCTTGAGGTTGTGCATCAGCGCATGCGGCGCCACGGTCGGGTCGGCGGTGAGGAACACCGCGGTGCCCGGCACGCGCACCGGCGGGGCCAGCATCAGGCCCGGCAGGAAGGTATCCAGGCGGATGCCGTCCTTGCGGATCTCGTCGCGCAGCAGCTCGCGGCCACGGCGCCAGGTGCGCATCATGGTGAACAGGAAGATGCCCAGCACCACCGGGAACCAGGCGCCCTGCAGCAGCTTGGCGCCGTTGGCAATGACGAAGCCGAGGTCGATGATGAAGAACACCACGCACAGCGGCAGCAGCCAGCCACGCGACTTCGGCCACAACGTCCGCGCCACCACGGCCAGCAGCAGGGTGTCGATCAGCATCGTGGCCGACACCGAAATGCCGTACGCCACGGCCAGGTTGGACGAACTGCGGAACGCCAGCACCAGCCCGAACACCATCACCGCAATGCCCCAGTTGATGCCCGGGATGTAGATCTGGCCGATGGTGTCGTGCGAGGTGTGCTTGATGCGCATGCGCGGGATGTAGCCCAGCTGCATGGCCTGGCGCGAGACCGAGAATGCGCCGGTGATGACCGACTGCGAGGCGATCACCGCCGCCATGGTCGCCAGGATGATCATCGGGTACAGCGCCCACGACGGCACTGCCTCGAAGAACGGGTTCTTCAGGGCCTCGGGGTGGTTGAGCACCAGTGCGCCCTGCCCCAGGTAGTTCAACACCAGGCACGGCAGCACGAAGAAGTACCAGGCGTGGCGGATCGGGCGCAGCCCGAAGTGGCCCATGTCCGCATACAGCGCTTCGCCGCCGGTCACCGCCAGCACCACTGCACCGAGAATGAAGATACCGTGCCAGCCGTGCTCCATGAAGAAGCGGATGCCCCACCAGGGGTTGAAGGCCTTCAGCACCTCGGGCGCATCGACGATGTTGTAGATGCCGATTGCCGCCAGCGACACGAACCAGATTGCCATGATCGGGCCGAACGCCTTGCCGATCTTCTCGGTACCGAAGCGTTGCGCGGCGAACACCGCCAGCAGCACCACCAGGGTGACCGGCACGATGAAGACATGAAGTCCGGGCGCGGCCACCTCCAGGCCTTCGACCGCACTGAGCACCGACATGGCCGGGGTGATCACGCCGTCGCCGAAGAACAGCGAGGCGCCGAAGATGCCGAGGATGCCCACCACATAAGCCGAGCGCGAGCCGTTGCGCAGCGTGCGTTGGGTCAACGCCATCAGCGCCATGATGCCGCCTTCTCCATCGTTGTCGGCGCGCATGATGATGGTGACGTACTTCAGGGTCACCACCAGGTTCAGCGCCCAGAACGCCAGCGACAACACGCCCAGCACGGTGTCGTGGTCGCTGTTGAGCCCGTAGTGTGGCGAGAACGCCTCCTTCAGGGTGTACAGCGGGCTGGTACCGATATCGCCGAACACCACGCCGATCGCACCGATGACCAGCGCCAGTCCTCCAGCGGAGGGGGCGTGGCCATGGCCGCCGGGGGCGGCTGCGTGCGGGGTTTGACTGCTGGACATGGGACTCCTGGCGAAGCTCAGGCGGTAGGTTGGGGGAAAGGGACGCGGTTCAGCGCAGCGCGGACTGCAGCGCCTTGCGGATCACGGTGGCCACTTCGTCGCCTTCATTGAAGGCATCGCGGGCCATGCGGGCCGCTTCGGCCGGCTTGTAGCCCAGCTGCTGCAGGGCCACGGTGGCATCGGACAGCGGATCGGCCGGGGCCGGACCACTGCCGGTGGGCAGCGCGCCGCCGGCACCGAACTGGGCCGCGCGGTCACGCAGTTCCAGCACCATGCGTTCGGCGGTCTTCTTGCCGATACCCGGGATGCGGGTCAGCGCGGTGATGTCGCCGGCCTGGACCATGCGCGCGAATTCTTCGACGCTGACACCGGACAGCACGGCCAGCGCGATCTTCGCGCCGATGCCGCTGACCTTCTGCACGTCGCGGAACAGGCGCCGCTCGCCCTCGCGCAGGAAGCCGTACAGCGAGACGCTGTCTTCCTTCTGCGAGTAATGGGTGTACAGGGTGACCTCGCGGCCGAGCTCGGGCAGGTCGTAGAAGGTGCTCATCGGCGCCTCCAGTTCGTAGCCCACTCCGTTCACGTCCACCACCAGCCACGGCGGCGCCTTGTAGGCGACGATGCCGCGCAGTCGACCGATCATTGCGTGCAACTCCTCATTTGCGGCCCCACGCCTGGCGGGCACTGAGCCCCAGGCGGTTGGCCGTCGCCCTTACGTGGGCATGGGTGATCGCCACCGCCAACGCGTCGGCCGCGTCGGCCTGCAGCTTGGTTTTCAGGTTGAGCATGAGCCCGACCATGTGTTGAACCTGTTGCTTTTCAGCGCCACCGCGCCCGACCACCGCGAGCTTGATCTCGCTGGCGGCGTATTCGTGCACCGGCAGGTCGCGCAGCACCACGGCCGAGATCGCCGCGCCGCGGGCCTGGCCCAGCTTCAGCGCCGAATCGGGATTGCGCGCCATGAACACCTTTTCGATGGCCACTTCATTGGGCTGGTACTCGCGGCACAGATCGGCCAGGCCCAGCACCAGCAGCTTCATGCGCTGCGGGAAGTCGTCCGCGCCCAGCAGCACCAGCGGCTGGTGGTGCACGTAACTGACGCGGCCGGCGGCGTCGACATCGATGATGCCGACCCCGGTCCGCTGCGAACCGGGGTCGATGCCGAGGATGCGGGTCATGCCGCGCTCCTGGCGGGGCGGAACGGGGGGCGCTGGCAGGCGTATGGGCTCATGACTGTCCGCGGTGACCGTTCAACGGCCCGCGCCCAGGCCGTCGAGGACGGCTCAGGCGTAGGCGTCGGCGCCGAGTTCGGCGTTGGAATACACGTCCTGCACGTCGTCCAGGTCTTCGAGCATGTCCAGCAGCTTCTTGACCTGCAGGGCGACCTCGCCCTCGACCTTGATGTCGTTGTCGGCGCGGAAGGTGATCTCGGCGTGATCGGCGACATGCCCGGCGGCGGCCATCGCGTCCTTGACTGCATTGAACGCGTCAGGGCTGGTGACCACGTCGATCGAGCCGTCATCGGGGTAGACCACGATGTCGTCGGCGCCGGCCTCGATGGCTGCTTCGGTGATGGCTTCCTCGTCGGCACCCGGGGCGAAGCTGAGCACGCCCAGGCGCTTGAACATGAAGGCCACCGAGCCTTCGGTGCCCATGTTGCCGCCGCACTTGCTGAACGCATGGCGGACGTCGGCCACGGTGCGCACGCGGTTGTCGGTCAGGCAGTCGACGATCACGGCCACGCCACCCGGGGCATAGCCTTCGTAGCGGATTTCCTCGTAATCGACGCCTTCCAGTTCACCGGTGGCCTTCTTGATGGCGCGCTCGATCACGTCCTTGGACATGTTCACGGCCAGGCCCTTGTCCACCGCCACGCGCAGACGCGGGTTGTTGTTGGGGTCGCCTCCACCGCCGCGCGCGGCAACGCCGATCTCGCGGATGATCTTGGTGAAAATCTTGCCGCGCTTCGCGTCGGACGCGTTCTTGCGGGCTTCGATGGAGGGGCCTCTACCCATGGGTGCTACCGTCTGGCTGCTTCAGGATCAAGGCGCGGATTCTACCTGATCGGGCGCTGCAACCGTGTCTAGGCCCGTATTGTTGTAGCGCCGGGCCAATGCTCGGCTCAATGGGCCCGACGGAATGCAGCCGAGCATGGGCTCGGCGCTACAAGGCGGCCCCGCCTCCCCTGCCCCTATGCCGCCGCCGCGTCGCGGCTGTGGTCGAAGTGGCCGTGGCGCAGGAAATGCGCGGTCTGCCGCGCGGCGTCGGGCGACACCACCAGGCCGCTGTGGCTGGTACGCACCACGCAATGGTCGGCCAGGCCCGGCAGGCGGGTCTCGGCCAGGGCCACGGTGCCGTCGGACGCATCGTCGATCGCGCCCAGCAGGCTGCCCAGCCCGTGCGGCACCGAACCGGCGATCAGGCCAACCTCGGCCTTGCCCTGCCAGTCCGGCAGGCCGTCCAGCAGCAGCTCGCTGCTGCGCCCCAGCGCCAGGCCCCAGCCATGATCGGACAACGAGCGCGCGGTACCACTGCCGCGCAGCGGCGAGCCCAGACAGACCACGCGCTGCACTGGCAGCTGCGGATCGCGGCGCAGCGCCTCCAGTGCCAGCAGTCCGCCCAGGCTGTGACCGACCAGCGACAACGGCCCGGCGTCGGCCAGACGTTCCAGCAACTGCGGCACTGCCACATCGGGGCCACCGAACACCGAGGGATAGCCGAACGCGTGTACCTGGAAACCACGCGCGCGCAGGCGCCAGGCCAGTGGCCCGACCCAGGCACGGGCATTCCAGATGCCATGCAGCAGCAATACGGGGGGAGTCATGCAAACAGCCTGGCGGTCAGCGGGGCAGGAACGTGAGGTGATTGAACACGCGCGCGCGGCAAGCGGCGGTGAACGTCAGGCCGCGCGCGGCGCGCGGCGCAGGATGAATTCGAGGTCCTGGGTGTCGCCGACAGGGAACAGGTACTCGCCGGCCTTCTCGAAGCCGTAGCGGGCGTAGAAGCGCTGCGCGCCGAAGTTCTCCGACCACACGCCCAGCCACAACGTGCGCGGGCCTTCGTGTTCCAGCCAGGCCAGCGCGGTTTCCAGCAGGCGGCTGCCCCAGCCGCAGCTCTGCTGCGTCTTGACCAGGTACAGGCGCTTGAGTTCGCCGTCACCGGGTTTCACATCCGGATGCGGCAGGCCACAGGGGCCGGCGGCGGCATGGCCGACCGCCTCCCCATCCAATTCCAGCAGCCACACCGCGTAATCGGGGTGGGACAGGATCACGCGCTGGCGCTCGACCGTGTAGGCCTCCTCGAGGAAGGCCTGCAGGTCCTGCGGCGGGTACAGATGGCCGAAGGTTTCAGTGAACGTGCGTGCGGCCAGCGCCGACAGGGTCGGCGCGTCGTCCACAGTGGCGCGGCGGATCGAATACATGCAGGAAGTTGACGTCAGGGCGAAGCGCGGGTCAAGCCTTTCCAGGCGATTCCGCTTCTTCTTCCTCGTCCTCTTCCTCGTATTCCTCTTCGTCCTCGTCCTCTTCTTCCTCGCCTTCCTCGTCCTCGTCGTACTCTTCTTCCTCTTCGTCGTCCTCGTAGTCCTCGACGCCGAAGTCTTCACCGTCCCAACGGCCTTCGCCGTCGGCGACGAAGGTCAGGGCCATCGCGGCCGGATTGGTACCGACGCGGACCAGCCACCCCCCGAACACGCGTGCACGCTCGGTGACCAGGGTGGCCTCGGAGCCTTCATTGCCCAGCTTTTCCCACTCCAGCGAAAACGCAAACTCGGTCATTGCCTGGATCTCCTGATCAGTTGGTCTTGGGGCGAACCTGGATGTGCACTTCGGCCAGCTGCGCGTCGACGATCGGCGACGGCGCGTCGGTCATCAGATCCTGTGCACCGGTGGTCTTCGGGAACGGGATGACGTCGCGGATCGACTCGGTTCCGGCCATCAGCGCGGCGATGCGGTCGATGCCGAAGGCGATGCCACCGTGCGGCGGCGCGCCGTAGTTCAGCGCGTCGAGCAGGAAGCCGAACTTGGCGCGGGCCTCTTCGGCACCGATGCCCAGCAGCTCGAACACCGCGCTCTGCATGTCCGGACGGTGGATACGGATCGAACCGCCGCCGATTTCATTGCCGTTGAGCACCATGTCGTAACCGCGCGAGACGGCGGTACGGGCATTGGCGCGCAGATCGGCGATGTCGTCCACGGCCGGTGCGGTGAAGGGGTGATGCAGGGCGACGTAGCGCTGTTCTTCCTCGTCCCACTCGAACATCGGGAAGTCGGTGACCCACAGCGGTGCCCAGCCGTCGGCGACCAGGCCAAAGTCCTTGCCGGCCTTCAGGCGCAGCGCGCCCATGAAGTCGGAGACCTTGTTGTAGCCACCGGCACCGAAGAACACGATATCGCCATTGCCGGCACCGACATGGGCCACCAGCGCCGCGAAGCGCTCTTCGCTGAAGAACTTCTGGATCGGCGAGCTGACTTCGCCGTTGTCGGCGATCTTGATGTAGGCCAGGCCCTTGGCGCCGTACTTGGCGGCATGCGCGGCGTACTCGTCGATCTGCTTGCGGCTCAGCGACGCGCCGCCCGGGATGCGCAGCGCGGCGACGCGGCCTTCGGCGTCGTTGGCCGGGCCGGTGAACACCGGGAACTCGCTGTCCTTGACCAGTTCAGCCACGTCGACCAGTTCCAGCGCGATGCGCAGATCCGGCTTGTCCGAACCATAGCGACGCATCGCCTCGGCCCAGGTCATGCGCGGGAAGCTGGCATCCAGCTCGACATCGACCACTTCCTTGAAGATGGCGCGGATCATGTCCTCGACGAAGTCCTGCACATCGCGTTCGCGGACGAAGGCGAACTCCATGTCCAGCTGGGTGAATTCCAGCTGGCGGTCGGCACGCAGGGCCTCGTCGCGGAAGCAGCGCGCGATCTGGTAGTAGCGGTCGAACCCGGCCACCATCAGGATCTGCTTGAACAGCTGCGGGCTCTGCGGCAGGGCGTAGAACTCGCCCGGATGCATGCGCGCCGGCACCAGGAAGTCGCGCGCGCCTTCCGGAGTGGCCTTGGTCAGGATCGGGGTCTCGATGTCCTGGAAGCCCTTTTCGTCCAGGTGGCGGCGCAGCGCCTGCACCAGCTTGATGCGGGTGCGCTGCATGCGCTGCATTTCGGGGCGGCGCAGGTCCAGGTAGCGGTACTTCAGGCGGGTTTCCTCGCCCGGGTTCTCGTGGGCGTGGAACGGCAGCGGGGCGGCCTTGTTCAGCACGGTGATGGCGGTGGCGATCACTTCCACCTTGCCGGTGCGCATCTTGTCGTTCACCGCGTGCCGGGCGCGCACGACGCCCTCCACCTGCAGCACGTCCTCATAGCCCAGCGACGCGGCCACGGCGAACACGTCGGCGTTGTCGACCTCCACGGTCACCTGCACGATGCCTTCATGATCGCGGAGATCGATGAAGCAGACGCCGCCCTGGTTACGGGCCACGTCGGTCCAGCCGGCGAGGGTGACAGTCTGGCCAATCAGGGTCTCGTCGACCAGGCCGCAGAAGTGGGTACGCATGGGGGGAAGCTCCGCTGGAGAACGCCGGCACCGGATGGGGGCCGGAAAGCCTCGTATTCTGCGGCCGAGGCCCCGGCCGGGGCAAATCCGGGCAGTCACGCCGGCTTGATCGCCCCGGTCCCTATAGTCGGGCACCTGCCACCGTATGGGATGCCGCCATGAAATCGTTGTCCCTGGCCAGCCTGGCCGTGACCCTGAGCACTCTGGCCGTGCTCGCCCTGCCCTCTGCTCCGGCCGCTGCGCAGGACGGGGTGATCCGCTGCGAAAGCCAGAACAACCGTGAACGTGTCTGCAGCACCGGCTGGCGCAATGCGCAGCTGGTCCGCCAGCTGTCCGGCAGCGCCTGCGACGAGGGCCGCACCTGGGGCAGCCGCAACGGCAGCATCTGGGTCAGCAATGGCTGCCGCGCCGAGTTCGTTGAAGCCCGCGGCGGCTGGGGCGGTGGCAATGGCGGTGGCTGGGGCGGCAACAACGGCCGTCCCGGCGAAACCATCCGCTGCGAGAGCCAGAGCAACCGTGAGCGCAGCTGCCCGGTCGGCTGGCGCAACGCCCGCCTGGTCCGCCAGCTGTCCGGCAGCCCCTGCGACGAAGGACGCACCTGGGGCGTGCGCAACGGCGCGGTCTGGGTCAGCAACGGCTGCCGCGCCGAGTTCGCCGAGGCCCGCGGCTGGGGCGGCGGCGGCGGTGGCTGGGGCGGCGGCAACAGCAATTATTCGATCACCTGCAGCAGCAACAACAACCGCACGCAGAACTGCGACTGGGATGAGCGCCAGGGCCGGCCGGTGCTGCAACAGCAGCTGTCCGGCAGTGCCTGCCAGGAAGGCCGCAGCTGGGGCTATGCACGCGGCCAGGTGTGGGTGAGCAACGGCTGCCGCGCACGCTTCAGCGCGCGCTGAGCCCCGGGGTCTGATCCCTGGCCGACGGCCAGGGCTCTGACCCGTGGGTTCATGCAGTGACCGGGCCGGACCCTCCGCAGGAGGGATCCGACCCGAAGATCAGGGTGCTGGCGCCTTCTCGTCGCCCCACGGTGCGGGCGGCAGCTCGACCGGCTTGCTCAGGTCGAACTTCACGCGGAAACGGCGGCCTTCCGGGCGCGTCAGTTCGTAGACGAACGTCTGGTCGGGGTCGATCTCCATCGCCCAGGTGTTGTGCGTGGAGGCCAGCATGTCGGCACGACGGAACATCGCCACCGAATCGGAGTCGGCTGGGAACTGCTGGCGCTCGGCGGTGCCCGGTGGCGTGCTGTCGCCGCCATAGAGGGTGATCGCGTCGGGGCTACCGTCTTCGTGGCGATGATCGTGTTTCAGGCGCAGGCCGTTTTCGGTGCGGGTCAGCACCCAGGTGCGCGAATGGTCATCCCCCACATGGAAGGGAATCCGCAGTTCATGGGCGGGGTCGGCACAGCCGCGCACATGCATGACCAGGCGCTGGCCGGCGAACGGGTCCTTGCCGGTCGGTGCCGGCGTGTCCTCCACCACCCGGCCCTCATAGGCCTGGCCGCAATGCGCGGCGATGGCAGCCATGAAGGCATCGGCCGGTGCGGTCGCCAGATCATGCGCGACCGTATCGGAACGCTGCGAGCAGGCAGCGAGGCTGAGCAGGAGGGCGGAAGCGGTGACAACGGCAGGCAGTTTCATGCCCCAACCCTAACGGCCATGGCCGACGGGCGCAAACCGCGCGCGGCAACCGGTCAGCGTTCGGCGATGTGAGGTTCCGGCCGCGTCTCGGTGGCCGCTACCGGCGCGGACTCGCCCTCGCCCGCCGGCTCCTGCTCCACCGGATCGACGTCGAAGGGTGTGCGGAACACCAGCGACGGCAACAGTGTGGTCAGTGCGGCGTACAGCAGCAGCGCGCCGAACAGCACCGCCGGAATCTGGAAACGCTCGCGCATGATCGCCGCCAGGACCAGCGTGAAGATCAGGGTCGGGGCCAGCGCCAGCGAGACGCGCAGGCTGCTGCGGAAGCTCTCGCCGAACATCACCCGGCGCTGCAGCCAGACCACGCCGATGCGCAGCGGCAGCACCACCAGGGTGATCACGATGCCCAGCCCCAGCGCCTCGAAACTGAGGGCTTCGCTGGGCACCTTGGTGCCGGCATTGAAGAAATAGAATGGCACGAAGAACGAGGCGAACAGGCGCAGCGCGTGCAGGTTCTCGTGCGAGGCCAGCAGCGGCATGCGCTGGTGCAGCAGGCGCGCGACCAGGCCGGCGATGAACGCGCCCACCAGGTAATACACGCCCAGCAGATAGGTGATGTACGCCGCCACCATGCCGACCATCACCAGCAGCGAGAACTCCGAGCCCGGCGCGTGCGGCGCCACCCAGCGGCCCAGCGCGATGAACAGCAGCGGCAGGCCGATCATCATCGCCAGCAGGGCCAGGCTGGACAGCGCCATGTGGCCCGGGTCGCCGGCCTGCAGCACGATGAACAACGCCGCCAGCGCCAGCAGTTCGCCGGCGATGGCCTTGCTGGTGACCCAGAACCGCTCGTCCTCGCTCAGGCCCAGCCGCGACAGCGAATCCATGATGAAGCCGGTGGAGGGCGTCAGCAGCGCCAGCGCCAGCAGCCCAGCGGCCTGCCATGGCAGCCCCGCATAGCGCCAGGCCAGCCAGCCCACGCCGAACAGCGTGCCGGTACGGATCAACAGGTGCGCCAGCAGCGGCCACATGCCACGCCGCAGCGCCTGCAGATCCACTTCCAGGCCCGCGAACAGGAACAGCGAGGAAATGCCCAGCGTGGCCAGCAGGCCGATCACCGCGTCGTGTGCCTGGTCGCCCAGCCAGAGCATGCCGATGATGCCGAACAGCAGGCAGGTCAACGGCGCCGGCAGGCTGAAGCGCTGCAGTGCGCGCGGGATCACCAGCAGCGCGAAGATCAGCAGCAGGTAGATCAACTCATGGCTCATCGGGGTCTTCCGTGGGGTTCGAACGCGCGCAGGATGCGCGTGCCCGACCGATCCGGCAAGCCATTTCCCGATGACCCCGGTTACCTCATCCGATCATCGCATCGGCCAGCGCCCCCACCCGTGCAAGCACTGCTGCGCGCTGGTCGTCATCGACCGATGCGCCCTGCAGATAGGCGGTGACCACCCACGCGGTGCCGCCCGCATGCGGCCACAGCACGGCGATGTCGTTGCGCGTGTCATCACCGTTGCTGCCGGTCTTGTCCCCCACCCGCCAGCGCTTGCCCAGCCCGGCGCGCAGGCAGGCATCGCCGGTCTGGTTGTCGATGAGCCAATCGGCGAACTGCCGGCGCGATGCAGGCTGCAGGCCATTGCCCACCGCGAAGCGGGCCAGGCTGGTGGCCATCGCGGCCGGGCTGGTGGTATCGCGCGGGTCTCCCTTCGCGAACAGATTCACGTCCGGCTCGTTGCGGTCATTGCGGGTAATGCTGTCGCCCTGCCCGCGCAGGAATGCCGTCAGCGCCGACGGCCCGCCCACCACCTCCAGCAGCAGGTTGGCCGCCGTGTTGTCGCTGGTGGTCAGCGTGCCCCGGCACAGGTCGCGCACGGTCAGATCCTTGCCCACGTGGCGGCGCGCCACCGGAGCGTAGGACAGCAGATCCTTCCCGGCGATGGGCACACGGGTGTCGAGCGAAACGCGGCCTGCATCGGCAAGGCTCAGCACATGGGCGACCAGCATCGACTTGAACGTGCTGCACATCGGGAAGCGCTCATCCTGCCGATGCCCGCCGATGCGACGGCCGTTGCCGGTGTTCAGCACGGTGACGCCCAGGCGGCCACCGCTGGCTTTCTCCAGCGCGGCGAAATCGGCGGCGCCGGCAATGGCGGCGTTCGCGGCGGGTATGCCAGACGAGGCGGAAACCGGTTGCGCCAGCGCCGGGGCAAACAGCGAGGACGCAACGGCAGCACCACTGAACTGCAGGAATCGGCGACGGGCGAGCATAGGGGTTCTCCTGGTGACCGCTCGATTATTGGCGCCTCCCCTGCGACCGACCAGCGCGAAAAATCAGGGCAAGCCATAAGTTGAACTCATGCCTGACGCGATCAAATGTTTGAGATTTACGAAATTCCTCATTGAACGGGTAGGATCAGCCATCACCCTGGCTCACGGCTCTCCGATGCTGCACCCCACCCTGCCACTGAACGCGCTGCGTGCGTTCGAGGCGGCCGCCCGCCACCAGAACTTCACCCGAGCCGCGCTGGAGCTGTGCGTCAGCCAGGCCGCACTGAGCCACCAGATCCGGGGCCTGGAAGACCGGCTCGGCATCCGCCTGTTCCATCGCCTGCCGCGCGGCGTGGCGCTGACCGACGAGGGCGCGGCGCTGTATCCGGTGCTCAACGAATCGTTTGAACGCATCTCCGCCAGCATTGCGCGCTACACCGGCGGGCCGGCCCGGGAAGTACTGACGCTGGGCGTGGTCGGTACCTTCGCCACCGGCTGGCTGCTGCCACGGCTGGCGGCGTTCGAAGCCGCGCACCCGGACATCGAGCTGCGCCTGCAGACCCACAACAACCGTATCGACCTGGCCGGCGAAGGGCTGGATCTGGCGATCCGCTTCGGCGATGGCGACTGGCAGGGCCAGGCCTGCACGGCAATCCTCGATGCGCCCTTCGCACCGCTGTGCGCCCCCGCATTGGCGCGGCGGCTGAAGCAACCGCGGGACCTCGCCACACTGCCGTTGTTGCGTTCCTACCGCAGCGACGAATGGCCGCGCTGGTTGCAGGCGGCCGGGGTGAGCGGCGTGGAAGCCCGCGGGCCGGTGTTCGATTCCTCACTGACGGTGGCGATGGCCGCCGCCGGGGGCGCCGGCGTGGCCTTGCTGCCCTTGTGCATGTTCGAGCAGGAACTGGCCGAAGGCCGCCTGCTGCAGCCCTTCGGCACCACCTTGGAGCTGGGCCGCTACTGGTTGACGCGGCTGCGCTCGCGCGCCGAGCGCGAACCGGCCAAGCGGTTCCGCGAATGGCTGCAGGCGCAGGGCACGTAACAAAAAAGGGGACGGAGGGGATTAAGTCGTTTGTGGCACAAACGACTTAATCCCCTCCGTCCCCTTTTTTGCGTGATCAGGACTCCAGCAGCTCCATCCACGCCGCTTCGGCCTTCTCCAGCTGCGCGGCGGTGGTTTCGCGGTCGCGGCCGATCACCGCCATGCGGGTGGCATCGGCATAGTTGGCCGGGTCGGCCAACTGGCGGTCGAGCTCGGCCAGCGCGCCCTCCAGTTCGGCCACCTTGGCCTCGGCGGCGGCCAGCTTGTGCGGGTTCACCGGCTTCTTCTGCACCACCTGCGCCACCGGCGCGGTCTTGACCACCACCGGTTCTTCCACCTGCTCCATGCGTGCCTTGGTGCCCTGCGCCTGCGGGCGGGTGCGCAGCCACGCGGCGTAGGCATCCAGGTCGCCATCGAACGGCTCGACCACGCCATCGGCCACGCGCCAGTAGGTATCGCAGACCAGGCCGATCAGGTGGCGGTCATGCGAGACCATCACGATCGCGCCTTCGAAGGTGGCCAGCGCTTCGGCCAGCGCTTCACGCATTTCCAGGTCAAGGTGGTTGGTCGGTTCGTCCAGCAGCAGCACGTTCGGCTGCTGCCAGGCGATCAGCGCCAGCGCCAGGCGGGCGCGTTCGCCACCGGAGAACCCATCGACCGGCTCGAATGCACGGTCGCCCGGGAAGTTCCACTTGCCGAGGAAATCGCGGAAGGACTGGTTCGGTGCGTCCGGGGCGATCTCGCGGAAGTGCTCCATCGGCGATTGGCCTTCGTGCAGCGACTCCACCGTGTGCTGGGCGAAGTAGCCGATCTTCAGGTCCGGATGCGCCATGCGCTCGCCAACGATCGGCGCCAGCTCGCCCACCAAGGTCTTCACCAGGGTGGTCTTACCGGCACCGTTCGGGCCGAGCAGGCCGATGCGCTGGCCCGCTTCCAGGCCAAAGCCGACGTTGTGCAGGATCACCGCGTCCTTGCCGTAACCGGCCTCGACGTGGTTCAGGCGGATCAGCGAGAACGGCAGCTTCGCCGGCGGCGCGAACTCGATGCGGAACTCGCGCTCGGCGCGCACCGCTTCGGTGCCGGCCAGCTTGGCCAGGCGCTTCATGCGGCTCTGCGCCTGCGCAGCCTTGCTGGCCTGCGCCTTGAAGCGGTCGATGAAGCTCTGCAGGTGGGCGCGCTCGGCCTGTTCCTTCTCGTGCGCGATCTGCTGCTGGCGCAGCTGTTCGGCGCGCTGGCGCTCGAAATCGGTGTAGCCGCCCGGGTAGAGCTTGGCGCCGCCGCCATGCAGGTGCAGGGTGTGGGTGGCCACGTTGTCGAGGAACTCGCGGTCATGCGAGATCAGCAGCAGGGTGCCGGGGTACTTCAGCAGCCACTGTTCCAGCCAGTACACCGCGTCCAGATCCAGGTGGTTGGTCGGTTCGTCGAGCAGCAGCAGGTCGCTGGGCATCATCAGCGCGCGGGCCAGGTTCAGGCGCACGCGCCAGCCGCCGGAGAACGAGGACACCGCACGGTGGTGCGTCTCGGCAGGGAAACCGAGGCCGTGCAGCAGCTTGCCGGCGCGCGCTTCGGCGTCGTAGGCGTTGAGCTCGGCCATCTTCGTGTGTGCCTCGGCCACCGCTTCCCAGTCTTCGCGCGCGGTCGCGTCGGCCTCGGCGGCCAGCACCGCGGCCACCTCGAGGTCGCCGCCGAGCACGAAGCTCAGCGCCGGGTCGGGCAGCGACGGGGTTTCCTGGGCCACGCTGGCGATGCGCACCTTGCCGGGCAGGTCGACGTCACCCTTGTCCGCCTCCAGCTCGCCCTTCACCGCCGCGAACAGGCTGGACTTGCCAGCACCGTTGCGACCGACCACACCCACCCGGTAACCGGCATGCAGGGTCAGGTCGACATTGGACAACAGCAGCCGCTCGCCGCGGCGCAAGGCGAAATTACGAAGCGAAATCATGGGGGAAGGCGTCCATATAACCGAATGGAATGTGCTGGTGAGCACTGTTCCTGCGACGCAATTCTAGCGTTAACGAATACTTGACGCGCCCCGGGATGCGCGGCGGCCGGCGTTCCTCTCTCCCACGTCCTCGCCGCGCGCCTCCCGGGTCCCCTCCCCGCGACTGCCGATCCGGGCTAAATGGTTGCTTCTGCAACGGTTTTCCCGATGACCGGCATTTGACAGCCACTGAATATCCCGTTAATTCCTGCTTTGCGCACCGCAACAACCGCCGTCCGCCTCACCCCCGTGATGTCGATTCCGGTGCCGCCCCCGCCAACCGGAGCCCATCCCGATGACCCGCAAGACCCGCCTGATCGCCGCCGCCGTCGCTGTCGCACTCGGTGGCTCTCCGTTCGTCGCCGCTGCACAGCAGGCCGGCACCGCCGCCAACACCCTGGACACGGTGATCGTCACCGGCACCCGCGTGGCCGACCGCACGGTCGCCGAATCGCAGTCGCCGATCGACATCATCACCCCCGAAGTGCTGCAGTCCACCGGTACCAGTGAACTGGCCACCGCACTGTCGCGCGCCCTGCCCTCGCTGAACTTCCCGCGCCCGGCGCTGACCGACGGCACCAGCGGCGTGCGCCCGGCGCAGCTGCGCGGCCTGTCGCCGGACCAGGTGCTGGTGCTGGTCAACGGCAAGCGCCGCCACACCTCGGCGATGATCAACGTCAACGGCAGCATCGGCCGTGGTTCGTCGGCGGTGGACATCAACGCGATCCCGATCGCCGCGATCGAGCGCGTGGAAGTGCTGCGCGACGGTGCCTCGGCGCAGTACGGCTCGGACGCCATCGCCGGCGTCATCAACATCGTGCTCAAGGGCAGCGGCCGTGGCGGCAGCCTGGCAGTGGACTACGGCCAGTACTCGGCCGGCGACGGCAACAAGTACCAGCTGTCCGGCGACACCGGCGTCGAGTTCGGCAACGGCCGTGGCCGCGTGCATGTGGCCGGCCAGATCAGCCAGCAGGACGAGAGCAACCGCGCCGGCCCGTACCGCGGCACCACGCCGAACACCGGCAACTTCCCCAGCATCGGCCAGAAGACCTTCATCGTCGGCGACCCGCGCGTGGATGCCACCGCGGCCTCGGCCAACGCCAGCTTCGACTTCAGCGACCACGTGACCGGCTACGCCAGCGCGCTGCTCAGCAACCGCGACATCACCTCGTTCGCGTTCTACCGTTCGCGCAACCACAGCGGGCAGAGCGCGCTGCTGGCGCAGACCTATCCGGACGGCTTCGTGCCGGAGATCAACCAGTACTCCAAGGACCGCTCGCTGGTGGCCGGGGTCAAGGGCAACACCGACAACGGCTGGACCTGGGACCTGAGCCTGAATCACGGCGAGAACACCCTGGACTTCCACACCCGCAACAGCATCAACTACAGCCTGGGTGCGACCAGCCCGCGCTCGTTCTACGACGGCACGCTGAAGTACCAGCAGGACATCTTCAATGCCGACCTGACCAAGTCGCTGGACTGGGGCCTGGCCTACCCGGTCACGCTGTCCTTCGGCGGTGAGTACCGCAAGGAGAAGTGGGACCAGAACCCGGGCGAACTGAACTCGTACACCGGCAGCGGCGCGCAGGGCTTCGCGGGCTTCACCCCGACCAATGAAGTGCATGCCGACCGCCACAACTACGCGGTCTACGCCGGCCTGGAAGCGGACCTGACCGAGAAGTTCTCGGCCGGCATCACCGGCCGCTACGAGGACTACTCGGACTTCGGCGACCGCTTCTCGGGCAAGCTGTCGGCGCGCTACGCGTTCACCGACAAGGTGGCGCTGCGGGCCACCGCCTCCAGTGGTTTCCGCGCGCCCTCGCTGGCGCAGCAGGGCTACCAGGCGGTGACCAGCCAGTTCCTCAATGGCGTATTCGTCGAGCGCGGCACCTTCCCGACCACCAGCCAGGCCGCGCAGGCGCTGGGCGCCTCGCCGCTGAAGGCCGAGACCTCCACCTCCTACAGCCTGGGCCTGGTGCTGCAGCCGGTCGACCGCCTGTACATCACCGTCGATGCCTACCAGATCGACATCGATGACCGCATCGCGCTGTCGTCGAGCATCACCACCAATGCCGCGACCAGCGCGCTGCTGGGCACCCTGGGCCTGCCGCAGGTGACCGCGTTCTCCTACTTCACCAACGGCCTGGATACGCGCACCCGCGGTGTCGACTTCGTCTCCAGCTACACGGTACCGTTCAGCGCCAGCAGCCTGGAGCTGACCGCTGCGTACAGCTATAACGACACCGAAGTGCGCCGCGTTGGCGGCACCCCGCCGGTGTTCGGCACGCTGGGCCTGACCCAGTCGCTGATCGGCCGTGATGAGATCGGTCGCATCGAGGACAGCTACCCGCGCGACAAGGCGATCCTGAGCGGCACCTGGCGTTCGGACCACTGGGAGCTGGGCCTGGCCGCCACCCGCTACGGCAAATTCACCGTGCGCAACTCGGCCACCGCGCTGCGTGACCAGACCTACGGCGACGCCTGGGTGGTGGATGCCTCGGCCAGCTACAAGCCCAGCAGCAACTGGACCCTGACCGTGGGTGCCGACAACCTGCTGGACAAGTACCCGGACCGCACCGAGGACCTGCAGAACTCCACCTTCGGCATGCTGCCGTACAGCAACTACTCGCCGTTCGGCTTCAACGGCGCGTATGTGTACGGGCGGATCAAGTACACCTGGTAAGGGGTAATGGGTGCGCCGGGCCCTGCCCGGCGCTGCTCCACACACCCGCCCGCGGCCTCGGGGCAGGCGCGGCCCTGACCGTATACCGTTGCCAGCTCCTGCACCCGGTTTCCAGGCTGTGCTCTGTTGCACGCGCCTCATAGGTCGTCCCGTGCATAATCAGCGGACCAACGAAGGAGCCGCTCCGTGACGAGAGCCTGCATCACTCGCCGCCATGTGTACGCTGCGCTCGCGTGGGTTGCGCTGGCGGCCCCCCTGTCAGGGTGTTCAGGAGATCACGTGAAACCCAGCTATTCCAAATCGAGCCTTGAGCCGGTCGTCGTCACCCAGCTCTCCGCGTCGAAGCTCCAGGTCCAGTTCAATGAACCGATGGAAAGCATGTACTACGCGGCAGGGATGAGCTATGTCGTGGAAGGGGACACCATGAAAGTCGTTGTTGATCGCTGCCCCATATCCGGCCAATGCACAACCATGCTGCGGCGCGACGTGAAGCCCGGACCTGCTGGCCCGGCCCGTCAGGAAATTCCCTTGATGGCGCCGCGCGTGGTGATGCTGTACGCCGATGGCGAAACACAGATTTTTCCGTAAGGGCATCCCATGAGCGACAAGGTCGTCCTCGGCATCCATAGTCACGTAGACCCCAATACACAGGGGTCGTTCAATCAGTTCGTGGACGGCCACGCCTGGATCTCGGTGACGCGAAACGGCCATACGACGTTCCATGGCCTGTGGCCAGACAACCATCCACTCGTTGAGGACAATGGCCCAGGTTCGGACATCCGCGAAGGCATGGAAGCCCGGGCCACACCTTCGGCCTCACGCTATTACGAATTGACTCCCGAGCAGGTCAAGCGACTTGACCAGGCCTTGGGCGAAAATGTCACCTGGTCATATGGCAATACCTGCGCATCGTGGGCGACCAGTACCGTGAACAAGGTTACCGGGCAGTCCCTGGATGCAGGCGAACTGCTGTTCACCGATACACCGCGGGAGCTGATCGAGTCCATTCGCAAGGCAGAGCGCGTGCGGCCCACCAGTCCTTCGCAGCCGCAACCGGCAACCGAACGGCCGGAAACCAGCATCCCAACGCTGAGCGATGCCTCGGCATCGCTTCACCAGCAAGCACTCGCCGGCGTCCACGCGCTGGACGCATCGTTGGGTCGCGCATCTGATGAAGCCAGCCAACGCATGGCGGCCAGCCTCACCCAACTTGCCCGGGCACAAGGTCTGGAACGGATCGACCATGTGGTATTGGGCTTGCCGGCTGGTCAGCCCCCAAGGCCGGAGAACATCTTCGTCATTCAAGGAGCCTTGGATGACCCGGGCCATCTGCGTGCCCACATCAACATTGAAACGGCCCTTCAGCCACCCGTTGCGGAGTCGCTGCGGCAGATTCATCAGTTGGACAAGCAGCTGGCCGCCTCGCCGCAGCAGGCCGAGCCTGCCCTGGAAGAGACCCAGCGCCGGCAGATGGTGTGATCATCGACGGCTACGCCTGGAGCCCCCCCATAGGTAGGCACCATTCGGCCCGTCAGGGCCTGCCATCTCTCAACAAGGCTTGATATCTCGCCCGTACAAGCCGCCCACGCAACGATCCGATACGCTGGCCAGCGTTTGCCGTATGTGACCGCATCGGTGAAAATCGGGGCATCCCCCGATTTCCTGCGAGTGCCGATGCACCATGACACCGACCTGATCAACATCGTTGCCGTTGGCCTGGGGCTCGCCTTCATCTTCGGCGCGCTGGCCAACAAGCTCCGCTTGTCTCCCCTGGTCGGTTACCTGGTTGCTGGCATCTGCGTAGGCCCGTTCACTCCCGGCTTCGTCGCCGACCAGGCGCTGGCCAACCAGCTGGCCGAACTGGGCGTCATGCTGCTGATGTTCGGCGTCGGCCTGCACTTCTCGCTGAAGGACCTGATGGCGGTCAAGGCGATCGCCATCCCCGGCGCCATCGGCCAGATCGCGGTGGCCACCCTGCTCGGCTGGGGCGTGGCCTCGCTGATGGGCTGGCCGGCCATCCATGGCGTCATCTTCGGTTTCTCGCTGGCCACCGCCAGTACCGTGGTGCTGCTGCGGGCGATGGAGGAACGCCGCCTGCTGGAAACGATGCGTGGCAAGATCGCGGTCGGCTGGCTGATCGTGGAAGACCTGGCCTGTGTGCTGGCGCTGGTGATGATGCCGGTGATGGCCGGTGTGTTCGGTCCTGACGCGGCCAAGGAATCGCACTCGCTCGGCAGCGTGCTGGCCGACATCGGCTGGACCTTCGTGCAGCTGGGCCTGTTCGTGGCGGTGATGCTGGTGGTCGGTCGGCGGGTCATCCCGTGGATCCTCGAGCGCATCGCCGGTACCGGTTCGCGTGAGCTGTTCACACTGTCCGTGCTGGCGATCGCGCTGGGCGTGGCGTTCGGCTCGGCGATGCTGTTCGGCGTCTCGTTCGCGCTGGGCGCGTTCTTCGCCGGCATGCTGCTCAACGAATCGGAGCTGAGCCACAAGGCCGCGCATGATTCGTTGCCGCTGCGCGATGCGTTCGCGGTGCTGTTCTTTGTGTCGGTCGGCATGCTGTTCGACCCCAACATCCTCGTCCAGCATCCGTGGCAGGTGCTGGCCACCGTCGCCATCATCATGTTCGGCAAGTCGGCGGCGGCGTTCTTCATCGTGCGTGCGTTCGGCCACCCGACCAGCACCGCGCTGACCATCTCGGCCAGCCTGGCGCAGATCGGCGAGTTCGCCTTCATCATCGCCGGCCTCGGCGTGGTGCTGCAGATCCTGCCGAAGGAAGGCCAGTCGCTGGTGCTGGCCGGCGCGCTGGTGTCGATCATGCTCAACCCGCTGGTGTTCGGCCTGCTGGACCGTTGGCAGGCCAAGCAGGAGCAGTCTCCGCAGGTACCCGAGCCGCCCGAAGCGATCGGCCCGTCGCGCGACCTGCATGACCACGCCATCGTGATCGGTTACGGCCGCGTCGGCAGCGAACTGGCGCAGGTGCTGCGCGACCGTGGCGTGCCGGTGCTGGTGATCGATGACAACAAGGAACACGTCGAGCAGGCACATGCCAAGGGCCTGGCGGCGATCCGCGGCAGTGCCGCCGCCGACCGGGTGCTGGCCGAGGCCCATCCGGAGCGCGCCAAGATCGCGGTGCTGGCGATTCCGCAGCCGCTGGAAGCCGGTGAGGCGCTGGCCAAGCTGCGGGCGATCAATCCGGACCTGACCCTGCTGGCGCGCGCACACAGCGATGCCGAGGTGAAGCATCTGCTGGAGCACGGCGCCGATGGCACGGTGATGGCCGAGCGCGAGCTGGCGTATTCGCTGGCGGAGATGATCATGTCCACGCCGCCGTACCGGAACCTGGGGCAGCACAGCATTCCGGTGGTGTGAGGGGTGTGCGTGCGGCAGGGCTGCGCCCTGCACCTGCCGAAGCGGCGGCAACGGCGAAAGCAAAGGCTGGCATTGCGTGGGATGGCGGGGTGGGTCCGGTTGCGGGGGCCGCTGCAAGTACGTCCATGTAAGCTCGGTCGCCGCATCCATGCGGCTCACGCCCC
>NZ_JCACKF010000021.1:0-30068 GCF_059505245.1 Stenotrophomonas sp.
GCCTGTGGGGGTGGGCCGGGGCGGGCTGCCCGGTCCCCGGCCGGGTGGCGGGGCCCCAGCCCCATCGGCGGGGTTCCGGGGGTGGCCTGCCCCCCCGGGCCCATCGACTCCCCCATGGATCAGCGCAGGCGCAACGCTCTTCACGACCAACCCCAAAAAACAAGAAGAGCGCGAGATCTCGAGGATCTCGCGCCCGGTTGGGGCCGGCGGGGGAGAGAGGACCCGCCGGCCCCGTTCCTGCGGGGGAACGTGCTTACTTCAGGTTCTGCGACCAGTAGGTCTCGATCTGGCGGACCAGGCTGTCCGGCAGCGGCACGTAGTCCAGCTGGCGGGCCTGGGCGTCGCCGCTCTTGTAGACCCAGCGGAAGAACTCCTGGGTGGCCTTGCCGTTGGCAGCGTTCTTCGGCTTCTTGTGCACCAGGATGAAGTTGGTGGCGGTGATCGGCCAGGACTCGGCGCCCGGGGCGTTGGTCATCACCAGGTAGAAGTCCTTGGCGCTGGCCCAGTCGGCGCTGGCGGCAGCGGCGGCGAACGATGCATCGCTCGGCTGCACGAACCTGCCGGCAGCGTTCTTCATCGCCGTGTACGACAGCTTGTTCTGCAGTGCGTAGGACAGTTCGACGTAGCCGATGCCGCCCTTGATCTGCTTCACGTAGGCAGCAACGCCTTCGTTGCCCTTGCCGCCGATGCCGGCCGGCCACTGGACCGAGGTGCCTTCACCGACCGAGCTCTTCCACTCCGGGCTGACCTTGGACAGGTAGTTGACGAAGTTGAAGGTGGTGCCCGAACCATCCGAGCGGTGCACGACGGTGATCTTGGCGCTCGGCAGGGTCACGCCCGGGTTCAGCGCGGCGATGGCCGGGTCGTTCCAGGTCTTGATCTTGCCCAGGAAGATGTTGGCCAGCACGGTGCCGTCCAGCTTGAGTGCGCCCGGGCCAATGCCGGCCACGTTGACCACCGGCACCACGCCGCCGATCACCGACGGGAACTGGGCCAGGCCCGAGGCGGCCAGTTCTTCCGGCTTCAGCGGTGCATCGGAAGAGCCGAAATCAACGGTCTTGGCCTTGATCTGCGCAATGCCGCCGCCGGAACCGATCGACTGGTAGTTGACCTTGTTGCTGGTGGCAGCGTTGTAGTCGGCCGACCACTTCGACATCACCGGGTAGATGAACGAGGCGCCCGCGCCGGTGATTTCAGCGGCGTTGGCGGCGAACACGGACGACGCTGCGAAGACGGCAACGGCAACGCGCGACTTGAAGGCGTGGATCACGGGGTGGCTCCTGGGTTGATTGGAATGCGGGGTTACCCGCCCGGCGCACATTCCATAACGGTTCGATGACAGCGCGGGGACCGTTGTATGACGCATCCGTTACAGCGCTGGCTGACGCTTGCGCAGCGCGGGCCGTGAAGGTTTCGCGCAGCGGCTGAGGCGGTCGTGCGGGCACAAGGGAGGTGCGCCGGCGCCGGTTGCGGTCACCTTGCATAGGTGGCCGATGAGGTGACGGCTGCCTCCCTTCGCGCGGTCTGCGCCTGGCGTTGCGCAGGGATTCCGCGTCATCCGCGCGAAGCCGGGCGGTGCGGACCAGGGTGACCCGGCGGCTTGCCCGCGTGTCGGTGCCGATACAGCACGCCATGGGGCGCAAGGGATCGATAAGCATGTGCGCGCAAATGAGTCGTACGCATGACCGCACGAAGAAATCTGTGGTTGGTGCTCAATCTGTCATTCGGCTGTCATGGTTTTAACGGAACGTTCGCAAAACGCTTGACCGGCCTGCCGGCGTGGCGTTCTGCCCAAGCCATTCCAACCCTCTGGAGAAATCCAAAATGCGTTCCCATTTGCTCGCCGCCGCGGTCGTTGCAAGCCTCGGTCTGGTTTCCGCCGACGCCTTCGCAGCCCCCGCCAGCTCGGGCGTGTCCCAGGCACAGTTGCAGCAGCTGCAGGCACAGATCGCTGCGCTGCAGGCCCAGGTCCAGCAGTTGCAGAACGATTCGCAGGCGCTGCAGGCGCAGTCCGACGCGCAGTCCGAAGTGAACATCACCCAGGCGCAGGCCCTGGAAGGTGCGCAGAAGACCCAGACCAGCGTCGACAAGCTGGCCAAGCTGGTCAATGACAACAAGATTGGCGGTCGCATGTTCTTCGACCTGACCAACATCGACAAGACCAGCAACGGCAAGGACACCGCCGCCAGCGGCACCGGCCTGGACGTCAAGCGCTTCTACCTGACCGTCGACCACAAGTTCAACGACATCTGGTCGGCCAACCTGACCACCGACTTCCAGTACAGCTCGGCCATCGGCAACACCGAACTGTTCGTCAAGAAGGCCTACGTGCAGGGCAGCTTCGACCCGGCCTTCAACCTGCGCGTCGGTGCCGCCGACATGCCGTGGATCCCGTACGTCGAGAAGTTCTACGGCATGCGCTATGTCGAGAACACCCTGACCGACCGCCTGAAGTACGGCAACTCGTCCGACTGGGGCCTGCATGGCTTCGGCAACCTGGGCAACAACTTCAACTACGCCGTCTCGGTCGTGTCCGGCGCCGGCTACAAGAACCCGACCCGCAGCAAGGGCATGGACGTGGAAGGCCGCGTGGCCTACACCCCGAACGAGAACTTCGTGGTCGCCGTCGGCGGCTACAGCGGCAAGCTGGGCAAGGAAACCGACATCCAGAGCGCCGAGAACACCTACACCCGCGCCAACGCGATGGTGGCCTACGCCGACAGCAACTTCCGCGTCGGCGGCGAGTACTTCCAGGCCAAGAACCTCAACAACGTGCTGACCGTTGCCACCGACAAGACCAGTGGCTGGTCGGTGTGGGGCAGCGTGCGCGTGACCGACGGCGGCATCAACGTGTTCGGTCGTTACGATGACACCGACGTCAGCAAGACCCTGGACCCGACCCTGAGCGACAAGTACTGGAACGTCGGCGTCGAGTTCCCGGTCATGAAGAACCTCAAGCTGTCGACCGTGTACAAGTACACGCACCTGGCCAACGCCAGCGACAAGAAGAACGACAAGACCAAGGAATTCGGCGTCTGGGGCGACCTGTCGTTCTGATCTCCTGAAGCACCCTTGTCCATACACGCGGACGGCGGGCCTGGTGCCCGCCGTCTTCGTTTCGTCACAACACGATCCGCGTCACGTCTCGGCTGTGGTCTTTTCCTTGAACCGGCACAGGTCGGCGATCACGCAGCCCGGGCAATCCGGCTTGCGCGCCTTGCACACGTAGCGGCCATGCAGGATCAGCCAATGGTGCGCGTCGAGCAGGAACTCGGCCGGAATCACCTTCACCAGCGTGTCCTCCACTTCGCGCACGTTCTTGCCGGGGGCCAGGCCGGTACGGTTGGAGACGCGGAAGATATGCGTATCCACCGCCATCACCGGCTCGCCGAAGGCGGTGTTGAGCACCACGTTGGCGGTCTTGCGGCCCACACCGGGCAGCGCTTCCAGCGCTTCGCGGTCGCGCGGCACTTCGCCGCCGTACTTCTGCAGCAGGATCGCGCAGGTGGCGATCACGTTCTTCGCCTTGGCGTTGAACAGCCCGATGGTGGCGATGTACGGCTTCAGGCCATCCTCACCGAGCGCGAGGATCTTCGCCGGCGTGTTGGCGACCGGGAACAGGCGGCGGGTGGCCTTGTTGACGCCGACGTCGGTGGCCTGGGCGGACAGCGCCACGGCCACCAGCAGTTCGAACGGCGAGCTGTACTCAAGCTCGGTCTTCGGGTGCGGATTGAGCTCGCGCAGGCGGGTGAACATTTCCACCACGTCGGCGCGCGGCATGCGGCCGCCGCGCCGCGCCGGTGCGTGGGCAGTCTTCTTCGCGGTGGCCATTACGGCTCCTTGCCGGTGACGCGGGCCTTGGCCCGGGCGAGAATCGCGGCCGCCGCGGCGGGCAGGGGGGGCTTCACGTCCGGTGCCGGGGGCGGGGTGCGACGTGCATCGCGCTCGGCTTCGCGGCGGGCCAGGCGCACCGCGCGGGCGCGATAGCGTTCGCGTGCGGCCCAGGCCGTACGCAGTTGCTGCTGCGCCTGCTGCAGCCGCTGCGGAAGGTCCGGGTGGCCAGGCAGCAGCTGTTCGTCGCCGGCACGGGCGACGTAGTCCATCAGCCCCGCCTGCAGGGCGCCATCGAGATCGCCTGCCTGGACCCGGGCGAACAGCTGCGCGGGGTTGGGTCGGGATGCCATGGCGTCAGCGGTTCTGGAAGGCCGGCGGGCGGCGCTGCAGGAAGGCATTGGTGCCTTCACGCATGTCCTCGGTGGCGAACAGCAGGCCGAACTGCGCACTTTCGTATTCCAGCCCGGCCTCCAGGCTGCATTCGCCGCCCACGTGCACCGCGTCGAGCAGGCCACGCAGGGCCAGCGGTGCTGAGCGTGCCAGCTGGCGGGCGACGTCCTGCACGCGGTTGTCCAGCGCGTCGGCCGGCACGACTTCGTTGACGATGCCCAGTTCCAGCGCACGCGCGGCGTTGATCGGCGCCCCCAGCAGGCACAGCTCCAGGGTGGCGGCGCGGCCACACAGGCGCAGCAGGCGCTGGCTGCCGCCGAAGCCGGGAATCAGGCCGAGATTGATTTCCGGTTGGCCGACCTTGGCGGTATCGGCGGCGATGCGCAGGTGGCACGCCATCGCCAACTCAAGCCCGCCGCCCAGCGCGAAACCGTTCACGCGTGCGATGACCGGCTTGGGCATGCGTTCGATCTGGCGCATCAGGGCCTGGCCCAGCAGCGAGAAATCACGTCCCTGAACGGCGCTGAGGGTGTTCATTTCCGCGATGTCGGCACCGGCTACGAAGGCCTTCGGGCCCGCCCCGGTCAACACCACCACGCGCACCTCCGGATCGGCAGCGGCGTCCCTGAAGGCATCGGCCAGCGCCTGCAGGGTCGCGGCGTTCAGGGCATTGAGCTTGTCCGGGCGCTGGACGGTCACGGTGCGGATGGCGCCTTCGTCGGCAACAGCGATCAGGGCATCGGCCACGGGGAAACTCCTGGAACGTTAAAAAAAAGTGATATTGAACTCTGCAAACGCAGACGGGTCATAGCCTGCATCGTGAGTAGCGGTTACACGTTGCGCCCGTTATCCTAACCCGTCGCCTCAGGGCGGCGAAGAACGTCCCTGAGTTACCACCCCTGGAGAACTGTTTGATGAAGTTGCGTTCTATCGCGGTCGCCGTCGCGGCCCTGGCCCTGACGGGCAATGCCTTCGCCCAGGACGTCTCGTCCGAGAAGGGCAAGCTGAGTTATTACTTCGGTTACGACTACGGCAACAACCTGGCGGAGCTGACCGGTCGCGGTGAGCAGCTGGACATCAACTCGGTGGTGAAGGGCCTGCAGGATGCCTACGCCAAGAAGCAGCCGGCGATCACCGCCGAGCAGCTGAAGCCGGCCGTTGAAGCGTTCCAGAAGCGCGAGCAGGGCCGTGCCCAGGCTGCCAAGGCCGAGTACGAAAAGGCGGCTGCCGAAAACAAGACCAAGAGCGATCAGTTCATCGCGGCGAACAAGGCCAAGGCCGGCGTGCAGTCCCTGCCGAGCGGCGTCCAGTACCGCGTGATCGAAGCCGGCAAGGGCGCCAAGCCGACCCAGGCCAGCACCGTGCAGCTGGAAGTGGCCGGTCCGTTCCCGTACGGCCAGCGCCCGACCGAAGCCCGCCCGGCCCAGCAGATCCCGTCGATCAAGGTCAGCGAAGTTGAAATGAAGGCCATGCGCGAGACCCTGCTGCAGATGCCGGCCGGCTCGAAGTGGGAAGTCACCCTGCCGCCGGACCAGGCCTACGGTGCCGACCCGCGCACCCCGTTCCCGCCGAACGTGGCTGTGCAGTTCGAGATCAAGCTGGTCAGCGTCAAGTAAATCGAAACAGCAAACGAAACGCGCCGGTGATCCCACCGGCGCGTTTCTGTTTGTGCAGCCCCTGGCGGTGAAACGCCCGCGCTGCGCGCGAGCGTCGACTGACAGTCGACTCTACCGTTGGGCCGGGCCACCCGCGCAAATTCAGCCCGATCGCGCTACTGTTGCCGGGTGCAAACAATGGAAGAAACGGCGCGTGTTGTCGCAAGTCCCTGCATCGGAGTGTGCACGCTGGATCCGCACCGGCAATGCACCGGCTGCGCGCGGCATATCGATGAGATCGCGCGGTGGTCGTCGATGAGCAACGAGGAACGCAGCCGCATCCTGCACCGCGTGCAGCCCCTGCGCGAACAACTGCAGCAATCGCTGCGTGGCTCGCTGGCCGACCACGAGCGACTGATGCGCGCGCTGCACCCCTTGGCCCAACCGCCGGCCGGCGACGGCTGGAACCGCAGTGAGCTGATCGACCTGCTGCCGCCCGGGCCTCCGGTGGAGGCTGCGGTGCTGGCCGGCATCGTCCCGCGCGCCAACGGCGCACAGGTGATCCTGACCCGCCGCACCGAAACCCTGCGCACGCACGGGGGCCAGGTCGGATTCCCCGGCGGCCGCACCGAACCCGATGACCGCGACGCATTGGCGGCCGCGCTGCGCGAGAGCCAGGAAGAAATCGCATTGGCGCCCGGCCAGGTGCAGGCGCTGGGGTATCTCGATCCCTTCGTCACCATCACCGGCTACCGGGTCACGCCGGTGGTGGCGGTGGTCGACCCGGATTTCGTGCCGGTGCCGCAGCCCAGCGAAGTGGCCGAAGTGTTCGAGGTGCCGCTGGATTATCTGATGGCGCCCGACAGCCTGCGCCAGGTCGAAATCACTCATCGCGGCCGGGTCCGCCACGTCCTGGAGTATGGCTGGCCGGGCCAGCGCATCTGGGGCGCGACCGCCGCCATTCTCTACAACCTGCGTCGTCGCCTGGAGCAAGTGCAATGAAGCCGATCGATCCGCCGTGGACCACCCTGGTCGATGTCACCACCCTTGCCGCTGCGCTGGGCGCAGGCGTGCGCGTCGTCGACGCGCGTGCCACCGCCAGCACCGCCGTGCGCGTGGTCGATGCGCGTGCTTCGCTGGCCGATCCGCAGGCGGCGGGCGGCCAGTATCTGGCAGGGCACATACCGACTGCGGTGCATGCCGATCTCAACCGTGATCTGTCGGATCTGACCCGAAGCGGCCATGGCCGGCACCCGCTGCCGGACAGCGATGCGTTCGCCGCGAAGCTCGGTACGTGGGGCATCGGTCCCGAAACCCAGGTGGTGGTCTACGACGGCAGCGACGGCAGCATGGCCGCCTCGCGCCTGTGGTGGCTGCTGCGGCTGATCGGGCACACCCGGGTGGCCGTGCTCGACGGCGGTATTGCCGCCTGGCAGGCCGCCGGTCACGCGCTGGCGAGCGGGCCGACTGAAGTGACGGCGTTACCTGCCTACCCGGGCCGTTTCGACACCACCCAGATCGCCAACGCCGATGAAATCAGCGCACGGCTGAAGCACGCGCCGGGCTGGTTGGTCGACGCGCGCGCGGGTGAGCGCTTCCGCGGTGACGTCGAGCCGCTGGACCCGGTCGCCGGCCACGTGCCGGGCGCGGTCAACCGCCCGTTCGCCTTGAACGTACTCGATGGCCACCTGCGCGACCCACAGGCGCTGCGCGCCGAACTGCAGGGCGTGATCGGCAACCGCGATCCGCAGCAGGTGGTGCTGATGTGCGGCTCCGGCGTGACCGCCTGCCATCTGCTGCTGGCGATGGAAACGGCGGGCCTGTCCGGCGCGCGCATCTACGCCGACTCCTGGAGCGGGTGGGTCAGCGACAGCAGCCGCCCGGTGGCGACCGGCGCCTGAGCCGCGCGGGGTCGGATCCGTTTTCCAACGGAGAACGGTTCTGACCCCATCAACCGAAAATCGGGTCAGAGCCCGTTGCGTAGCAACGGGATCCGACCCCGTGTCGATTCGAAGGATCGCGGAGAACTGTCGAAGGCGGGGTGGGGCCGGTTGCGGGGGCGTGAGCCGCATGGATGCGGCGACCGAGCTTACATGGACGTACTTGCAGCGGCCCCCGCAACCGGAGCCCCCCGCCATCCCTCGGAATGCCAACTCTTGACGTTGCCGTTGCCTCTGCGGGTGCAGGGCGCAGCCCTGCCGCTTACCCAACCGGCTGCAACGGCACCTTCGCCAGCACCCGCGCCCACGGGAACAGCGGCCCCGGATCGCGCTTGCGCGCCACCGTCAACGTCGCATCGTCGCTGGCCGGCACCCGTTCCAGGTCCAGCTGGTCATGCCCGGCAATCCGTCGCAGCGACGGGTAGTGCGCCACCAGCGCCAGCAGCAGCTGTTCCAGCGCCTGCAGCTGTGCCTCGGTGTAGGCCTCGTCCATCGCCTGGTGGCGGCTGTCGAACCAGTCCGGATAGCGCCCGGTATTGACCAGCTCGATGCCCAGCGTATGCGCGTTCATGCCGCGCACGTGGTGGGCCACGCGTTCCGGTGCCACGTACTGCACCACGCTGCCATCGCGGTCGATGTAGAAGTGCCCGCTGTTGCCGGCACCGCTGTCGTACAGCACACGCTCGCCGTACTCGCGGGCCATCGCCAGATCGGGCAGTTCGGTGCAGTGGATCACCACCATCTCCAGCGTGGCCGGGTCGCGCAGCGGCAGACGGTCTTCGTAGGGCAGGGGCTGCAGCTGCAGGCCGGGCAGGAGCGGGTTGGGCATCCGGCGATGCTAGCATTGCGGCATGAACCTGCCTTCTCTTTCCTCGTTGGCCCGCTCGCACGGAGCACGTGCATGAGCCGCGGCCACTGCATCCTGTCGCATGGCTTCGAGAGCGGCCCGGAAGCGACCAAGGTCACCGCGCTGGCCGACGTGGCGCAGCGCCTGGGCTGGACCCATGAGCGCCCGGACTACACCGACCTGGACGCGATGAGCGAGGTCAGCCGGGTAGGCGACGTGCCGACCCGCCTGCGCCGCCTGGTCGAGCGCGCCGCCATCGCGGCCCGGCAGGGGCCGGTGGTGCTGGCCGGTTCCAGCCTGGGCGCCTACATCTCCGCCATCGCCTCGTTGCAGGTACCGGTGGCCGGCCTGTTCCTGATGGTGCCGCCGACCACGATGGGCCCGATGCCGGCGCTGGACGCCGCCGCCGTGCCGACCACCGTGGTCCAGGCCTGGCATGACGACGTGGTGCCAGCAGCGGGAGTGATCGCGTGGGCGCAGGCGCGCTCGGCGCAGCTGCTGCTGGTCGACGACGGCCACCGCCTCGAGCGCCACGTGGAGGCTTCCGCGCAGGCCTTCGAACGCTTGCTGCGGCAACTGTGAAGCCCGGGCGCACGGCGCGCCCGCCCACATTGACTACAATGGCAGCCCCGCCGCCCCCGGCGCGGGCCTGCCGGCCGTGCCTACGGCCCTCCTTTCCGACCGGCCCGGCCCCTGTGCCGCGCCCGACCACCTGCGAACCGATCCCGTGAAATTCTTCGTCTCCTGCGCCAAGGGCCTGGAATACCTGCTTGCCGATGAACTGTCGGCCCTGGGCCTTGGCAAGGCCACTGCCACCATTGCCGGCGTCAACGCCGAGGGCGAACTGGCGCAGGCGCTGCGGATCGTGATGTGGTCGCGCCTGGCCAGCCGCGTGCTGTGGCCCATCGACGAGTTCGAGTGCCCGGATGAGCAGGCCCTGTATGACGGCGTGCGTGCGCTGCCGTGGCACGAGCACATCACGCCGGAGATGACCCTGGCGGTGGACGCGCACGTGTCCGGCGACAAGATCACCCACGCCCGCTTCGCCGCGCAGCGGATCAAGGACGCCATCGTCGACCGCATGCGCGATGAAGGCCTGGAACGCCCCTCGGTCAACACCGATCTGCCCGACGTGCGCGTCAACCTGTCGCTGCGCAAGGGCCGTGCCTCGTTGTCGATCGATCTCGGCGGCGGCCCGCTGCATCGCCGTGGCTGGCGTGGTGCTGCCCACGAGGCACCGCTGAAGGAAAACCTGGCCGCCGCGCTGCTGCTGCGCGCGCAATGGCCGCGCCTGCACGCTGCCGGTGGTGGCCTGCTGGATCCGATGTGCGGCAGCGGTACCCTGCTGATCGAAGGTGCGCTGATGGCCGCCGACGTCGCTCCCGGCCTGATGCGGCATGGCAGCCTGCCGCCGAGCCGCTGGCTGGGCTTCGACAAGGCCGCCTGGAAGTCCATCCAGAGCGAAGCACGTGAGCGTGAAGCGGCCGGCCTGGCCGCGCTGAAGCCAGTCATCCACGGCAGCGACATCGATCCGACCGCGATCCAGGCGGCACGCGAGAACGCCGAGGTCGCGGGCGTCGCCCACGCGATCCGCTTCACCCGCGCCGACGTGGCCGACCTGGCCGCGCCGGAACAGGAGATCGGTGCGGTGGTCTGCAACCCGCCGTACGACGAACGCCTGGCCGCCGATCCGGCGCTGTACCGCGCGCTGGGCAACGCCCTGCAGAAGGCGGTGCCGCAGTGGCGCGCCAGCCTGCTGTGCGGCAACGACGAACTGGCCTTCGCCACCGGCCTGCGCGCCGGCAAGAAGTACCAGATGTTCAATGGTGCGCTGGAGTGTGCGCTGATCGTCTGCGACCCGATCGCCGTGCCGGGCCGTGATCCGGCACAGCCGCGCGAGCTGAGCGAAGGCGCGCAGATGGTGGCCAACCGCCTGCGCAAGAACCTGAAGAAGTTCAAGAGCTGGCGTGCCCGCGAAGACATCACCTGCTTCCGCGCCTATGACGCCGACCTGCCGGAGTACGCGGCCGCCATCGACGTCTACGAGGAAGACGGCGGCAAGCGCCGTACCTTCCTGCACGTGCAGGAATACGCCGCACCGGCTGCCATTCCCGAGAACGACGTGCGCCGCCGCCGCAACGAGCTGCTGGCCGCTGCGCGCGAAGTGTTCGGCGTGCCGCCCGAGCAGGTCTCGATGAAGTCGCGCGAGCGCGGCAAGGGCGGCAGCAAGTACGGCCGCTTCGAGCAGCGTGACGAATTCATCGTGGTGCGCGAGAACAATGCACTGCTGCAGGTGAATCTGTTCGACTACCTGGACACCGGCCTGTTCCTCGACCACCGCCCGCTGCGCCGGATGATGGCCGAGCAGGTACGTGGCAAGCGCTTCCTCAACCTGTTCTGCTACACCGGCGTGGCCAGCGTGCAGGCGGCGGTGGCCGGTGCCGCCAGCACCACCAGCGTCGATCTGTCGGCGACCTACCTGCAGTGGTGCTACGACAACCTGGCGTTGAACGGGCAGGGCGGCAACCAGCACCTGCTGGTGCAGGCCGACGCGATGGCGTGGCTGGAGGGCGACCGTGGCCAGTACGACGTGATCTTCTGTGACCCGCCGACCTTCTCCAACTCCGCGCGCGCCGATGACTTCGACGTGCAGCGCGAGCAGATCAAGCTGCTGCGTGCAGCCGTGGCGCGGCTGTCGCCGGGCGGCGTGCTGTACTTCTCCAACAATTTCCGCCGCTTCAAGCTGGAAGAGAACGCCATCGCCGAATTCGCCCAGTGCCGCGAGATCACCGCGCGCACCATCGGCCCGGACTTCGAGCGCAACGCGCGCATCCACCGCGCGTGGGAATTGAAGCGGTTGGGGTAACGCGACGCCCGGGCTCGGATCCCCTGCGCGAAGCGCAGGGGCTCTGACCCCATCCGGATCTACGCACCAGGGGTCAGAGCCCTTGCGCTTCGCGAAAGGGATCCGACCCCGGTGGCCCGGCTACAGCACCGCCACCACCAGCCCCAGCACCGGCAGCACGATCGCCAACGCCGCGATCCACTTCGGCCGGTACGGGTACAGCCCGAACGACAGCGCCAGACCGCCCAGTGTCATCGTGCCCAGCCACAGCACCGGGCCCATCGCCCAGCCGTGGTCGATCACGCACAGCGCGAACGCCACCGTCAGCAGGGCCCAGCCCAGCACGCGCCACTGGGTGCGCCGTGCGGGCGTGGCTGCGGCGCTGCCGTGCAGGTCGTGCTGGTGCTTTTCCATCGCCAGCGACAACGCGGTGAACGCGGAGAACGACAGGGCCAGTGCCAGCAGCATCATGCGCTGGCCTCCGCTTCGGCGGTTTCCGCAGCGTCCACCGGGGCCCTGGGTGCTGCTGCGGCGGCGGCGCGCTTCTTCTTCTCGGCCGCGCTCAGCGGTGGCGTCCAGCGCTGCATGCGCCAGCCGCACAGCGCCAGCATCGCACCGAACGCGATCATCGACAGATCGACGCCAGCCAGTACCCAGTCACCGCTGCGCAATGTGATGCCAAGATGCGCGTGCGTGGTCAGCGCGTTGACCACCGGTACCAGCGCGAACGCAGCCGCACCCAGGTACAGCTGCCACGCCCACATCATCCGCTTCGGCCAGATGAAGGCGGCCAGCAGCGCGCCGCCCCAGGCGTAGAAGAACACGTTGGCCTCCGCACTCGCGCGCTCGGCGATGTCCAGCGGCAGCAGGCGGTTGCCCCAGAAGTAGGCCGCGAAAGCGATCGGCAGGCCGGCCACGGTGCCGATGTTCAGCGCATCGACCAGGCGCAGGCCGAAGCCGGTGCGCCCACTCTTGGCATGCTTCGGCCGTTCCTTCACCGCCCACAGCACCACGCCGCTGGCCACCATCAGGCAGCCGACCAGGCCGGACAGGAAGAACAGTGCACGCAGGCCCCAATCGGCGAAGCGCGCCAGGTGCAGGCCGTACAGCACGCCACGGGTGGCGGTAGCGCCGCCGGATGGAGGCGTCTCTTCCAGCAACGTGCCGTTGACCATGTTGTAGCGAACGGCGGGAGTGTCGGTGGACAGGCGCTTGCCGTCGCGTTGGCGGATGTCGATCACCGCATTGGCCGCCCCCGGGTTGGACACGGTGAAGCCGGCCACTTCCACACCGTGCCAGTGCGCACGTGCGCTGTCCAGCAGCTGCGCGATCGGCAGCGGCGTGGCGCGTCCTTCGGCCGGCGCGGTCACCTCCGGCATGCCGCCGAAGGCTTCGCTGAAGAACTTGTCTTCGTCCTGCGGGTAGGCGACTTTCACCCCCCACGGCAGGTACATGATCATCAGGGTGACGATGCCGGTGTAGGTGATCATCGCGTGGTAGGGCAGGGCCATCACCGCGCTGACGTTGTGGAAATCAAGCCAGGAACGCAGGCCCTTGTCCTTGCGGAAGGTGAAGAAGTCCTTGAAGATTTTCTTGTGGGTGATGACGCCGGTGATGATCGCCACCAGCATGAACATCGCGCAGAAGCCGACCAGGTAGCGCGCCCACAGCACCGGGATGTAGTGCAGGTCGAAATGCAGGCGGTAGAAGAAATCACCGCCCCGCGTTTCGCGTGCCTTCAGTGCCTGGCCGGTATTCGGGTCCAGCGTGGCTTCGCCGAAGCCACCGCGACGGCCGCGACTGGGATCGGCCAGCTCCGGTGGCAACCGCCAGAACATCTGCATGGCCGGGTTGCGCGGCTGCGGCAGGGTGACGAACCAGTTCCCGGCCTGCGCCGCATTGGCCTGCAGGTAATCCACGGCGCGCTGCGCGGCGACATCGATGCTGACCTGGCTGGACGGAAGTTCCGGTCGCATCCAGCGGCTGATTTCCTCGCGATAGTAGCTGGCGGTGCCCGCCATGAAGATCAGCAGCAGCAACCAGCCGACCAGCAGGCCGGTCCAGGTGTGCAGCCAGGCCATCGATTGGCGGAACCCGTTCTTCATGCCCAGGCCCCCAGCAGGCGCGCAATGGTGGCCATCAGCAGCGCGGGCGCGAGGATGCCCACCCAGGCGCGCAGCGCGCTGCGGGTCGCGAACGCCCACAGCGCTGCGCACGCGGCCACCAGGATGGCCAGCAGCATGCCGGTCAGCACGGTCTGGCCGCGCGCACCGGGCAGCGCCACCGCGCAGAACACGCTGGTGGCCGAAGCCAGCGCGTAGCCGCCGAAGATCGCGGCCAGCGAGCGTGACAGCACGCCCCAGCGTGGATTGGAGAAGAAGGTGCGGGGGCTGGCGGTTGCGGGCGAGCGGTCCACGGCGTTCCTGCAGGTAGGGGAGGGGATGGAACGCGTCCGCGGCCCCCTTGCGCCCTGCGCATGTCGCCCAGCGTGTCCCATCGACGAAGCACTGCCCGCGCAGGCGGGCAATCCAGAGGTCGGGGATGTACACGGGCGATGGGCGCGTCTTCCGCGCCCGCTTGGCTAAGCGTACAAACCGATCAGTAAATGATAGGCATTCGCATTTTATGAATCAAGCATGATGATCCGGGGGCGCACCGAGGCCTAGAACCTGAACACCACTGTCGCCGCATGCAGCAACAGGCCGATCAGCCCACCCACCAGCGTGCCGTTGAAGCGGATGAACTGCAGGTCGCGGCCCACGCTCAGTTCCAGCTGTTCGACCAGATGCCGCTCGTCCCAGCCCTTCACGGTCTGCGCGATATGCGTGGTCACACCCTCGCGCAGACGGCCGGTCAGGCGTTGCGCACCTTCCAGCAGGTGCTGGTTGAGGGCCTCGCGCAGGGCCGGGTCGGCCTGCAGGCTGGCGCCCAGTGAGGCGAGGCTGCGCTGCAGGTGTCCGACCAGCGCCGAGTCCTCGCGCTGCAGGTCGTCACGCAGGCTGGCGTGGATGCGCGCCCACAGCCCTTGCACATAGTCCTGCAGGGCGGGGTGGTCGATCATTTCCTGCTTGAGCTGTTCGATGCGCTCGGCCAGGGCCGGGTCCTCGCGCAGGCGCTGCACGTAGTTCTGCAGCCAGGTCTCGTAGTCCTGGCGCAGCGGATGCTGCGGCTCGGCCAGTACCTGCTGCAGTTCTTCCAGCACCGCCCGCGCCAGGCGCTCGGCCAGGCTGTCGCCGATCTCATCGATCGGCTTCACCCAGTTCACCGTGCTCGACAGCGTCGGCCATTCGCGCTGGATGTAGCGCACGATCAGCTGCGAGGCGCGTTCCTTCACTTCTGGCTGTTCCAGCCAGCGGCCGAGCCGCTGCAGGCCCTCGTCCAGCACGCGCTGGTGGCGCCCGTCGGCGGTCAGCAGGGCCAGCAGCTCACCGGCGGTGGCGGCGGCATTCCACTGCCGCAGCTGCTGCACCACGAACGCATGCAGCTGCCGGCGCACCGCTGTCTCGTCGAAGAAGTCCAGTGCCTGCAGGGCCCAGCCGCGTGCCATGTCGGCCAGCATCCGCGAGCGCGCCGGGTCTGCCAGCCAACTGCCGAGGCGGCTGGCCGGATCGAACACCTGCAGCTTGGCCAGCAGCACCTGCGGTTCCAGGAACTGGTCACGCACGAACAGGGCGAGGCTGTCGCCGATGCGTTCCTTGCTGCGCGGGATGATCGCAGTGTGCGGAATCGGCAGGCCCATCGGGCGCCGGAACAGCGCGACGACGGCGAACCAGTCGGCCAGTGCGCCCACGGCTGCGGCCTCGCAGAACGCCGAGACCCACGCCCAGATACCGCGTTCGCCCTGCCAGTGGCTGACCGCGAATCCGGCCAGCATCAACAGCAGCAGGCCCAGTGCGAGGGCTTTCAGGCGTCGCAGCTGAGCGCGGCGCGGATCGTGGGCAGGCGTCATGCCGGAAGTCTAACCGGCACGGCATGAGCATCTGGTAGTGCCGGCCGCTGGCCGGCATCCGCTACGCACGCGGAACGTTCATGGGGTTGCCGGCCAGCGGCCGGCACTACCCGCTGGTTCAGAGCGCTTCCAGTTGCTTGCGCAACGCAGCCAGCTGCGCGCGCAGGGTGTCGTTCTCGCGGGTCAGCGCGACGACGCGGCGGCGCAGTGCCGGGGCATCCTCGCCCAGTTGTTCCAGCGCCGACAGCACCTCGGCGTCGCGGCTGGCGATCTGCTCCTCGTCCGGTTCCTCGAAGTCCATCTCGGCCGCTTCCGGCTTCGGTGCGCGCGGCTTGCGCTTGGACTCGCGCACGCGCTTGGCGGCCTGCTTCAGCTCGTCCTTGCCACCGGCGGCGGCGGCGCGCTGCTCTTCTTCCGGCAGGTCGGCCACGGCTGCGGCGGCGCTGATCGAGATCACGCCGGCCTTGACCGCTTCCACCACCTCGGCGGCGGCCTGGGCGTGGATGCGCTCGATCATGCCGACCTGGCTGGTGCTCAGCTTGGCTTCGCGCGCCAGCTCGGCGCGGCTGATCTTCGGTGCCGGTTCCCACGGCGGGCTGTCTTCACTGGTCTCATCGGCGACGTCGGCGGTGCCATCGCTCTCGCGCTGCAGCTGCGCCTGCTCGACCTGCTTGCGGGCGGCCAGGATGTCGCGCTTGCGCAGCGCCAGCACGCCGCGCTGGAAGTCGGACACGCTGCGGCGGCCCAGATGCTGTTCGATCATCCACAGGTGCACGTCTTCCATGCTCTGGAAGCGGGTGTTCTGCACGGTATTGAAGGGCAGGCCATGCTTCTGGCAGATGCCGAAACGGTTATGGCCATCGACCAGTACATTCCCCCACAACACCAGCGCATCGCGGCAGCCTTCGGCCAGGATGCTGCGCTCCAGCGCGTCATGTTCGTCCGCGGTCAGCGGGTCGATGTAGGCCTTGAGTTCTTCTTTGACGACGATATCCATGGGCACGGCAGCGAGCAGGAGCGGAACCGCCCATTGTACCCGCTCGCCACCACCGGCCCGGGCTCAGGCGGTGGCCCGGATCATCTCGCCCAGGGTGCCGGTGATCTGGTCGATCTGCGCCTTGTCCACGATCAGCGGCGGCGACAGCGCGATGATGTCGCCGGTGCAGCGCACCAGCAGTCGGCCGTCGTGGAAGCAGCGCCGGTAGACCTCGTAGCCCCGGCTGCCCGGCGCATCGCGGCGAGGCGCCAGCTCAACCGCGCCGACCAGGCCGAAGTTGCGGATGTCGATCACGTTGGGCAGGCCCTGCAGCGCATGCAGTCGTTCCTGCCAGTATTCGCCCAGCTCGATGGCGCGCTCGAACAGACGCTCCTCGGCATAGACCTCCAGCGTCGCCAGCGCCGCGGCGCAGGCCAGCGGGTGCCCCGAACAGGTATAGCCATGGAAAAGCTCGATGGCCTGTGGCGGTGCCTGCATCAGGGTTGCATGCACGGCGTCGCTGGCCAGCACACCACCCAGCGGTACCGCGCCGTTGCTGACCGCCTTGGCGAAGGTCAGCAGGTCCGGGGTGACCCCGAAGCGCTGCGCGGCGAAGGGCATCCCAACCCGGCCGAAACCGGTGATGACCTCGTCGAACACCAGCAGGATGCCGTGCTGGTCGCACAGTTCGCGCAGGCGCTGCAGGTAACCCGGTGCGGGCAGGATCACCCCGGCTGAGCCGGCAATGGGTTCAACGAATACGGCGGCAATCGTCGAGGCATCATGCAGCGCGATCAGCCGTTCCAGGTCATCGGCCAGCTCCGCGCCCTGGCGCGGCAGGCCCCTGCTGAACGCATTGCGCGGAAGGTCCAGGGTGTGGCGCAGGTAGTCGACGCCGCCCAGCTGCAGGCCGAACGGCTTGCGGTTGTTGGGCAGCCCGCCCAGCGCCATGCCGCCGAAACCCACCCCGTGGTAGGCCTTCTCGCGGCTGATGAAGCGCGTGCGCTGGCCCTCGCCGCGCTGGCGGTGGTAGGCCAGCACGATCTTCATCGCGGTATCCACCGCCTCGGAACCGGAGCTGGTGAAGAACACATGGTTGAGCGGGCCCGGCGCCAGTGCGGCCAGCCGCTGCGCCAGGGCGAAGGCCGGCGGCGAGCCCATCTGGAAGGCCGGCGAATAGTCGAGCGTGCGCGCCTGCTCGACGATGGCCTCGACGATGCGCGGCCGTGCATGGCCCGCGTTGCAGCACCAGAGGCCGGCGGTGCCATCGAGGATCTGGCGGCCGTCGACATCCTCGTAGTGCATGTCCTCGGCACGCACCAGCACACGCGGCGCAGCCTTGAACTGGCGGTTGGCGGTGAACGGCATCCAGTACGCCTCCAATGACTCCGGGCGTTGGGTGGCCAGATCGTGCAGGTCGCTCGCGGAACGCTTCATGCCAGCTCCATCGGGTCCGATGGGGGAAATGTAGCGCAGCCACGTCACGGTGGAGTCGCGGCCGCGCCGGTATAACCGGGGAAACTGTTCCGAGGAGCCCGACATGGCCGACTTTCCCGACCGCAGCCACTGGCAGGCGCTGGCCCAGCAGCTTTCGATACCCGGACAGGCCTTTGTCGAGGGTCGTTACACCGACGCTGCCAGCGGCGCGCGCTTCGACTGCATCAGCCCGATTGATGGTCGCGTGCTGGGGGTGGTCGCCGACTGCGATGCACAGGACGTGGAGCGCGCAGTGGGCGCGGCGCGGCGTGCCTTCGATGCGGGCCACTGGTCACAGGCCAGCCCGGCCCATCGCAAGCGCGTGCTGCTGGCGTTGGCGGCGTTGGTGGAAAAACACGCGGACGAGCTGGCCCTGCTGGAAACCCTGGACATGGGCAAGCCGGTGCGTGATGCGCGTCGTATCGACCTGCCCGGCGCGGTGCGCTGCCTGCGCTGGACGGCCGAAGCGGTGGACAAGCTGTACGGTGAGGTCGCGCCCACCGGCCCGCATGAGCTGGGCCTGGTCACGCGCGAGCCCGCCGGCGTGGTGGCGGCGATCGTGCCGTGGAATTTCCCGTTGCTGATGGCGTGCTGGAAGATCGCGCCTGCATTGGCCATGGGCAACTCGGTGGTGCTCAAGCCTTCCGAGCGCTCGCCCCTGAGTGCGTTGCGGCTGGCGGCGCTGGCCACCGAAGCGGGCCTGCCGGAGGGCGTGCTGAACGTGCTGCCGGGCCACGGTGCGCGCGTCGGTGAGCCGTTGGCCCTGCACATGGATGTGGACGTGCTGGCGTTCACCGGCTCCACGGCCACCGGCGCGCGGCTGCTGCAGTATTCAGGGCGGTCCAACCTCAAGCGGGTCTGGCTGGAGTGTGGTGGCAAGAGCCCGCACGTGGTGTTTGCCGATGCCCCCGATCTGGATGCCGCTGCGAAGGCGGTGGCACGGGGCATCTTCTTCAACCAGGGCGAGGTCTGTACTGCCGGGTCACGGCTGCTGGTGCAGCGCTCGATCCGCGAGGATTTCGTGCACCAGGTGGTTGCCTACGGCCAGCACATGCAGCCGCGCCACCCGCTTGACGCCGACGCACCGATGGGCGCGCTGGTGGATGCCGCGCATCTGGACAAGGTGATGGGGGATATCGTGCGTGCCGAAAGCGAGGGCGCCCGCCTGCTGCTGGGCGGTCATCGCGCCGATGTCGAGGCGGGCGGTTGTTATGTGCAGCCCACGGTATTCGATCAAGTGAGCCCCGACCAGGCATTGGCGCGCGAGGAAGTATTCGGGCCGGTGCTGGCGGTGCTCGGCTTTGACGACGAAGCCGAAGCGGTGCGCCTGGCCAATGACAGCCGCTACGGCCTCGCCGCTGGCCTGTGGACGCGCGATCTGGGCCGCGCCCATCGCGTCGCACGCCAGCTGCGCGCCGGCAGCGTCTGGGTGAACGGCTGGGATGGCGGTGACATGACCGCCCCGTTCGGTGGCTACAAGCAGTCCGGCAATGGGCGCGACAAATCGCTGCATGCGTTCGACAAGTACAGCGAGATCAAGGCCACCTGGATCCAGCTGTAACAGCGCCGGGGCTTGCGCCCACATGTAGAGCCGAGCCGATGCTCGGCTGCATTTCGTGGAATGTGGTCGAGCAGGGGCGAGGACCTGCAGAACAATGGCGCCTGGCACCCTTATTGGCATCGGTGTCGGCTGAAACCATCGTCCCGTGCGGCCACCGGCCCGTGGCAGAATCGGGCGATCCGCCGTTACCCGTGTTGCCGATGTCGACGATCACCGCTGCCGCACCGCCCGTGAACTCTCCCCGCCGCGTCCTGTTGGCCAGCCTGATCGGCACCACCATCGAATTCTTCGATTTCTACATCTACGCCACGGCCGCGGTGCTGGTGTTCCCGCACCTGTTCTTCCCGGACAGCAGCGAACAGGCGGCGCTGTTGCAGTCACTGGCGACCTTCGCGGTGGCGTTCATCGCACGGCCGGTCGGCTCGGCGGTGTTCGGCCATTTCGGCGACCGCATCGGCCGCAAGGCCACCCTGGTCGCCGCGTTGCTGACCATGGGCCTGTCTACGGTGCTGATCGGTCTGCTGCCGACCCACGCGCAGATTGGCCTGTGGGCGCCCGCGCTGCTGGCGCTGTGCCGCTTCGGCCAGGGCCTGGGGCTGGGCGGCGAGTGGGGTGGGGCGGTGCTGCTGGCCACCGAGAACGCGCCGCCGGGCAAGCGCGCCTGGTACGGCATGTTCCCGCAGCTGGGCGCGCCGATCGGTTTCCTGTTGTCGGCGGGCATTTTCCTGGCGCTCGGCCGCTGCCTGAGCCAGGACGACTTCCTGCAGTGGGGCTGGCGTATTCCGTTCGTGGCCAGCGCGCTGCTGGTCGGCCTGGGCCTGTGGGTGCGCCTGAACATCCATGAGACGCCCGACTTCAAGCAGGCACTGGAGCGCAAGGCGCCGGTGCGGCTGCCGATGTGGACGGTGCTGCGTGACCATCCGGTGGCGATGCTGCTGGGCACGCTGGGGGCGTTCGCCACCTTCGTGCTGTTCTACCTGATGACCGTGTTCAGCCTCGGCCATGGCACCGCCGTGCTGGGCTACAGCCGCGAGCAGTTCCTGCTGATGCAGATGGCCGGCATGCTGTTCTTCGCGCTGGGCATCCCGTTGTCGGCGCGCTATGGCGACCGCTGGGGCACGCGTCGCACGATGATCGTGGCCAGCGTGCTGATCATCGGCTTCGGCGTGCTGTTCGCTCCGCTGTTCCAGCCGCACAGTCCCTGGCTGGTCACGGCGTTCCTGTGCCTGGGCCTGTTCCTGATGGGGCTGACCTACGGCCCCTGCGGCACCTTCCTGGCCGAGATCTACCCGGTGGAAGTGCGCTACACCGGCGCCTCGCTGTCATTCAACCTGGCCGGCATTCTGGGTGCGGCGCCGGCGCCGTACCTGGCCACCTGGCTGGCCGAACGCTTCGGCCTGGTCGCGGTCGGCTACTACCTGTGCCTGACTGCGGCAGCGACCCTGTGCGCGCTGGTGGCCCTGCACCGGCGCGCGCTGCGGCTCAGCCAAAGAAGCGCTTGAGCGTGCGCCCCAGCCAACCGCCGCCCTGGTGTTCGCGGGCGAACTGGTTCAAGTGCGCCTTGACCTGTTCGGCGTAGGCCTGGTCATCGCCGCGGATGTGGTTGAACAACCAGCGCGAGAGCATGGTGCGTAGTTCATCGCTGATGTCCTCGCCGGCCTGGAAGCGCATGCGGTACTCCGATACCCGCTTGATGAAGACTTCATGCACGCGCTTGTGCGCGGCACAGAACGGATAGCCCGCTTCCTCCATCAGTTCTTCCTCGAACGCGAAGTGCGACATGGTGTAGTCCACCACTTCGTCGATCACCTCGCCCACTGCCGCACGCTGCATGCTGGCCTGGGCCACGTGCAAATGGTTGAGCATCTCGATGATGCGGCGGTGTTGTTGGTCGATCACATCGATGCCGATGTTCAGATCGTCCTGCCAGACCAGTAGTGCCATCCCCGGCTCCCCTTCATGCGTATGTCGGGGCTGACTGTAGAGCTGCCGCGCTGGCGCGGCGTTGATCTGGATCAAGGCTGCCTGGTCAGGTCAGCGCGGGCTCGCGCGGGCGCAGCGGGCTGGCCACCGTGGTGCAGCTGACCCGGTTGCGGCCGCCGGCCTTGGCCAGGTACAGCTGGCGGTCGGCTTCGGAGATCAGCCGATGCAGTGCATCGCGCTGCGGGCGCAGGCAGCACAGGCCGATGCTCACCGTCATGCGCAGGCTGGCGGTGCCGATGTCCACTTCCAGCGCGGCGATGCGCTGGCGCAGTTCCTCGAAGTACAGCAGGGCCTCGTCCTGCTCCATGTCCGGCACCAGCAGGCAGAACTCCTCGCCGCCGAAGCGGGCGGTCAGGTCGTGGCTGCGGGCATGCGCGGCCACCGCACCGGCCACCGCGCGCAGCGCGTCATCGCCGGCTTCGTGACCGTAGGTGTCGTTGATGTGCTTGAAGTGGTCGATGTCGATCATTGCCACCGCCACGCACTGGCCATGCAGCTGCAGTTGCGGCAGCTGGCGCTGGCTCTGTTCCAGGAAGCAGCGACGGTTGGGCAGGCCGGTGAGGAAGTCGCGGGTGGCCAGGTCCTGCAGCGTGCCGATCAGCTCCAGCTGATCCACGTTCTGCGAGACCCGGCAGAAGAACTCCTCGCGCGAGAACGGCTTGCGCAGGAAGTCGTTGGCGCCGTTCTTCAGGAAGCGCGGGATCAGCGAGGCATCGGCATTGCCGGAAATGCCGATCACCGCCACCTTGTCGCGCGAGCGCAGGGTGCGCAGGCGGCGGGTGAACTCCACGCCCTGCATGCCCGGCATTTCCTGGTCGACCACGGCCAGGCGGATCGCAGGATGCGCGTCGATCGCGGCCAGGCCCTCGTTGCCGTCAGCGGCCTCGTGCACCTCGTGGCCATACATGCGCAGCAGGGCGGCGGCATAGCCGCGCGCGGACGGCGAGTCGTCCACCACCAGTGCCGCAATGCGCCGGTTGCGCTCCAGGCGCTGCACCAGCCACACCAGGTAGTCGATGCTGCCCGGCGTGTTCTTCAGCACGTAGTCGATGATCTGCTGCTGCAGTACGCGCTTGCGCAGATCCTCGTCGTAGACGCTGCTGACCACCACGGTGGGCAGGCCGCGCCTGAGGAAGAACTCGACCACCGCGTCGCGGTCGCCGTCGGCCAGCACCAGCCCGGTCAGTACCAGGAACCAGCCCCCATCCTCGCTCAGCAGGCGATCGGCCTCGGCCAGGGTGGAAGCGATCACCACCGGCAGTTCCAGGCGCTGCTCGATGGCCTCGCGCAGCATGCCGGTGAACGCACGGGAGTTTTCGACCAGCAGGATCCGTTGCGGCAGCGGATCGGCCAGGTCGCCATCGACGGCGGCCTGCGGCAGGACGGGCATGATGCGGTGGCTCACGAGGGAGGGACTCGGCACGGATAGCGGCGGTTTCGGGTGCAACTTTAGCCGGAGCAGCGTGCCCTGCGCGTCGTTCACCGATCAGGCAGGCGATGCGAATGCCGCCGCTGTACCCGCAAGCGATTCGTGCAGGACGAGCCGGAGCCGGTTGCCACGGCAATGCACCGTGCCGCCGTAGGCCATTATCCGGCCGGCCAGACGCTCGATGGCCTGCTGAACGGTCCGGTTCGACAGCGTGCGACCGCGGTCAAGCAGGCCAACGACCACCACGATGCCGCGCCGGTCGCCCGCCTGGCCGCTCCGGGCGCGCACGCTGACCTGTCCCGACTCCAGTTCCAGCAGCAGCGACACCGCCTCGATCAGCGAGCGATAGATGGCGAGCTGCAGGTCGACAGTCAGCAGGCAGGGGTTGCCCTCCAGCCGGGGTATGCAAGCGGAGCTGATGTGTTGTGGGCAGTAGAGGCACCCTGATACTGACAGTTGCCGGGATATCGGCCAGCTTCAGTATCAGACTGCATGGGCACCCGGTGTTCGCCGGGTGCCCATGACGCCCTGGGCCAGGGGGACGAGCGGGACGTTATGCGATTCTGCTGTGTTGGTTCGATCCGGTCGCTTGACTGTGAAATGCACTACTGCAGCGCAGAGGGTGCGGGGCAGCCGTACCGCGATGGAGTACTGGCTACTGCCTCCAGTCTGGTTTCGCGGTCGAGGAACAGAATCCTGACCCGGTTGCGATAGCAGTCAACGGTCCCGTCATAGGGGAGGGTTCGCCCGGTCAGTCGCTCGAACGCTGCCATCGTTGTCTGCTTGGAAAGGCGTCTGCGCTGTTCCAGCAGTGACACGACCATGAGGATTCCGCGCCTGGAGCCCATTCTGCCGCACCTTGCACGAATGCGAATCTGACCACCTTCATGCTTGAGAAGAATGGAGACCGCGTCAATCAGTGTCCGGTAAGCGGCCAATTGCAGTTCCACGCTCAGGTTGCAGGGGTCGCCTTTCAGATCCGGGCGGAGAACGCGCTCCGTCAGCTTCCACGACTCACGGATGCCACCCGCCTGCAGGGCCACGTAAAGCCCAAGATGCTCCAGGCCCGAGGGATAGACCATGCTTGTCTGTTCGCGAAAGAGCCGCGAATGTACATTCGAGGTATGCAGAAGGCTGTTGGCCACTGCGTGATGTCCCTGGGCCTTGAGCCATTCGGCCAGCTCAACCAGCGACGTATCAATGCCGTCGCCGAGCTTGCGAAGGTGCAGGGCACGTTCACGCAGCTCCATCTCGCTGGCCAATTGCGAGCTCCTCGCCAGATGGATGGCGTCCCTTTCCCCCATCTCGCGCAGCCTGTAACGGTGGTAGAAGTGGGTGATGCGTGATCCGAGCAGCAGCAATACGATGCCGCTGATCGCCATGATCTGCTGGGTGATGAAGGCCGCTGGATCGAATGCGGTGGGATGGGTGTTGGGCGTGGTCAGGCCGATGACCATGTTGAGCACCGGCACTGCAAGGGCAGCCCCCTTCCAGCCATACAGGCAGGTAAGCGCGGCCGCGGGGAGTGCCAACAGCAGCAGGAACGTTGCCTTCAATGCAATCCAGTCTGCGGGCAGTTGAGTCGCTGCTATCCCGATCAGCAGCATCGATGAAAGTGCTGCCAGCATCGGGGTCTTTCGTCGAGCGTTCCACTCCTGCCCCACGTCCTGCCGCGCCCACAGCATGGCGATGGGGGCCACCGTCAGAATGCCGATGAAATCACCCACGCTGAAGCGCGCGGCATTGGTCAGGAAGGGTGTGGAAGGAGGTGTTGGCCAGAGCAGATGGGAAAAACTGAGGTTGAGCAGAGTAATAACGACGCTGGAAGCGGCGGCAATCAACAAGAGGCCGATCGTCTGCGACTCCGCCATCAGTCGCCGTTGCAGCTTCACAATCAGCATCACCGCTGGCATGAGGAATGCGGAGGCAACAATGACCCATGTCAGGCCGTACTTCTCGATCATCGGCACGCGGGACTGTGCAAAGTACGCATATTCGCCCAGCAGTAGGTAGGGCCACAGGCGCGGCGGGCACAACAGCACGGCTGCCACCCGGATGCCGGCTGGCAAATAGAACTGATCCAGCGACAGCTGTCGGGTTGCCCAATAGGCAACTGCATAAAGCAAGGCAATCATCAGGCCAGCCGGACGAATGCGCACCTTCAGCAACAATCCTTCTTTCCACCAGTCCAATCGCACGTCCCCCTCTCCTACGTGTCCCCTGTCAGCATCCATTCGCCGCGGGGCCCGGTTTCTCAGGACGGTATCGGTCTGCGAACGATTATGCAATTGCATAGCTGCGCATTTAGGAAATTGTCCAGCCATCCATCACAGATGTCGCGTGAAAATCTGTGACGTGTGCAGCACGATCAGCGCTGCGGTACGTTTGTCAGAACGTTCAATACAGGTGGAGATGCAGAATCTTCACCACAACGCATCCCGCAGCTTGTACCAGGACATCGCCGCCACCAGCAGCGGCGTGCGCAGCAGCCGGCCGCCGGGGAAGGGCGCATGCCGAAGGCGCTGGAACACGTCCAGGCGCTCGCTCTGGCCGGCAATGGCGGCGGCGATCACCTCGCCGGCCAGCCCGGCGGCGGCCACCCCATGGCCGGAGAAGCCCTGCGCGAAGTACAGGTCGCCGTCCAGCCGGCCCCAATGCGGGGCGCGGTTGCGGGTGATGTCCACATAGCCGCCCCAGACCTGGTCCAGCGCCACGTCGGCCAGCTGTGGGAACACCTGGTGCATGCGCCGCTGCATCACCCCGCGCAGGCCGGGTGGGGGCAGCGCCGAGTAGCTGGCGCGCCCGCCAAACAGCAGCCGATGGTCATGGCTGAGGCGGAAATAGTCCAATGCCCAGGCGGTGTCGGCCACGGCCATGTCGTTGCCGATCAGGGCGCGGGCGCGCTCGGCCCCCAGCGGCGCGCTGGCGCCGATATAGGTGCCGACCGGCATGATCCGCCGTTCCAGCTCGGGCAGCAGGCCCTGCAGCCAGGCATTTCCGGCCACCACCAGATGCGCGGCGCGTACGCTGCCCTGCGCGGTGTGCAGGGTGGGCTGCGGTCCGCGCTGCACGCGGGTTACCGCCGAATCCTCGTGGATCACCACGCCGGCCGCGCGCGCCGCATCGGCCAGACCGCGCGCATAGGCCAGCGGGTGCAGGTGCGCGCTGAGCGGATCGAACATCGCGGCACGATAGCGCGGGCTGTCCAGCTGCGCGCGCAGGGCGTCACGGTCCCACCACTGCATGGGGTAGTCGTAATGGCGTTGCAGGTGCTCGCAGTTGGCCCGCAGCTCGCGCTCATGGCGTTCGCGGATGGCGACGCTGGCGTGGCCTTCCACCCAATGGCAGTCAATGCCGTGGCGATTGATGCGGGCGCGCATCGCCTGCACCGCGTCGCGCGACCAGTCGAACAGGTGGCGCGCATCATCACGACCGAGCTGACGCTCCAGTTCGTCCACCTCGCAGCCATAGCCGACCAGCGCCTGCCCGCCGTTGCGGCCGGACGCGCCCCAGCCGATCCGCTGCGCTTCCAGCACTACCACGCGCCGGCCACGTGCCGCCAGTTCCAGGGCTGCGGTCAGGCCGGTATAGCCGGCGCCCAGCACCGCAACGTCGGCCTGCACATTACCCTGCAGCGGGGGCAGTGCGGGCGGTTCGGGCAGGCTGGCGGCGTACCAGCTGGGCGGGAACGCGGCGCTCACTGCAGGCCTCGCGGGTGCAGGGCGGGAGGGCGGAGCGGGGCAGGTCGATCGGCGTTCACCCCGGTAGTTTCGCCGATGCGTGACGGCTGTGGTGTGACGGCACCGACTTGCCGGCTTCGCCGGGCGACGGGTAACGTGTTGGCACGCCAAGGAGTTTTCCCATGCGCCGCCTGCCCTGGGTGGGCCTGCCCACCGACAGCACCGTGCTCGGCCATCACCGTTTCGCGGTGGCCGGCGAGAAGTACGTGCGCGCGCTGGCCGAGGCGGCCGAGGTGACTCCGGTAGTGTTGCCGAGCCTGCAGCCACCGCTGCCGGCCGGCGACTGGCTGCAGGGGCTGGATGGCCTGCTGCTGACCGGCGCGGTCAGCAATATCGAACCGCAGCACTACGAAGGTGGCCGCAGCTGGCCAGGCAATCCACATGACCCGGCCCGCGATGCCAATGCCTTTGCGTTGCTGCACGAGGCACTGGCGCTGGACCTGCCGGTGCTGGCGATCTGCCGCGGCTTCCAGGAGTTGAACGTCGCGCTGGGCGGCAGCCTGCATCCGCAGGTTCACGCGGTGCCTGGCCTGGCCGACCATCGCGAAGAACCGCAGGCGCCGGTGGAGGTGCAGTATGGGCCGGCGCACGCGGTCACGCTGGCCGCCGATGGCTGGCTGGCGCAGTGGCACGGCAGTGGCCGCGCGCAGGTCAATTCGGTACACGGGCAGGGTGTCGCCCGCCTGGCGCAGGGGCTGCAGGTCGAGGCCGTGGCCGACGATGGGCTGGTCGAAGCGGCACGCAGCCTGCACCATCGTTTCGTGCTCGGCGTACAGTGGCACCCGGAGTGGCGTGTCATGCAGGCGCCGTTCTATCACGCTATTTTCCGTGCGTTCGGCCAGGCTTGCCGGCAGCACCAACAGAACCGACTGGATTCCCGATGAGTTCCCGAACGCGCCCGCGCAAGACGGCCACGCCCCCCGCACCGCAGGAAAGCACGCTGCTGCGCTGGCTGAAGGAGCGGCGCATCACCGAGGTGGAATGCCTGGTGCCGGACATCACCGGCAACGCGCGCGGCAAGATCATTCCCGCCGACAAGTTCTCGCACGACTACGGCACGCGCCTGCCTGAGGGCATCTTCGCCACCACCGTCACCGGTGAGTTCCCTGACGATTATTACGAGCTGACCTCGCCGTCGGACTCGGACATGATGCTGCGCCCCGATCCGGACACGGTGCGCATGGTGCCGTGGGCGGCCGACGCCACCGCGCAGGTCATCCACGATTGCTACACCAAGAGCGGTGAGCCGCACGAACTGGCGCCGCGCAACGTGCTGCGCCGCGTGCTGGCAGCCTACGCCGAGCTGGGCCTGCGCCCGGTGGTGGCGCCGGAACTGGAGTTCTTCCTGGTGCAGAAGAACACCGACCCGGACTTCCCGCTGCTGCCACCGGCCGGCCGCTCCGGGCGCCCGGAGACCGCGCGGCAGTCGTACTCGATCGATGCGGTCAACGAGTTCGACCCGATCCTCGACCTGATGTACGACTACGCCGATGCGATGAAGCTGGACGTGGACACGCTGATCCACGAGTCCGGCGCGGCGCAGCTGGAGGTCAACTTCACCCATGCCGATGCGATGGACCTGGCCGACCAGGTGTTCCTGTTCAAGCGCACCATGCGCGAAGCGGCGATGCGCCACGGGGTGTATGCCACGTTCCTGGCCAAGCCGATGGAAAACGAGCCGGGCAGTGCCATGCACATCCACCAGAGCCTGGTGCGGGTGAGTGATGGCAGCAACGTATTCGCCGGCGAGACCGATGCCGAGGGCGAGTTCAGCCCGGTGTTCGGCCACTACCTGGGCGGCCTGCAGAAGTACGCACCGCAGGCGATGGCGTTCTTCGCGCCGAACGTGAACTCCTACCGCCGGCTGGTGTTCGGCGAAGTCTCGCCGAGCAACGTCCACTGGGGCTTCGACAACCGCACCTGCGGCCTGCGCGTGCCGCTGGATACGCCGGAGAACATGCGCGTGGAGAGCCGTTTCGCCGGGTCCGATGCCAATCCCTACCTGGCGATGGCCGCGACCCTGGCCTGCGGCCTGCTGGGCATCCGCGAGCGGCTGGCACCGGATGCGCCGGTGACCGGCAGCGCCAAGGAACTGGGCTACAACCTGCCGCGCTCGCTGGGCGAGGCGCTGGACGGGCTGGAGCGGTGCAGCGAGCTGCAGGCCCTGCTGGGTGAGCGCTTCTGCCGGGCCTACATCTCGGTCAAGCGCAAGGAATACGAGACCTTTTTCCGCGTCATCAGCTCGTGGGAGCGCGAGTTCCTGCTGCTGAACGTCTGAGCATCCGGAATAGAAAAATCCGCCGCCGGGGGGTAGGCTGGCACCCGTCGCCGGCCCCGCCGGCCCCCCCTTCCCGCATTCTGGAGCACCCGATGAAGCTGCGCATCCTCACGCTCGGCCTGGCCTCCGCCATGCTCGCCGCCTGTGGCGGTGGCAATGGCGGCGCGCAGGACAGCCAGGTCCTGAACGTCTACAACTACAGCGATTACATCGCCGAGGACACCATTCCGACCTTCGAGAAGGAGAGCGGGATCAAGGTGACCTACGATGTGTTCGACAGTGACGAGATGGTCGAGACCAAACTGCTGGCCGGCAACAGCGGCTATGACGTGGTGGTGCCGACCCTGAACTTCTTCGGTCGCCAGATCCAGGCCGGTGTGTTCCTGCCGCTGGACAAGAGCAAGATCCCGAACCTGGCCAACCTCGATCCGGCGGTGATGAAGCGCATCGCCACCCAGGACCCGGGCAACCAGTACGGCGTGCCGTACATGATCGGCACCACCGGCATCGGCTACAACGTGGACATGCTGAAGCAGCGCTTCGGCGGCAGCGCCGACATCGCCAACAGCTGGGACCTGGTGTTCAAGCCGGAGAACATCAGCAAGATGAAGGACTGCGGCGTGACCATCCTGGACACGCCGGCGGACATGATCCCGATCGCACTGCATTACCTGGGCCTGGACCCGCACAGCGGCGACCCGGCCGAGCTGCAGAAGGCCGCCGACCTGCTGAAGTCGATCCGCCCGTACGTGCAGAACTTCCACTCCTCGCAGTACGTGGGTTCGCTGGCCAACGGCGGTACCTGCCTGGTGGTCGGCTGGTCGGGTGACATCATCCAGGCCCGCGACCGCGCCGAGGAAGCCAGCAATGGCGTGCACGTGGCCTATTCGATCCCGAAGGAAGGCGCACCGCAGTGGTTCGACATGCTGGCGATCCCGAAGGACGCCAAGCATCCGGAAGCCGCGTACGCCTTCATCAACTACCTGCTGCAGCCGAAGGTTGCCGCGGCCAACACCAACTTCATCCACTACGCCAACCCGGTGCCGACCGCGACCCCGCTGGTGGACGAGGCGATCCGTACCGACCCGACCATCTACCCGCCGGCCGACGTGGCCGAGAAGATGTTCACCTACTCGATCAACACGCCGGAGACCGACAAGCTCTACACCCGGCTGTGGACCGAGGTGAAGACCGGGCGCTAAGGGCTGGCTGGCAGGTGGGTGCC
>NZ_JCACKF010000021.1:30168-75003 GCF_059505245.1 Stenotrophomonas sp.
GGTGGGTGCCACCCGTCGCCGTCATATCCCCTGCAGCCCCCGGCCGTTAGAATGGCGGCCGCTGTCCACCGCCCGCTCCCGGAGCCCCCATGCCCGTTGAAGCCCAGCCGGTAGCCGCCGTCGTCGACACGACCGGTGCGCCCGGCTATCTCTCCATTCGTGATTTGCGCAAGGAATTCGACGGTTTCGTCGCCGTCGACGACGTCAATCTGGACGTGCGCAAGGGCGAGATCTTTGCCCTGCTCGGAGGCTCCGGCAGCGGCAAATCGACCCTGCTGCGCTGCCTGGGCGGCTTCGAGACGCCCACCAAGGGCAGCATCACCGTCGATGGCCAGCGCCTGGACGCGCTGCCGCCGTACCAGCGGCCGGTCAACATGATGTTCCAGTCCTATGCCCTGTTCCCGCACATGACGGTGGAGCAGAACATTGCCTTCGGCCTGAAGCAGGATGGCCTGGGCAAGGACGCGATCAGCAAGCGCGTCGGCGAGATGCTCGACCTGGTGCAGATGGGCCACCTGGGCAAGCGCAAGCCGCACCAGCTGTCCGGTGGCCAGCAGCAGCGCGTGGCGCTGGCGCGGTCGCTGGCCAAGGGGCCGAAGCTGCTGCTGCTGGACGAGCCGATGGGCGCACTGGACAAGAAGCTGCGCTCGCAGATGCAGCTGGAACTGGTCAGCATCATCGAGTCGTCGGGCGTGACCTGCGTGATGGTCACCCACGACCAGGAAGAAGCGATGACCATGGCCACCCGCATCGCGGTGATGGATGCCGGCTGGATCCAGCAGGTCGGCAAGCCGGACGAGGTCTACGAGCAGCCGGCCAACCGCTTCGTCGCCGAGTTCATCGGTTCGGTCAACCTGTTTGACGGGGTGATCGACGAGGACCTGCCCGAGTACGTGACCGTGCGCTCGCCGCTGTTCCCGGCACCGATCTACATCGCCCATGGCATCACCTGTTACGAAGGGCAGCCGGTCGCATTCGCGCTGCGCCCGGAGAAGGTGATGATCGGCAAGGACGAGCCGGATGGGCACACCAACAAAGCGCAGGGCGTGATCGAGGACATCGCCTATTTCGGCAGCCATTCGGTCTACCACGTGCGGCTGCCCAGCGGCGCCAAGGTGCTGGCCAATTTCGCCAATTCGCAGCGCTGGGCCAGCGATGGCCTGACCTGGGGCGACAGCGTGTGGGTGCACTGGCGCGACAACGACGGCGTGGTGCTGACCTCATGAGCGTCGCCGGCCTGAAGCGCTGGCGGCCGGGGCTGCGTGCCACGGTGATCGGCATTCCGTACCTGTGGCTGCTGCTGTTCTTCGCAGTGCCGTTCCTGATCGTGCTGATGATCAGCTTCTCGCTCAGCCGGGTCGGCTCGCCGCCGTATACCTGGCTGCTGCAGTACGCCGACGGCGGCTTCTCGCTGAAGCTGAACCTGGAGAACTACCTGGCGCTGTTCCGCGATTCGATCTATGCGCAGGCGTTCCTGAGCTCGATCAAGATCGCGGCGATCTCCACCTTCTTCACCCTGCTGATCGGCTATCCGATGGCCTATGCCATCGCGCGCCTGTCGCCGGCCGCACGCAACGTGGCGATGATGCTGGTGGTGCTGCCGTCGTGGACCTCGTTCCTGATCCGCGTGTATGCGTGGAAGGCAATCCTGGACCGCAATGGCCTGCTTGACCAGTTCCTGCAGTTCACTGGCCTGCAGACGCTGATGACGTCGATGGGGCTGCCGAAACTGCAGCTGATCGATACGCCGACCGCCGCCTATATCGGCATCGTCTACTGCTACCTGCCGTTCATGGTGCTGCCGCTGTACGCCAACCTGGTCAAGCATGACCACCGCCTGCTGGAAGCGGCCTACGACCTCGGCGCCAAGCCGTGGCAGGCGTTCCTGCGCATCACGTTGCCGCTGTCGAAGGCCGGCATCATCGCCGGCTGCATGCTGGTGATGATCCCGGCGGTGGGTGAGTTCGTGATCCCGGAAATGCTCGGTGGTTCGGAGACGCTGATGGTCGGCCGCCAGTTGTGGAACGAGTTCTTCAACAACCGCAACTGGCCGGGCGCTTCGGCGATGGCGGTGGCGATGATCCTGTTGCTGCTGGTGCCGATCCTGCTGTTCAACCGTTCCCAGCAGCGCCTGCTGGAAGGGAAGCAGGCATGAGCCCGCGTACCGCCAAGGGCCTGGGGCTGGGCGTGCTGCTGCTCGGCTTCGCCTTCCTGTACCTGCCGATCCTGTTGTTGATGTTCTACTCGTTCAACAGCTCGCGGCTGGCGATGGTCTGGGCCGGGTTCTCCACCCGCGCCTACAGCGACCTGTTCGCCGACCGCGCGCTGATGGACGCGATGTGGACCAGCCTGGTGGTGGCGTTCTGGACCGCCTGTACCGCCACCGTGCTGGGTACGCTGGCGGCGATGGTGATGACCCGCTTCAAGCGATTCCGTGGCAAGCCACTGTTCGGCGCGCTGGTGACCGCGCCGCTGGTGATGCCGGACGTGATCCTGGGCTTCTCGCTGATGGCGCTGCTGGCATCGATGGGCGCGATTCCCGGCTTCCCGGCGCGTGGCCTGGCCACCATCTGGATCGCGCACGTGACCTTCACCCTCTGCTTCGTCACCGTGGTGGTGTCCTCGCGGCTGCAGGAAATGGACCTGTCGCTGGAAGAAGCGGCGATGGACCTGGGCGCCAGCCGGTTGACCGTGTTCACCCGCATCACCCTGCCCATCATCGCGCCGGCGCTGGTGGCGGGTTGGCTGCTGGCCTTCACCCTGTCGCTGGATGACGTGGTGGTGGCCAGCTTCGTGGCCACGCCGGGCTCGACCACGCTGCCGATGAAGGTGTTCGCCTCGGTGCGCATGGGCATCAGCCCGAAGATCAACGCATTGGCCACGCTGCTGGTGTCGGCGGTGTCGATCGCTGCGGTGATCGGCTGGTACATCAATGCCCGCGCCGAGAAACGGCGCCAGCGCGACCTGCAGCTGGCGCGGCAGGACAACGGCTGAGCACACGGCCTGTCGACAGCGCCGGCAACACCCGGCTCACGGACAGCGGCGCACAATGGGGGTCTTCCAGATGGAGATCCCCCATGACCGTCGAGATAATCGACCCGGCCACCGGCCAGGTGACCTACCGCCATGAACTGATGGGCGCTGCTGACATCGAGCAGCGCCTGCAGGCCGCCGCCGATGCCTTCCCCGGCTGGGCCGATCGCTCGCTGCAGGATCGCGGCGCCGTCCTTCGCCAGATCGCCGCGCAGCTGCGCACGCGTCGCGACGACCTGCAGCAGGCGATGACCCATGAGATGGGCAAGCTCAAGGCCGAGGCGCTGGCCGAGGTCGACAAGTGCGCTGCCGCCTGCGAGTACTACGCCGACCACGCAGCCGACTATCTCAAGCCGCAGCTGATCGACACCGAAGCCCAGCGCAGCTACGTGCGTTACGAGCCGATCGGCTGCGTGTTCGCGGTGCTGCCATGGAATTTCCCGATCTGGCAGGTGTTCCGTTTCCTGGCCCCGGCGTTCATGGCCGGCAACGTGGCCCTGCTCAAGCACGCCAGCAACGTGCCGCAGTGCGCCGACCTGATCCTGGCGGTGTGTCGTGACGGAGGCCTGCCTGATGGCGTGTTCGACGTGCTGCACATTGACAACGACCAGGCTGCCGAGGTGCTGCGCGACGCACGGGTGAAGGCGGTGACGCTGACCGGCAGCGAACGGGCAGGGCGCTCGATCGCGTCCACTGCAGGCAGCCAGCTGAAGAAGTCGGTGATGGAGCTGGGTGGCAGCGATGCCTTCGTGGTACTCGACGATGCCGACCTCGACAAGGCCGTGGCGGCGGCGGTGAAGTCGCGTTTCGACAACAGCGGGCAGACCTGCATTGCGGCCAAGCGCTTCATCGTGGTCGATGCGGTGGCCGATGACTTCACCCGACGCTTCGTTGAAGCCGCGGGCCAGCGCCAGTATGGCGATCCCAGTGAGCGTGGCACCACGCTGGCGCCGATGGCCCGTGCCGATCTGCGCGACGAACTGCACAAGCAGGTGCAGGCCAGCGTCGCCAAGGGCGCGCGCGTTCTGGTCGGCGGCGAGCCCATTGCCGGCACCCATGCGGGCTATCCGGCGACCGTGCTCGATCAGGTCGGCCCAGGCATGCCTGCCTACGACGAGGAGCTGTTCGGGCCGGTGGCTGCGGTGATCCGGGTCAAGGATGAGGCCGAGGCGCTGCGCGTGGCCAACGACACCCGCTTCGGCCTGGGCGGCAGCGTGTGGACGCGCGACCCGGTGCGCGGCGAAGCCTTCGCGCAGCGCATGGAATGCGGCGCCGCGTTCGTCAACGCCATCGTCAAGAGCGACGCTCGGCTGCCGTTCGGTGGCAGCAAGCAGTCCGGCTTCGGCCGGGAGCTGGCCGACCACGGCATCCACGAGTTCATGAACATCAAGACCGTCTACGTGGCTTGATGCCGAACGGTAGTGCCGGCCACTGGCCGGCATTGCCCTGGTTGCCGGCCAGGGGCCGGCACTACCAGAAGCGGGGCATGTGCCACGACCAACGGTCGCGGCCTACCGGATTGCCGGGTATCGACGCCTCCCGTGCGTGGTGGGTATCGACACCCCCGTGCATGGTGGGTATCGACCGTTGGTCGATACGCGCTACAACCACTTCGCGCGCTTGAACAACCGGTACAGGCCCACGCACACACCGCCCACGCCGACAATCATCAGCGGATACGACCACGGCTGGCTCAGCTCGGGCATGTGGCTGAAGTTCATGCCGTACCAGCTGGTGATCAGCGTCGGCGCTGCCAGCAGTGCGGCCCATGCACCCAGGCGCTTGACCGTCTCGCCCTGCGCCAGCGTCACCAGCGACAGGTTCACGCTCAGTGCGGTGCCCAGCATCTCGCGCAGGGTGTCGATCACATCGCTGATGCGTACCGCGTGGTCATGCACGTCGCGCACGTAGAGCTTCACTTCATCGGGAATCAGGTCACCCTGGTAGCGGCGCAGCTGCGCCAGCACATCCTGCAGCGGTGCCACCGCCATCCGCATCTTGTTCAGTTCGCGCTTGAGCTCGTAAAGCCGTACCACCGTGCTGCGCTTGTAGCTGTCGGCAAAGATGTCCTTTTCCAGCAGGTCCAGGGTGTCGCGGAAGCGGTGCACGATCGGCAGGTAGTTGTCGACCACGAAGTCGGTCACCGCGTACAGGCAGTACGACGGGCCCATCTTCAGCAGCTGCGGTTCACGCTCGACCCGTGCACGCACCGGGGCGTAGGACAGCGAGGCGCCGTGGCGCACCGTCACCAGGAAACGCGGGCCGAGGAAGGCGTGGGTTTCGCCGTACTGGATGCGTTCGTCCACCATCTGCGCGGTGGTCACCACCACGAACAGCGAATTGCCGTAGGTCTCGACCTTGGGCCGCTGGTGCGCATTGCGCGCGTCCTCGATGGCCAGGTCGTGCAGGCAGAACTCTTCCTGCAGTTTCAGCAGCACATCGTCGTTGGGGTCGTACAGGCCGACCCAGACGAAGCCGTTGCCACTGGCAATGACATCGCTGATGGCATCCAGGCTGATGTCGTGGCGTTTGCCGTCGTCATCGTAGTGGACGCAGTTGATGACGCAGGCGGGGTTGGCCGAGGCAGGGGCGGAAGCGGAGGCGGGCAATGACATGCCCGCCATCGTGCGTCAGTGCCGTGTTTCGGACAAGTGAGGACGGCGCCCCAGTACCCATGCCAGCGCGACGTGGACGGGCAGCAGAAGCACGATCCACTGCACGTTGTACTGCGCCTGCAGGCTCAGCCAGTGCAGCACCAGCGCCGCCACGGCCTGCACCGCCAGCAGCCACAGCACGACCCTGAACATGCGGCCCGGCGCGCGCCGGCGCAGCAGCGCGATCGCGCCTGGCAGCAACAGCACGGCCAGTGGCGAAAGCAGCAGCAGGTTGCGGTTGGCCCAGGCGGCGTAGTGGGTGCTGAAGCCCCACAGGAACACCAGCAGGCTGCCGGCGATGGCACACAGCAGCCAGAACGGCAGGGCCAGCCCGGCAAGCAGGCGCGGCCGGCTGCGCAGCGCCAGCACGCCGCCGGCCACGACCAGCCCAAGCAGCAGCCACGGCCACCAACGGCGTGCGAACTCCTTCGGCTCCGGGTCGATGCGGTGCGGCAGCAGTTCCTGTTCGGACTGCACCAGCGGCCGGCCGTCGCTGTTGCGCGCCTGGCGCAGCGCGTCGGCCAGGCGCATCGGCACGAAGGCTTCCTGCCATCGCGACAGCGGCTGGTCGGCGAACGGCCCGAGGCCGACATCGAAGCCCAGCCACATCCATGGTGCCGGCGAGGCCAGGCGCACCGATTCACTGCGATAGGTGTTGCCACGCGAGCGCCCCGACAGCTGCGACTGCAGGCCGCCGCCGAGCGCCTTGTCCAGCGTGTCGCGCACCATCGTCGCGCAGTTGGCGGTGTAGTAATCGTAGTGGTAACGCGCGTTTTCCGGCTTGGCCCGCTCGGCCAGGCCGGCGGCCAGCGAGCGCGCCTGGTCCGGGCGCAGGTCCAGCCATTGCACGCTGGCGCCACGGCCGGTCTCGTCGTAGTACGACAGGTCCTGCTGCAGCGGCAGCGCCACCAGGTAGTACATCATGTCGCCGCGCACGAAGCGGCTGATGAAGTCGTCCTCGGACGGATCGAAGTAGCCGAAGTTGTACGAGGTCGCTTCGCCACTGAGCGGATCGATCACGACGATGGCGTCATGGCCGAAGCGCTCGAAGAACACGGTGCCCGGCTGCATGGTCACCACCCCGATGCGCGGGGCGGGAGCCTCGGCGCTGGTGGCGGGTGCAGCAGGTTCGGGTGCCGCCGGCTGCGCGAAGGCGGCCAGCGGCAGGGCCGTGGCCAGCACGCACAGTGCCAGCCACAGCCTCAGGCGCAGTGCCAGGAGGGCGCCGCGCTTCAAGCGTCGTCCTGCGCGTCCGGCGGCAGCACGGTCACGTGGAAGGCCTGGACCCGGCGCGCATCGGCGCGGGCCACGCGGAACATGAAGCGGTCCAGCGCCAGCTCGTCACCGACTTCCGGCAGGTGGCCCACGGCCTCGGTGACCAGGCCACCGATGGTGTCGTAGTCCTCGTCGGAGAAGGTAGCGCCGAAGCGTTCGTTGAAGTCGCCGATCGGGGTCAGCGCGTCGACCACGTACTGGCCGTCGGACTGGATGGCGATCTGCGCCGACGGATCCTCGGCCTCGTCATGCTCGTCGTCGATCTCGCCGACGATCTGTTCCAGCACGTCCTCGATGGTGACCAGGCCGGCGACACCGCCGTACTCGTCGACCACGATGGCCATGTGGTTGCGTGACAGGCGGAATTCCTTCAGCAGCACGTTGAGCTTCTTCGCCTCCGGGATCAGCACTGCCGGGCGCAGCAGCTCGCGCACGTTGGCCGGGCCGTTGTCGGCGACCACGCCGCGCAGCAGGTCCTTGGCCAGCAGGATGCCAAGGATGTCGTCCTTGTTCTCGCCGTGCACCGGGAAGCGCGAATGGCCGGATTCGACCACCTGCTTCATCAGTTCCAGGAAGGGCGCTTCGACCGGCAGCGAAACCATCTGCGAGCGCGAGATCATCACGTCGCCCACGGTCAGCTCGGCCACCGAAATGGCGCCTTCCATCATCTTCAGGGTATCGGCGGCGATCAGGCCCTCTTCCTGCGCGGTGTGCAGGACAGCGACCAGCTCGTCGCGGGTATGGGGTTCGCCGGAGAAGGCGGAGGTCAGGCGTTCAAGCCAGCCGCGCTTCTTTTCACTGGGCTCCTGTGCGGAGCTACTACTGTCGTCTTCTGACATCTCTGGAAAAAGGGCACCCGGCAAGCCGGGCGTTGGCCCAAGTCTAGCAGGATGTGGCGGCCTGTCAGTGACCGTCGCTGCCCGGTCCGGTGATCGGCGGCGGGGCCAGTTCAGGCCGGGCGGGGGCTTCTTCCTCGGGCAGGTCCAGGCTGTAGGTGCAGCCGGCCAGGGTTTTGCCGGGATGGGAGGCCACGGTGGAGACGCTGAGGATGATCGACTCGATCCGGGCCTCGCCGGTCTTCGGATCGGTCACGTCGCGGCTGACCAGCTCGCGGCCGGCCATGAACTTGCCGTCCTGGTCGTAGCCGGTCTCCAGCCCCAGCCGCCCGGCCAGCGGCCGCGGATCGGCCTGGTCGAGGATCGCCATGACGCTGGACCCGGCCACGGCGACCCGTTCGGTGCGGGCGCCGAACACGCTGATCGGCTGGGCCAGCCGGTACTCGCTCATGAACTGGTTGCCCTGCGGCAGCGGCTGCAGGCCGTGGGCGACGGCTTTCAGCGGATCAGCCAGCAGGGGCGCCAACGCGGCCTGCTCGGCCACGCCCTGGCGGCATTCAATCAGGGCCGGCAGGTCCAGGGCAGCGGCCGGGGCGGACACGGCGAGCAGCAGGGGCACGGCAATACGCAGCACGGGCACGGGATCCGCAACGGGAGGCAGGCCGGTGATCGTACCGGTCCCGGCCAGCCATCGCGAGCGCTCCAAGGCAATCAGGGCGGATACCGGCGCGTGGTCGCTGGGTACCAGCGCAGCCTGACCGGGTAGCCCAGTTGCACTTGCAAGTGGTCGCGCACGGCCGCCGCCGTCGCGCGGTTGGCCGGGGTATCCCGCAGCTCAACCTCCAGTTCCCCGGTCGTGACATCCAGGCTATAGCCGAACAGGTCGGGCAGCTGGGCCAGCAGCCAGTCCCGCTGTGCGTGCAGGCGGCGCTGCATCTCCGCTTCGGTCATCGCGGCGCCGGTGATGTAGCGCACGCGTTGTGGGCCATCCGCCCCTGGATGTGTCTCATCGGCCGCGGGTGCTGGGCCAGTCAGTCGAACGACGACGTTCCAACCTGCCGCGTTGTCCACCCAGGTTCCGGCGAGGCGTGCCGCGTGGCGCGCTTTCAAACGTTCCATCAATGCGTGCTGCTGCGCCTCGGCGACCGCCTGGCGGGCCGTCTGTTGGCTGACGTCAAAGAACGCCTGCACCTCGGCGACCTTGGCGGCAATGTCGGCGGCGCTGTCGCTGGCCGGGAACGGCGACGGTCGTTCCCGGCCGGGGTCGATGCCCGGGGCAGTGGTCACCTGCAGAAGAGCGGCGATGAGTGCGGGCAGCAGCGCGATGGGCGCGTCCTCCGTGAAGATCCCGGTGTGCGTGGGCCTCAGCGCTCGCCGGCGTAGGGGTCGGCGATGCCGAGCTCGGCCAGGATCTCGCGCTCCAGCTGTTCCATGGCGTCGGCTTCCTTGTCGTCCTCGTGGTCCCAGCCGAGCAGGTGCAGCACGCCGTGCACGGTCAGGTGTGCGTAGTGGGCGTTGAGCGCCTTGCCCTGTTCATCGGCCTCGCGGGCCACCACCGGTGCGCAGATCACCAGGTCGCCCAGCAGCGGAAACTTCACGCCCTTGGGCAGCCCTTCGGGCACTTCGGCCGGGAAGCTGAGCACGTTGGTCGCGTAATCCTTGCCGCGATAATGGCGGTTCAGTGACTGCCCTTCCTTGGCATCGACCACGCGGATGGCCAGGTCGGCTTCGCGGATGCGGCCTTTCAGCGCAGCAGCCACCCACTTGCGGAAGCTGACCGCCGCCGGCAGGCCGGTGCGCGGCAGGGCATAACTGACGGCGACGTCCAGTCGCACGGGACCACGGGTCATGGAGTTGCTCCAGGTTGGATCTGATGCAGGTCACGGCGATCGTAGGCGCTGACGATGCGCGCCACCAGCGGGTGGCGGACCACGTCGCGCGACTCGAAGAAGGTGAAGCTGACGCCCTCGACCTCGCGCAGCACGTCGATGGCATCGCGCAGGCCGGACTTCACGTGCTTGGGGAGATCGGTCTGGGTCAGGTCGCCGGTGACCACGGCGGTGGAACCGTAGCCGAGGCGGGTCAGGAACATCTTCATCTGCTCGATGGTGGTGTTCTGTGCTTCGTCCAGGATCACGAAGGCATCGTTGAGCGTGCGGCCACGCATGTAGGCCAGCGGCGCGATTTCGATGACGTTCTTTTCCAGCAGCTTGACCACCTTCTCCACGCCCATCATCTCGTAGAGGGCGTCGTACAGCGGTCGCAGGTAGGGGTCGACCTTCTGGCTCAGGTCACCGGGCAGGAAGCCCAGCTTCTCGCCGGCCTCCACCGCCGGGCGCACCAGGATCAGGCGCTGCACCCGTGATTCGTTCAGCGCTTCGACCGCGCTGGCCACGGCCAGGAAGGTCTTGCCGGTGCCGGCCGGGCCGATGCCGAAGTTGATGTCATGCGTGGCGATCTGGTGCAGGTAGCGGCCCTGGTTGGCACCGCGGCCGCGCACCGTGCCGCGCTTGACCTTGATCGCCACCTCCTGCGCTTCGTAGGAGCGTTCGGCGATCTGCTCGACGTTGGCCTGCGCCAGGCGCAGGTGGATGGCGTGGTTGTCGAAGGTGGTTTCGCCGGCTTCGGCGTACAGCGCTTCAACCAGCTTCTGCGCCTCGACGATGGCTTCGTTGGGCCCGCTGATGCGGAACACGAAACCGCGGTTGGCGATCTCCACGCCGAGCTTCAGCTCGATCTGGCGCAGGTGCCCATCGAAGGGGCCGCACAGGTTGGCCAACCGCTCGGTGTCTTCCGGCGACAGGGTGAAGTCTCGATGTTCGATGCTTTTCATTGCCTTGGGTGGGGCGGAAGCCTTCCACCGCAGTGTATTCAGGGAGGACAAGGGTAGCGCGCGCAGCGGGCGCGCGGCCAGCACGGGGTCGATACATGCTTTTCCACACCCGGTGTGGACGGGGGCTGCGGAAACCTGTGGATAGACCTCTACAGTGCTTGTGCCACAAGCGTCATGAGGGGGTGGTGAAAAAATCGTCACGGACCCGGGCGTGCCGGCACCCGCAGGACGGGCGGACCGGGAGGGAGGGCACGTCGCAGCGCGTGCCGAGAACTTCCCGGGCGCGCCGGCGTTCTTCGTGATCGCAGCGCAGGTTCCGCTGCCAGGCGAGCAACAGGATCCCGTGTTGCCGGTTTTCCACACCGGTTGTGGAATGATGCCGAATCAACCTGTGGATAGGTGGCGAGGAGCCTTGCAGCCAAAGGCTCGCCAACGCGTGGTGAAAAAACCGTCAGGGCTGATCGGAATCATAGAGGGTGCACGGGGCGGATGGCACCGTGGCGCCGTCGCAGGAGGGGATGGCATGGGCATCGGCAATGGGATGCGTGGAATCGGATTGGTGGGTATCGGCCTGCTGGCAGGGTGTGGGCAGGCACCGCCTGCAGCGCTCGGCACGCTGGAGTGGGACCGGATCACGGTGCCGGCGCCGGCGTCCGAAGTGATCGCCGCGGTGGAGGTGCGCGAGGGCCAGCAGGTCAAGGCCGGAGCAGTGCTGATGCAGCTCGACCCCGCCCGCGGCGACGCGCAGTTCGCCGCGGCGCAGGCCGACACGGTGCGCGCGCAGGCCCAGCTGGAAGAGCTGAAGATCGGCCCGCGCCAGGAACAGATCGCACAGGCCCAGGCGCAGCTGGCCGCGTTGCGCGCGCAGTCCGCCGAAGCCAGTGCCTACTACCGTCGGGTGCAACCGCTGGCACGCCAGCGCCTGATCGCCGCCGCCGAGCTGGACCGTGCACGGGCGGCTGCCGGCAATGCCGAGGCCAGCGTGCGGGCCGCCGAGCAGGTTTGGCTGGAACGGGTGCACGGCAGTCGCGCGCAGGACATCGCCCAGGGCCAGGCGGCCGCCGACGCCGCACAGGCGCAGCAGGTGGTGCAGGGCGTCAACCTGCAGAAGCTGCAGCTGCGCGCACCGCGCGATGGCGTGGTCGATGCCTTGCCCTACCGGCAGGGTGACCAGGCACCGATCGGGGCGCCGCTGGCGGTGATGCTGGTTGGCGAGCGCCCCTATGCACGCGTCTACCTGCCGCAGCCGCTGCGCCTGCAGGTCAAGGTCGGGCAGGCCGCGCAGGTACAGCTGGAAGGCGGCAGCACGGTGCTGAAGGGGCACGTGCGCTCAATCCGCAGCGAGCCCTCGTTCACCCCGTACTACGCACTGACCGGTGATGACGTCGAGCGCCTGAGCTATCTGGCCGAGATCGAAGTGGACACGGCCACCGACATGCAGAAGCTTCCGGCCGGACTGCCGGTGCAGGTGCGCTTCTGAACACCGGCGACGACATCGCGGTGCATGCGCAGGGCTTGACCCGCCGCTTCGGCGATCTTCTGGCCGTGGACAATGTCGACCTGACCGTGCCGCGCGGGCAGGTGTACGGCTTCCTGGGGCCGAATGGATCCGGAAAGTCGACCACCATCCGCATGCTGTGCGGCCTGCTGGAACCGAGCGCTGGGCAGATCGAGGTGCTGGGGCTGCAGGTTCCCGAGCAGGCCGAAGCACTGCGCCGGCGCATCGGCTACATGACCCAGCGCTTCTCGTTGTATGAGGACCTGTCGGTGCGCGAGAACCTGGAATTCCTCGCCGCCATCCAGGATCTGCCACGCGCGCAGGCCCGGCAGCGGGTCGACGAGCTGCTGCAGCAGTACCGTCTGCTGGACCGGCAGCCGCAGCTGGCCGGAACCCTCAGCGGTGGCCAGAAGCAGCGCCTCGCCCTGGCCGGCGCCGTCGTGCACGCGCCCGAGCTGCTGTTCCTGGACGAGCCGACCAGCGCGGTCGATCCGGAATCGCGCCGTGATTTCTGGGAAGCCCTGTTCGAACTTGCCGACGCCGGTACCACCGTGCTGGTGTCGACCCACTACATGGACGAGGCCGAGCGCTGCCACCGGCTGGCAATCCTGGACCGTGGTGCACTGGTTGCCGATGGCACGCCGTCTGAGCTGTGCGCACGGCTGGACGGCCGCACGTTGCAGGTCACGTCGTCGCAGCCGCGGCAGGCCAGCCGCGCACTGTCTGAGCTGCCCGGTGTGCTGAGCGTGGCGCAGATCGGCACCCAGCTGCGCGTGCTGTGCAATGAGGGCGCAGCGGACGTCGCAGTGCTGGCCCGTGCACTTGCCAACGCTGACCCGCAGGCCCGCATCGAGACAGTGGCGCCGAACCTGGAAGATGTGTTCGTGGCCGCCACCCGTGGCCGCGGCCGGGAGCCGGCGGCATGAACCTGCGCCGGCTGTGGGCGATCATGCTCAAGGAGCTGCGGCAGCTGCGCCGCGACCGCATCACGCTGGCGATGATCGTTGGCATTCCGGTGATGCAGCTGTTGCTGTTCGGCTATGCGATCAACCTCAACCTACGTCATCTCGATGCGGGTGTCGCCGATCAGGCCAACAGCGCCGCTTCGCGCGCGCTGGTGCAGGACATGGTGGCCACCGGCGTGATCACGCCGCGCAGCGAAGCCTACACGCCTGCCCAGCTGATGCAGGCGCTGCGCCGTGGCGAGATCAGTGTCGGCATCGTGGTGCCGGCCGACTTCGAGCGTCGCCGCTTCGATGGACGCGAGGCGGTGCAGGTGTTGGTCGATGGCAGCGACACCGTGGTGCAGAGCGCGGCGATCCAGCTGGCGCAGGTGCCGCTGGACACGCGCCCGACCAGCAACACCCGTCCCCTGCGCGAAGGCAGCATCGCCAGTGGTCCGGTCAGCGTGACCAGCTTCTACAACCCGCAGCGGCGCTCGGCGGTGAACATCGTACCGGGCCTGATCGGGGTGATCCTGACCATGACCCTGGTGATGTTCACGGCGGTAGCGGTGGTGCGCGAACGCGAGCGCGGCAACATGGAACTGCTGATCGCCACGCCGGTGTCGCGCAGCGAGCTGATGGTCGGCAAGGTGCTGCCCTATGCGGCCATCGGCCTGCTGCAGACCACGCTGGTGCTGGTGCTGGGCACCTGGCTGTTCCAGGTACCCATTCGCGGCAGCCTGCTGGACATCTATCTGGCCGCGGTGCTGCTGGTGCTGGCCAACCTGGCGCTGGGCCTGCTGATCTCCACGCGTGCGCGCTCGCAGTTCCAGGCGATGCAGATGACCCTGTTCCTGTTCCTGCCGTCGATCCTGCTGTCGGGCTTCATGTTCCCGTTCGCTGGCATGCCGCGGCCGGTGCAGTGGCTGGCCGAGGTGCTGCCGCTGACCCACTTCCTGCGCCTGGTGCGCGGCATCATGCTGCGCGGCGCCTCATTGTGGGAGCTGTGGCACGACGCGCTGGCGCTGCTGGCCTTCATCGTGGTGATGATGACCCTGGCCATCCTGCGTTTCCGCAAGCGCCTGGATTGAAGGCAGGGGGTCGGATCCCCGCAGGGGCTCCGACCCCAATTTATCGGGCCGGCGGGTCGGAGCCCCTTTGGGGCTCCGACCCGAAGATTCATTCCGCCACCACCCGCGCGCGCAGCGAATTGGTCAGCGCTTCGGTGATCACCACATCCACGAACTGGCCGATCAGGCGCGCCGGCGCCGGGAAGTTCACCGAACGCATGTTCTCGGTCTTGCCGGTCAGCTCGTTCGGGTTCTTGCGCGAGGGCCCTTCCACCAGCACGGTCTGCACGGTGCCGACCATCTTCTCGGAAATGCCGGTGGCATGCGCATTGATGCGCTCCTGCAGGCGCGACAGGCGCGCGTGCTTTTCGGCATCGCTGATCGTGTCCTCCAGGTCCGCGGCTGGCGTGCCCGGGCGCCGCGAATAGATGAAGGAGAAGCTGTGGTCGAAGCCGATGTCCTCGATCAGCTTCATGGTCTTCTCGAAGTCGGCATCGGTCTCGCCGGGGAAGCCGACGATGAAGTCCGAGCTGATCGAGATGTCCGGGCGCACCGCACGCAGCTTGCGGATCTTCGACTTGAATTCCAGCGCGGTGTAGCCGCGTTTCATCGCTGACAGCACGCGGTCGCTGCCGGCCTGTACCGGCAGGTGCAGGAAGTTGGCCAGCTGTGGCACGTCACGGAACGCATCGATCAGCGAATCGCTGAACTCCAGCGGATGCGAGGTGGTGAAGCGGATGCGGCCGACGCCATCGATCTCGGCGATGGTGCGGATCAGCAGGCCGAGGTCGGCGAACTCACCGTCACCATAGGGCCCGCGATACGCGTTGACGTTCTGCCCGAGCAGGTTGATCTCGCGCACGCCCTGTGCGGCCAGCTGCGCCACCTCCACCACCACGTCCTCGAACGGGCGGCTGACTTCGGTGCCGCGGGTGTAGGGCACCACGCAGAACGAGCAGTACTTGGAACAGCCTTCCATGATCGACACGAATGCCGAGGGACCTTCGGCGCGCGGCTCGGGCAGGCGATCGAACTTCTCGATCTCGGGGAAGCTGATGTCGACCTGCGGGCGCTTCTGCTCGCGGCGTGCACGGATCAGCTCCGGCAGCCGGTGCAGGGTCTGCGGGCCGAACACCAGGTCGACGAACGGCGCACGCTTGATGATCGCTTCGCCTTCCTGCGAGGCGACGCAGCCGCCGACGCCGATGATGACTTCACGGCCCTTGTTCTTCAGGCCCTTCCACACGCCCAGCTGGCTGAACACCTTCTCCTGCGCCTTCTCGCGGATGGAGCAGGTGTTGACCAGGATGACGTCGGCGTCCTCCGGGCTGTCGGTCAGTTCCAGGCCATCGCTGGCGGCAAGCACGTCGGCCATCTTGGCCGAGTCGTACTCGTTCATCTGGCAACCGTGGGTCTTGATGTACAGCTTGCCTTTCACCTGGTCGGGCTTGCGCGGACCAGCGGGCAGGGCAACGAGCGGGGTACCGCCCGGTGTGGTGGGCGGAAAGACGTCTGGCGTCCCGGTCATGGCGCTTAATCCATTCGGGTGGCGGGAAAGCGGGCAATTCTACCCGCATCCCACGCCAGCCGCCGCGCCCGTGCAACCGCGCCCATGCCCAGCGTGGCCATCACTGTAGAGCCGAGCCCGTGCTCGGCTGCCTTTGCAAGGCGGAGGAGCAGCCGAGCGTGGGCTCGGCTCTACAAGGGGGCGCTGCTTACGCCGCCAGTTCCGCATCGATCTGCCGCGAACGGTCGAAGGCGGTCATCGCGCTCATCCGTGCAATGTAATCAGCCGTGGCCGGTGCAGGCTGCACCAGGCCGAAGGCCGTGGTCCAGGCCAGCGCATTGCCCCACAGCACGTCGGCGGCGCTCATCGTCTCGCCGAGCAGGTAGGGGCCCTGCGCCAGCTGGGCCTCGATCACCTGCAGCACGGTCTCGGCGTCGTTATACGGCGACATCAGGCGCGGCGGCGGCTCGCGGTGCATCGCCTTGTCGATCATCGCCGGCTCGAAACAGGCGCCATAGAAGGCCATCCAGCGCAGGTAGGGCCCGCGCAGGGCGTCGCCGATCGGCGGTGCCAGGCCGGCCTCCGGATACAGGTCGGCCAGGTACAGATAGATCGCCACCTGCTCGGTCACCAGCGCACCGTTGTGGACGATCGCCGGCACCTTGCCCATCGGGTTGATGGCCAGGTAGGCCGGGGCCAGGTTGGCGCCCGCCTTCAGGTCCAGCACCTGCATGCGGTAGTCGGCACCCAGTGCTTCGAGCAGGGCCACGGCGCCGCTCGAGCGGGAACGGGCGGCGTGGTACAGGGTGATCTGGCGTGAATTCATGGCATTGCTCCTTGCGGTGGGTGGTGAACTGGAGGCCATCCTGAGGCACTATTGCGGACGACTTCTGTCCTCGATCCTTCATGCGCCACACCGCCCATCGACTGCTTCGCCTGATCGCCCTGCTGCAGGCCCGCCGCCAGTGGTCCGGGGCTGAACTCGCCGAGCGCATGGGCGTGGACCGGCGCAGCATCCGCCGTGACGTCGAGCGCCTGCGCGAGCTGGGTTATCCGGTCCGGGCCTCGTCCGGGGTTGGCGGCGGCTACCAGCTGGGGGCAGGGGCGCCGGTGCTGCCGATGCTGCTGGACGAGGAGGAGGCGACTACCCTGGCCATCGCCCTGCGCGCGGCCTCTGCGACCGTCGCCGGCATCGACGACACCGCGCGTGGCCTGTTGTCCAAGCTCGATCCGCTGGTGCCGACCCGTCGCCGCCAGCAGGCCGGCGAGGTGCATGCCGCCACCGCCACCCTGTCCGACCTTCCGTCCACCGACGCACGCCTGCTCGGGCGGCTGGCCCAGCACTGCCGGCAGGCGTCACGGCTGGCCTTCGAATACCGCAGTGCCCAGGAAGCGGTGACCCAGCGCGAGGTCGAGGCGCAGCACCTGGTCAACTACGGGCGGCGCTGGTACCTGCTGGCCTGGGACCTGGGCCGGCAGGACTGGCGCACCCTGCGCGTGGACCGGATGGGCGCGGTGCGCGAATGCGCCGAGCCGGGCATGCACCGCCGTACGCCCGCACCGCCAGATGTGATGGTGCGGCAGGCGGTCAGCCAGGCCCCGTTCGCCCTGCAGGCCATCGTCCGCCTGGCCGGCAGCCGCGCCGAGCTGGAATGCCGCATCCCGCCCTGGTGTGGTGTGCTGGAGGACGATGGGCCCGACCATTGCCTGCTGCGCATGGGCGCCGAGAGCCGCGGCATGATGCTGGCGCAGATCCTCAGCCTGGACCGGGTGCCGGTGGCGGTGTGGACCACGCCGCCGGGCCTGCGCGATGAACTGGCACAGCGCCTGGCCGGATTGGGGCAGGTGCTGGCTGTGCCGCCCGTCACAGGCTGAGCCGCGTCGCTTGGCAAGCCCCGGCGAAGCTGGGACACTCGCCGGCATGAAGGGGATACTGGGGACAACGGCGATCATCATCGCTGCGCTGACCGCTGCGCCGGCCAGCGCGGGCACCCTGTTCAAGTGCCAGGGCGCCGACGGGGTCACCAGCTATGTCAGCAAGCGCCTGGCCGGGGCCCGCTGCAGCGCCATCAGCTACAGCCGCGACCTCCGCCCGGCACCGCGCCCGGTGGTGGCCGCGCCGAAGCCGGCGCCGACCACCGTGGCCAGCATCGAGCGCAACCCGGTGGCGGTGGCGGCCAGCACTGCGGCGCCGGCGGCTGCGCCAGCCGCCGTGCCCGCGCCCCCGGTCGCCTCGCGCAGCGGGCGCATGGTCAGCGGCCAGGTCTATTCCTTCATGAAGGACGGCGTGCGCCACTACACCAGCGCGCGCCCGACCCAGGTCGCCAACCTCGGCCCGGTGCGCACCATCCGCTACAGTTTCATGGAGCGCTGCTACGCCTGTGGCGTCAACCCGCGCGTGGACTTCGGTTCGGTGCGGTTGAACACCACCGCGTTCCAGACCGAGATCAGCTCGGCCGCGCGCGAGTTCGGCGTCGACGAAGCCGTGGTGCGCGCCATCATCCACGCCGAGTCGGCCTACAACCCGACCGCGCTCAGCCGCGCCGGCGCGCAGGGCCTGATGCAGCTGATGCCGCCAACCGCGGCCCGTTTCGGAGTCAGCGATTCCTACGATGCCGGGCAGAACATCCGCGGTGGCGTGCAGTATCTTGCGTGGTTGTTGAAGCGTTTCAATGGCGACCTGACCCTGGCCGCGGCTGGCTACAACGCGGGCGAAGGCGCGGTTGACCGCCACGGTGGCGTGCCGCCCTACAGCGAGACCCAGTACTACGTGCGCCGGGTCGGGCAGCTGGCCGAGCGTTACCGCACCGCATTGACGCACCAGTAGTGCCGGCCGCTGGCCGGCAACCTTGGGCAATGGCCGGTACCGACCGGCCACTGGCTGGCAGCCCCGTAATCAATGTTGTTGCAATGCGTTGTGTGGCGCTCGACGGTTCCGCTACACTCGCCCATGATTCAATGCGGCTCTGGCCCCCACCGGATCCGCTGGCAGCCTTAAAGCTACCTAATCAATATCGGAGTGCCGGATGGCCAACGATGGGGTACACGATCCAGTCAACACCGGACGTCGGCGTTTTCTTTCTGCCACCACAGCCGTGGTGGGCGCCGTCGGCGTCGGATTCACCGCTGTTCCTTTCATCAAATCCTGGAACCCCAGTGCCCGTGCCAAGCTTGCCGGCGCACCGGTGGTGGCCGACATCAGCGCCCTGCAGGAAGGCCAACGCCTGATCGTGGAATGGCGTGGCCAGCCGATCTGGATCGTCAAGCGGTCCAAGGCGATCCTCGATGCACTGCACGGGCTCGATGGCCGCCTCAAGGACCCCGAGTCCGGCGAGAAGGACCAGCAGCCGGACTACGTGCTGAAGCAGAACCCCGAGCTGCGCTCGATCAAGCCGGACATTTCCGTGCTGGTCGGCCTGTGCACGCACCTGGGCTGTTCGCCGGAAATGGTCGCCGAGATCCGGCCTGAACCCTATGACCCGCAGTGGAAGGGCGGCTACTTCTGCCCCTGCCACAAGTCGCGCTTCGACATGTCCGGCCGCGTCTTCAAGGACGTGCCGGCGCCGATCAACCTGAAGGTGCCCGCGCACCATTACCAGGACGACAACACCATCATCATCGGTGTCGATCCGCAGGGGGCAGCCTGATGGCCAATATCCTCGCTCGTACCGCCAGCGGCGTGGCCGACTGGGTCAATGCCCGCGCGCCGGGCCTGATGCCGGTCTATCGCAAGCATGTCACCGAGTACTACGCGCCGAAGAACTTCAACATCTGGTACTACTTCGGTTCGCTGGCGCTGCTGGTGCTGGTCAACCAGATCGTCACCGGCATCTTCCTGACGATGCACTACAAGACCAACGCCGCCGAGGCGTTCGGCTCCATCGAATACATCATGCGTGATGTGGAGTGGGGCTGGCTGATCCGCTACATGCACTCCACCGGGGCCTCGCTGTTCTTCATCGTGGTCTACCTGCACATGTTCCGCGGCCTGCTGTACGGCAGTTACCAGAAGCCGCGCGAGCTGGTGTGGATCCTGGGCATGCTGATCTACCTGGTGCTGATGGCCGAAGCCTTCATGGGCTACGTGCTGCCGTGGGGGCAGATGTCGTTCTGGGGCGCCAAGGTGATCATTTCGCTGTTCGGCGCGATACCGGTGATCGGCAACGGCCTGACCGAGTGGATCATGGGCGACTACCTGCCCAGTGACGCCACGCTCAACCGCTTCTTCGCGCTGCACGTCATCGCACTGCCGCTGGTGCTGCTGTTGCTGGTGGTGCTGCACTTGGGCGCGCTGCACGAGGTGGGGTCGAACAACCCCGATGGCGTGGAGATCAAGAAGGGGCCCAAGGGCAACCGCTGGTCGCCGAACGCCCCGGCCGACGGCATTCCGTTCCATCCGTACTACACGCTCAAGGATGGCGTCGGTGCCGGCTTCCTGCTGATCATCGCCGCCTTCATCATCTTCTTCGCCCCCGGTTTCGGCGGCCTGTTCCTGGAGCACGACAACTTCACCGAAGCCAACCGCCTGGTGACCCCGGAACACATCAAGCCGGTCTGGTACTACACGCCGTACTACGCGATGTTGCGCGTGGTGCCGAACAAGCTGGGCGGCGTGCTGGTGATGTTCTCGGCCATCGCGATCCTGTTCTTGGTGCCGTGGCTGGACAAGGCGAAGGTGAAATCGGTGCGCTACCGCGGCTGGATCTCGAAGGTGATGCTGGGCGTGCTGGCGGTGTGCTTCGTGTGGCTGGGCGTGATTGGTTCCGGCCCGGGCACCGATGTGCACGAGACCTACATCGGGCGGGTGTTGACCTTCCTGTACTTCGCGTTCTTCATCACCATGCCGCTATGGACAAGGTTGGACAGGACCAAGCCGGTACCGGAGAGGGTGACCACGCATGACTGAGCGCTGGATGGTCCGGCTGGCCCTGGCGGCCACCCTGATGCTGGGCAGTTTCCTGGCCTCCGCCGCCGAAGGCGGCACCCCGCTGCTGCAGGCCGGCAACGACCTCGGTGACCGCGCCTCGCTGCAGCGCGGCGCGCAGCTGTACATGAACTACTGCTCCGGCTGCCACGCATTGAAGTACCTGCGCTATTCGCGGATGGCGCAGGACCTCGGCCTGACCGAGGAAGAGGTGATGAACAACCTCAACTTCACCGGCTCGGCGATCGGCGACCCGATCCCGGTGGCGATGCCCAAGGAGAACGCGGAGAAGTGGTTCGGCAAGATGCCGCCCGATCTCAGCCTGATCTCGCGCGTGCGGGGCAGTGACTGGGTCTACACCTATCTCAAGTCGTTCTATCTGGACAGCAGCCGCCCGCTGGGCTGGAACAACGCGCTGTTCGCCAATGCCTCCATGCCCAACCCGCTGTGGGAGATGCAGGGCCTGCAGCATGCGGTGCACGGCAAGGCGGAAGCGCCCGGCATGGACCCGCCGGTGACCGGCCTGAAAATCGAAACGCCCGGGTCGGTCGATGCCGGCCAGTACGATCAGGCCGTTCGGGACATCACCAACTTCCTCGAATACGCCGGTGAACCGGCCGCGCTCAAGCGCCAGCAGCTGGGCGTATGGGTGATCCTGTTCCTGGCCCTGCTGACTTTCCTGCTGTACCTGCTGAAGAAGGAATACTGGAAGGACGTCCACTGATTCTGCCGCCGGCCATCGCCCGGGCCTATTGGCTTTTGTGATGGTCGGTTGCACACTCGGGGTGGAGTCGACCGCTGGCACGGTGCCGGCGGCGCCGATGCGGCAGGCGGTCTCCTGTCGTGGGAGAGCCTTTGATGGCGGCGAGCGTACGCATGCGCAATACACTGACGCTGTTTTCCTCGAACGACGACGTACTGTGCCACCGGGTACGCCTGGTGCTGGCGGCCAAGGGGGTCACCTTCGACTTTGTCCCGGTCGATCCGCAGAACCCGCCTGAAGACCTGATCGATCTCAATCCGTACCACTCGGTGCCGACCCTGGTCGAGCGCGAGCTGGTGCTGTACGCCGCGTCGGTGGTCAGCGAATACCTGGACGAACGCTACCCGCATCCTCCGCTGATGCCGGTCGATCCGCTCTCGCGTGCGCGTATCCGCCTGGCCATGCTGCGCATCGAGCACGACTGGGTACCGCAGGTGCAGGCCATCCAGCTGGGCAACAAGACCCAGGCCGAGGCCGGCCGCAAGCGCCTGAAGGAACTGCTGACCGCCTCGCTGCCGCTGTTCAAGGCCAGCAAGTTCTTCCTCAATCCGGAAATGAGCCTGGCCGACTGTGCAATGGCACCGATCATCTGGCGCCTGCAGTCGCTGGACGTGCCGCTGCCGAAGGACGGCAAGGCGATCGAGGACTATGGCAACCGCATCTTCCGTCACCCGGGTTTCGTCCGCAGCCTGACCGACCAGGAAAAGAAGCTGCGCGATCTGCCGGTCTGATCCAACCTTGCGTAACCCGTCTGCACGCCGACCGGCGTGCAGGCGATCCGCCCCGGCGGGGCGCCGGGCGCGTACACTTCACGCATGACCGAAGACTTCTTCCACATGACCAGCCACCGCCCGTACCTGCTGCGGGCGCTGGTGGAATGGATCAACGACAACCAGCTGACCCCGCACATCCTGGTCGACGCCGGCGTCCCCGGCGTGCAGGTGCCGCCTTCGGCGGTCAAGGACGGCCGGGTCGTGCTCAACATCGCCGAACGCGCCGTCGTGCGGCTGATGATCGACAACGAAATGGTGAGCTTCTCGGCCCGCTTCTCCGGCACCAGCTACCCGGTGCAGGTACCGATCAGCGCCGTGCTGGCAGTCTATGCCCGCGAGACCGGGCAGGGCATGGCGCTGCCGGATGACATTCCGGGCAGCGAGACCGCGCCGACCAGTGACGAACTGCTGCACGAGGACGGCACGCCGCCGGACGATACGCCACCGGCCAGTCCGCCGCCCAAGGGCCGCCCGAACCTGCGCGTGGTCAAGTAACCATTCCGACGCCGCCCCGATGGGCGGCGTCTTCCTTTGCAGGTTTTACCGGTGGGTGCCGGAATTGTGTGGGTGCCGACCGTTGGTCGGCACACCTTCAGTTCTTACACATCCTCGGCATCCTCCACGTCCGGCCGGATCTGGCTGATCCGCGCGGCACCGGGGCCGGTGAACGAGATCAGCTGGTCGCCGCGCAGCACCATGCGGCCCACGTGGCGATCGATGCCATCGTAGGAATACTCGAACTTGAAGGTGCGCTCGAAACCGAGCCGTCCGCCCTCGCCACGCGACAGTCGCAGGCCGGTGGCATGTACCGCCTGATCCAGCCATTGCACGTCGGCAGCGCGGCAGGCATTGCGGCCCAGCTCGACCGCGCGCTCGGCGGCCGAACGCGCCGCATTCCAGAAGAAATAGATGATTCCGCCGGCAATCAGCAACAGCAGCAGGGTGGGCATGGCGTCAGCCGTCAGAGGTCGATCCCGCAAAGATGGCGGCGAACGCGCGCTGGATCAAGCGCTGCACTCACCGCCGTGGCTGCGGTTCGCTGGACATCGGTGATGCGGGCACGGTAGACGGCGCCGTCGCCGGCACCGTCTGCATCGGCGCGGCGGAGGGCGAAGGCATCACCAATGGAGCGGTCGCCGTCAGCTGCAGCAGCGCTGCCCAGTCCTGGCGGTTGAAGCTGCATTCGTCCTCGCGGCCCGGCGTGCAGCTGGGCTCGATGCCGGTGCTGTTGCGTTCGCGCGCCGGCGGCAGCTTGATCAACCCGGTGCGGTCCAGCGGCAGCAGTCGCATCGCCACCGTGTTCATCACGTTGCCGCCCACCAGGTACAGGGTCTGGTCGCCCCCCAGGTTGGCGGCCACCACTACTTCGCAATGTGATTTCCAGTGGCCCACCGAACCGTTGCCCAGTGCCTGCACCAGCCCACTGTAGCTGAGCGTGGTGCTGCGATCGCGCAGGAAGCACAGCAGGTCGCCCGGTGCGGGCTTTGCGGTCGCGGGATCGACCAGCCGGTACGGCACGCCCGAGGGTCCGCCCTGGTACGCGGCACGGATGTAGTCGATGTGGCGTGGCGACGCGTTGAAGCCGGGGACGCCGGACTGCACCATCACCCAGGAAATGAACGCGGCCGACCACGGGTTGTCGATCAGGAAGGTGCGGCAGTCGCTGTCGGTGTAGCGCGTGCCCAGTGGTGCCAGACAGCTGCTGGCGCCGACGATGCTGCCCATCGCGTTGAGCGTGCCGCTGTTGCGCCAGTAGCCGGCCACGCGCTGCCAGGCAATCAGCCCGTTGTCGGCCAGATGTTCGTTCTCGGCCTCGGTGACACTCAGGCTCGCCGCGCGGCCATCGCGATCGATGAAAGGCCGGAACCAGAGCCGGTGTTCATTGCAGGCAGTATTGCGGATGGCCACCGCCAATGGGCTCAGGCCGAAACGCGGTGGCACATCGCAGGCTTCGGCCGCCGCTGCGGACAGGGGGGCCGCGGCCAGCAGCAGACAAGCAGGCAAGAGCATCCGGCGCATGCGCGGCTCCTGTGGGGGATGCCGGCAGCGTCGCAGAGGCGGCCGTAGCCGAGCCGTGAAGGCGTCCCGGGTCGTGTAGAGCCGAGCCCATGCTCGGCTCATCGCGCGAAGCGCGCGCAGGGCGTGCCGCAAATCGACAAGCAGCCGAGCGTAGGCTCGGCTCTACAAGTCCTGCAGGCCTCAGCCCGGCGGTGGGCCGAGCTTCAACGACAGATCGATGGCCTGCACGTGCTTGGTCAGGCCGCCGATGGAGATGCAGTCGACGCCATCCTCGGCGATCGAGCGCAGGCCACCCAGGCCGACGCTGCCGGACACTTCCAGCGGAATGCGGCCGGCCGTGATGCGTACCGCCTCGCGGCGCAGGTCGGGGCTGAAGTCGTCCAGCAGGATGCGTTCGCAACCGGCGTCGAGCGCCTGGCGCAGCTGCGCCAGATCCTCGACCTCGACCACCAGCGGCAGCGCAGGCCACTGCCGGCGTGCGCCCGCCACGGCGTCGGCCAGTGAGCCGGCAGCGCGGATGTGGTTCTCCTTCAGCATCACCGTGTCGTACAGGCCGAAACGATGGTTCTCGCCACCGCCGCAGCGCACCGCGTACTTCTGCGCCAGGCGCAGGCCGGGCAGGGTCTTGCGGGTGTCAAGGATGCGCGTGCCGGTACCGGCCACCGCCGCCACGTAGCGGGCGGTGGTGGTTGCCGTACCGGACAGCGTCTGCAGGAAGTTGAGCGAGGTGCGTTCGGCGCTGACCAGGCTGCGGCTGCGCCCATGCAGCAGGGCCAGCACGGTGCCTGCGGTGACCGCGTCGCCGTCGGAAACCTGCCATTCGATGCGTACGTCCGGGTCGAGCGCGCGGTGGGTGGCGTCGAACCAGGGGCGGCCGGCGATCACCCCGTCCTGCTTGCACAGCAGGTAGGCGCTGTCGGCCTGGTCGGGCAGCAGGGCGGCGGTGACATCACCGCTGCCCAGGTCCTCGGCCAGTGCACGCGCGACATCGGCGGCGACAACGGCCGCATCCGGCGTCGGCAGCGTGCTCATGCGGTCGGGAAATCGGCGATCTGGGCGGTCGGGATGGCTTCCTCGGCCAGCAGCACCGGGATGCCGTCGTCGACGCGGAAGACCTGCTTGCGGTCGCGGGTGACCAGCGCTTCGCGCAGCGGCTGCGCCAGCGGGTTGCCATCGGCCTTGTTCACCGCGCCGGCGGAAATGGCCTTGTTGAGGGCTTCCAGGCCCTTGCCATCCAGCAGGGACAGGGGCTGGCGGGTGTCAGGCGACACCAGCAGGTCGAGCAGCTTGCGATCCATGGTTCTTCGTCTTGCGTGGAAGATGGCTAGAATACGTCTTTAAGGCAGGTGACGGCCAATGACCCCCAACCCGATCGCGCCGCTTGTCGGCATCGTCATGGGTTCCCGTTCCGACTGGGAAACCATGCAGCACGCCGCCCAGAAGCTTGAAGCTCTGGGTGTTCCGTTCGAAGTGAAGGTGGTGTCCGCGCATCGGACGCCGGATGTGTTGTTCAGTTACGCCGAGCAGGCGGGCCCGCGTGGCCTGCGCGCGATCATCGCCGGTGCCGGCGGGGCCGCCCACCTGCCGGGCATGATCGCCGCCAAGACCGCCGTGCCGGTGCTGGGCGTGCCGGTGCAGTCCAAGGCCCTCAACGGCATGGATTCGCTGCTGTCGATCGTGCAGATGCCGGCCGGTATCCCGGTCGCCACCTTCGCCATCGGCAATGCCGGCGCGTCCAACGCGGCGCTGTTCGCCGCCGCGATGCTGGCCAGCGACCAGCCGGCGATCGGCCAGGCGCTCGACGCCTTCCGTGCACGCCAGACCGAAGACGTGATGGCCCACGACGATCCGCGCCAATGAGCCTGACCGTCGGCATCCTGGGCGGCGGCCAGCTCGCCCGCATGATGGTCCTGGCCGGTGCGCCGCTGGGGCTGCGCTTCGAACTGTATGACCCGGCGGCCGACGCCTGCAGCGGCCCGCTGGCGCCGCTCACCGTCGGTGCCTTCGACGACCGCCAGGCGCTGGCGGACTTCGCTGCCAAGGTCGATGTGGTCACCTTCGATTTCGAGAATGTGCCCGCCGACAGTGCACAGTTCCTGGCCGACCGCGTGCCGGTCTACCCGCCGCCGGCCGCGCTGGCGGTGGCCCAGGACCGGTTGAGCGAGAAGACCCTGTTCCAGCAGCTGGGTATTCCGCTGCCGGCCTTCGCTGATATCCGCAGCCGTGACGAGCTGGCGGCGAAAGCCGTCGAATTCGGCCTGCCGTGCATCCTCAAGACCCGCCGCCTGGGCTACGACGGCAAGGGCCAGTTCCGCCTGCGCAGCGAAGCCGACATTGATGCCGCCTGGGATGCGCTGGGTGCACAGGTCGAGCGCACCGGACTGATCCTGGAGGGCTTCGTGGCCTTCCAGCGCGAGGTCAGCGTGGTGGCCGTGCGTGGCCGCGATGGCAGTTTCGAAGCCTGGCCGATCACCGGCAACTGGCATGTCGACGGCGTGCTGTCGGCCAGCGTGGCCCCGGCCGTGCTGTCCGCCGCCGAGCAGCAGGCAGCCATCGGCTATGCACGCCGTGTCGCCGAACACCTGCAGTACGTCGGCGTGTTCGCGCTGGAACTGTTCTGCCGCGATGGCGAGCTGCTGGCCAACGAGATGGCGCCACGCGTGCACAACTCCGGGCACTGGACCATCGAAGGCAGCGAGACCTCGCAGTTCGAGAACCACCTGCGCGCCGTGCTGGGCCTGCCGCTGGGCAGCACCCGCATGCTCGGCCATGCCTGCATGCTGAATTGGCTGGGCCGGATGCCCGACCCGTTGCCGGTGCTGGCCCAGGCCAGTGGCCACTGGCATGACTATGGCAAGGAGTCGCGCGAAGGCCGCAAGGTCGGCCATGCCACGTTGCGCGATGACGATGCCGCAGCACTGGCCGACGCGTTGGACCAGGTGGGCCTGGAACTGGACCGCCAGGCCCAGGTGGCACCGGCGGTGCACGCGCTGCGCAACCGCTGAGTCCGGTAGTGCCGGCCGCAGGCCGGCAGTGCAACGGTGTGGCGCACCGGTGCAGCCATCGGCGCAACATTCCCGGTGGTAGCGTGGAGCTCCTTTCACAGGAGTCACGACCATGCTCGACTGGAATGCCTACCGCAAGGAACTGAAGGGCCGCATCGGCGAGATCGGCAAGCTCTCGCCGGATACGGTCAAGGGCTACGCCACCCTGGCCAATGCCGGTGCCCAGACCAACCACCTGGATGCCAAGACCCGGGAGCTGATCGCGCTGGCGGTGGCGGTGACCACCCGTTGTGACGGCTGCATCACCGTGCACGTGGACGCGGCGCTGAAGCATGGCGCCAGTCGCGAGGAAATCGCCGAGGCGCTGGGCGTGGCGGTCTCGCTCAACGCCGGCGCCGCGCTGGTGTACTCGGCGCGGGTGATGGATGCGGTGGCCGCGCACGAGAGCGCGTGAAGCTTCATCTGTAGAGCCGAGCCCATGCTCGGCTGCTGTCCGGCCAGCCGAGCATGGGCTCGGCTCTACAGGGGGTCAGCGCAGCTGGCTCTCGGCGAATTCCCAGTTGACCATCTGCCAGAATGCGTCCAGGTAACGCGCGCGGTCATTCTGGTAGTCGGTGTAGTACGCGTGCTCCCACACGTCGCAGCACAGCAGCGGGGTGCTGTCGCCGGTCAGGGGCGTGCCGGCGTTGCGGGTGGCCTGGATGCCCAGCTGGCCGCCCGGGTGCTGCACCAGCCACACCCAGCCCGAGCCGAACAGGCCCAGTGCAGCGCGGTTGAATTCCTCGCGCAGGCGCTGCGCGTCACCGAACTGGCGCTTGACCAGCTCGCCCAGCCGGCCCTGCGGTTCGCCGCCGCCGCGCGGGCGCAGGCACTGCCAGTAGAAGCCGTGGTTCCAGGCCTGGGCGGCCGCATCGAACAGCGTGCCCTGGGCATGGCGCACGATCTCTTCAAGCGACGCCTCCTCCCACTCGGTGCCGAGGGTGCCGGCGTTGACCGCGTCGACATAGGCGCGGTGGTGGCGGCCGTGATGCAGTTCCATGGTCTGCGCGGACAGGTGGGGCTGCAGGGAGCCGGAGAGGTAGGGCAGGGCGGGTAATTCGACGGGCATGTGCAGGTTCGTGGCCAGGGGACGGCGGCAGCCTGTTCCATCCGCTTACAATGGCGGCTACCGTGGGCAGTCTAGCCGACCATCACGGTCGGGTTGTCCGGCGAAGCAAGGAGTGTGGTTGTGGCGGTAATGCAGCAAATCCAGGCCGAGGTCGATCGTTACCCGCTCGTGCTGTTCATGAAGGGCACCCCGCAGTACCCGATGTGCGGCTTTTCCAGCCGCGCCGTGCAGGCGTTGATGGCTGCCGGCGCCGTCACCCTGCGCACCGTCAACGTGCTCGAAGAACCGGAGATCCGCGCCAACCTGCCGCGCTTCTCCAACCTGCCGACCTTCCCGCAGCTGTTCATCAACGGCGAGTTGATCGGCGGCTGCGACATCGTCATGGAACTGTTTGAATCCGGCGAGCTCAAGCGCATCGTCGAAGAGGCGACCCAGGGATGAGTGCCTGGCCGTCGACGTCACCGACTGACGGGGCGCTCGATGGCCGCCCCTTGCAGGACCGCGTGGTGCTGGTTGCCGGTGCCGGCGGCGGGCTGGGCAGTGCGGCGGCGATTGCCGCTGCGGCGGCCGGGGCTACGGTGGTCCTGCTGGGGCGCAAGCCGCGCCGGCTGGACCGGGTCTATGCCCAGGTCCAGGCGGTCGGCCCGGAACCCCTGCTGTACCCGATGGACCTGGAGGGTGCCGGCCCCGATGACTATGCCGAACTGGCCCAGGCCCTGCAGCGTGAGCTGGGGCGGCTGGATGGCCTGCTGGTCTGCGCCGCGCATTTCCCCGGCCTGACCCCGTTCGAGCTGGCCGACCCGGCCAGTTTCGCCCGCGCGGTCCATGTCACCCTGACCGCCCCGGCCTGGCTGGCCCAGGCCTGCCTGCCGCTGCTGCGGCAGCGCGAGGATGCTGCCCTGGTCTTCGCGGTCGATGCCCCCGAACGGGTGGGGCAGGCCTACTGGGGCGGGTATGGCGTGGCCCAGCACGGCCTGCGTGGCCTGATCGGCAGCCTGCACGATGAGCTGGGTCGCAGCCCGGTCCGGGTCAGTGGCCTGTACCCGGGGCCCCTGCGCACGGCACTGCGCGCCCGCGCCTATTCCGTCGATCAGGACCCGGCTGCGCAAGGGCCCGAAGCGGCCGCCGCTGCGGCCGTCATCCTGTTGTCCCCGGCCGGCCATGCCTGGCGGGGGACGATTCTCGATGCCAGCGAGGCAGTTCCCCGCGAGTGAGCCCCGGGGAAAGGCGGAGTGAAGAACCCGTCACGATTGCGTTGCGAACCGGTGCCGTTTGTCGCACAACCGTCACATTGATGGCGTAGCGTGTTAATCTAGTGTTAACCGTTATGGCTGCCTTCAGCCAAGCGGTAGGGAACCCCAGATAACTCTCCGACCAGCCACCCGCAGGGCTGTTTGGATGCGCTTTTTTTTCCGCCATCGCCAACTCGCATCGAGGCTACCGAAAAATGACCCACCCACTCCGGATGTCCAAGCTTACCCTTGGTCTCGTGGCTGCACTTGCTGCCGCTCCCGCCTTCGCCCAGACCACCACTGCCGGTGTCGGCGGCCAGGTCGTGACCAGCGGCGGCCAGCCCGTCGCCGGTGCTGAAGTCACCATCACCCACACCGAGTCGGGCACGGTTTCGCGCGCTACTACCGACGCGGCGGGTCGCTACAACGCGCGCGGCCTGCGCGTGGGTGGTCCCTACACCATCACCATCACCAAGCCGGGTGAAGGCACCAAGACCGAAGATGGTGTGTACCTGGGCGTGAACCAGACCGGCACCATCAATGCCATCCTGACCGGTGACGTGGCCAAGGCCACCAACCTGGACACCGTGCAGGTCACCGCTGTCGGCGGCGGCTCGGAGGTGTTCAGTGCCACCAAGATGGGCTCGGGCACCAACATCAGCCAGGAGCAGATCGAGATTGCGCCGTCCATCGGCGGCAACATCCAGGATCTGATGCGCCTGGATCCGCGCGTCACCTTCATCGATCGCGCCTCGGGCTCGATCTCGGCCGGTGGCCAGAACCCGCGCTACAACTCGATCAACATCGACGGCGTCTCGGCCAGCGACACCTTCGGCCTGGAAGGCAACAACATGCCGACCCGCCGCCAGCCGGTCGCGATGGAAGCCATCGAAGCGCTGGACATCAACCTGTCCAACTACGACGTCAGCATCGCTGGCGCTGCCGGTGCCACCGTCAATGCGGTGACCAAGTCCGGTACCAATGAATTCCACGGTTCGGTGTACGGCACCTACCGTGACGGTGACTGGTTCGGCAAGAACCCGGAAGGCAAGAAGTTCAACGGCTTCAATGACGAAAAGACCTACGGCATGACCCTGGGCGGCCCGATCGTCAAGGACAAGCTGTTCTTCTTCGCCAACTACGAGAAGTTCAAGCAGTCCGCGCCGGGCGCCGATCTGTCCAGCACCGCGCTGGGCAAGGCCAATGCCGACTACAGCATGGCTGACGTGACCCGTGCCCAGGAAATCGCCAAGGGTTATGGCTTCGATGCCGGCGGTATCGAAAGCAACGGCAACACGGATCTGGAAGAGTACGCGCTGAAGCTCGACTGGAACATCAACGAGAACCACCGCGCCAACATCCGTTACAGCAAGCTCGAGCAGAGCAAGCTGCGCATCAACGGCATGGGCTCGACCTCGCAGGCTTCGCTGAGCTCTTACTGGTACCAGCACGTCAAGACCAACGAGAGCTACGTCGCCCAGGTCTTCAGCGACTGGACCGACACCTTCTCGACCGAGTTGAAGGCTTCGTACCGCGAGTACTCGGCCGTCCGCGAGGTGCCGACCAATGCCCCGAGCATCCGCATCTACTTCCCGCGCGGTGGCGATGTGACCACGCCGGAAGGCGACTCGCTGTTCCTGGGTACCGAGACCAACTCGCAGAACAACGTGCTGGAAACCAAGGCGTGGAACTACTACGCCGCCGGTACGCTGACCTTGGGTGACCACGACCTGAAGTTCGGTGGTTCGTACGACACCAACGATGTCTACAACTACTTTGGCGCTGGCTCGTGGGGTGCTTACACCTTCTATGGCCTGGACAATTTCGCCAAGGGGCAGTGGCAGACCTACCAGCTGAACAAGGAAAAGAGCGCGAACTCGATCGCGGCTGACTACAAGTACAGCAACCTGGCCCTGTTCGTGCAGGACACCTGGTACGTCAACAGCAACCTGACCCTGACCATGGGTCTGCGTGGCGACCGGCCGAAGGTGAGCCCGGCGCCGGCGTACAACCAGAAGGCGCAGACTGTCTTCGGTTATGACAATAGTGCGGTGTTCCCGAGCAAGTTCCTGATCCAGCCGCGCTTCGGCTTCAACTACACCTTCGACACCGAGCGCCCGACACAGCTGCGCGGCGGCATCGGCCTGTTCCAGGGTGATGCACCGCAGGTGTGGATCAGCAACAGCTACTCCACCACCGGCTTCAACTACGACTCGTACAACATCAGCCGCTACAACGGCCAGAAGTTCAATCCGGACAAGGACAACCAGCCGGTCCCGACCACTCCGGGCAGCGCGCTGCAGAACGTCAACTTCGTCGGCCGCGACTTCAAGCTGCCGTCGCTGTACAAGGCCAACCTGGCCTTCGATCACGAGCTGCCTTGGTACGGCATGGTCGCCTCGGCCGAGCTGCTGGTCACCAAGGTCAAGGATGGCCTGTACTACCAGCACCTGAACCTGGGCAAGGGCCGTCAGGTCGGTGCCGATGGTCGCGTGAACTACTACGTGCCTTCGGCTGACGGCAGGGCGTGGGGCACCAACGATGCGCGTAATGGTTATGCCGCACAGGGCTTCAACAACGTCTACCTGATCGACAACACCGATCAGGGCCGCACCTCGCAGTTCACCGTCTCGCTGAGCAAGCCGTGGAGCGCGAGCAGCGACTGGTCCTGGAACCTGGGCTACACCTACACCGATGCCAAGGAAGTGGGTAGCCTGACCAGCTCCACCGCCAGCTCGGGCTGGGGCTACCAGTACGCCTTCAATGCCAACGAGGAAATGCTGAACACCTCGCGCTACCAGATCCGAGACCGCCTGTCGGGCTCGCTGAACTGGAAGCACAAGTTCTTCGGCGACTACGAGACCAAGGTGGGTCTGGTGTACGAAGGCCGCAGCGGCCGCCCGTACAGCTACATCTATGTGAACGACGCCAACGGCGACGGCCGTTCGGGCAACGACCTGTTCTACGTGCCGCGTCGCGGCGAGGTCCTGTTCGGTACCCTGTCCAACAACGGCAAGTTCACCGCCGATGCGGCGATGGAGAAGTCGTTCTTCGACTGGCTGGCGGCCAACCCGCAGCTGGCCAAGTACGAAGGCCAAGTGGCTCCGGCCAACCAGTTCCGTACCGGCTGGATCAACACCTTCGACATCCGTATCAGCCAGCAGCTGCCGGGCTTCATGAAGGGCCACAAGTCGGAGATCTGGCTGGACATCCAGAACGTCGGCAACATGCTCAACAAGAAGTGGGGCAACATCTACGACTACGGCTTCTACGCCAACGCTCGTGTTGCCAGCCTGCAGGGCCTGTACAACGGCAAGTACGTCTACAACTACCGTGGCGCGGACCTGCCGAGCGTCGCCAACTCCGATGCTGACGGCTTCGACGTCGGTGTCTCGCAGTGGTCGATGCAGCTGGGCTTCCGCTACCAGTTCTGATGCACTGACGTAGCGCTGCTGTAAACGGAAACGGCCGGGGAAACCCGGCCGTTTTCCGTTCAGGCGAAAGTCCTTGCGGGGCGCTGGGCAACGGCGTAGCATCTGGAAATGTGCGCGGCGTCAACGCCGCCCAGGCGGTCCCGGACAGGCGAACGCGGGCAGCACACATCCAACGGTCGGGCTTCCCGGCCGTTTTGCTTTTTAAGGGGGCGGCAGTACAGTCGGAAACCTTGAAGGAAGCGAAAAATTGGATATGACCACGAACGAAAAATCAGCCCGTGCACTGCCGGTGCAGGATGCGCGGATCTACCCGCGCGGTGGGCTGGATGTGCTGTCGCGGGCCGAGGTCGCACGCCTGCGCGATGCCTCCGCCGGCGGCATGCATGAGCTGCTGCGCCGCTGCGCGCTGGCTGTGCTGACCAGCGGCAGCGCTTCGGACGATCCGCGCGCGGCGCGCGACCTCTACCCTGATTTCGACATCCAGGTGGCGCAGCAGGATCGCGGCGTGCGCATCGACCTGGTCAACGCACCGGCGATGGCCTTCGTCGACGGCGAGATCATCCGCGGTGTCGCCGAACTGCTGTTCGCCGTCGTGCGCGACCTGGCCTACATGGCCATCGAGATGGGCCCGGCCTACGCGGCCGAGCTGGAGTCGTCCGAGGGCATCACCAACGCGGTGTTCGGCCTGCTGCGCAATGCGCGCATCCTCAACCCGGGCGATCCGAACCTGGTGGTGTGCTGGGGCGGCCATTCGATCTCGCGCGACGAGTACCTGTACACCAAGCAGGTGGGTTACGAGCTGGGCCTGCGCGGCCTGGACATCTGCACCGGCTGCGGTCCGGGTGCGATGAAGGGCCCGATGAAGGGCGCCACCATCGCCCATGCCAAGCAGCGCCGTACCGTGACGCGCTACATCGGCCTCACCGAGCCGGGCATCATCGCGGCCGAGTCGCCGAACCCGATCGTCAACCACCTGGTGATCATGCCGGACATCGAGAAGCGCCTTGAGGCCTTCGTCCGCATCGGCCACGGCATCATCGTGTTCGCCGGTGGCGTCGGCACTGCCGAAGAGATCCTGTACCTGCTCGGCATCCTGCTGCGCGAGGAGAACAAGGACCTGCCGTTCCCGCTGATCCTTACGGGCCCGACCGTGGCGGCGCCGTACTTCGAGCAGATCGACCGCTTCATCCGCCTGACCCTGGGTGATGAGGCTGCCGAGCGCTACGAGATCATCATCGGTGACCCGGTCGCGGTGGCCAAGAAGATGGCCAACGGCATCAAGCGCGTGCGCGAGCACCGCCTGGCGCAGAAGGACTCGTTCTTCTTCAACTGGTCGATCGAGATCCCGTGGGAGTACCAGCAGCCGTTCGTGCCGACCCACGAGGCGATGGCCGCGCTGGACCTGCACCACGGGCGTGCGCCGCACGCGCTGGCGGCCGATCTGCGCCGGGCGTTCTCGGGCATCGTCGCCGGCAACGTGAAGGAGGACGGCATGCGCCGCATCGAGCAGTTCGGGCCGTTCCAGATCCACGGGGATCCGGACATGATGCAGGCGCTGGATGCGCTGCTGCGCGCCTTCGTCGAGCAGCGCCGGATGAAGATCTCCGGCGAATACCAGCCCTGCTACCAGGTGCTGGCCTGAACCCGGGCCGGCGCGATGGGGATCGCGCCGGCACGGGCAGGGGAGGGCGGGTCGTCAAGCCTTTGACGCCCGTCGCCCCGGATTGACCGTTCATCCTGCCGCCGCTTGCCGGTGGCGGGACGATGGCCCATCGTGGCCACCAACACGCTGGGGAGCGTCCAATGTCTTTGCGCCGGCAAAACGGTTTCACGCTGGTTGAACTGATGGTCACGCTGGCCGTCTTCGTGATCCTGGCGTCGATCGCCTATCCGAGCTTCCGCGGGATGATCCGCTCGAACCGGCTGGCGACCGCCAACAATGAACTGATCGCGCTGGCCAACCTGGCCCGCAGCGAAGGCATCCGCAACAGCAACGGTGGCGGTGTCTGTGGCAGCGCCGATGGCAAGGCCTGTGATGGCGACTGGTCCAAGGGTGTGCTGGCCTGGTCGGACCTGGATGGCGACGGCCAGATGGGCAGCAATGACGTCGCGCTGCGCTTTTCTCAGGGCAATCCGCAGCTGAGCGTAGTCGGCCCACCGGGCGCGGTCATCGCCTTCGACGGGCGCGGCCGGCGCAGGGCGGTCGCTGATCAGACCCTGGTGCTGTCGCCGGATGCGTGCAAGGCCGGTGAATCGAAAAGCACGTTGACGATCAACCAATCCGGCCAGGTCCGGGTGACCAGGGGAGCCTGCTCATGAGCCGCCGCAACCTGGCCCGCCCGCGCTCGTCGCAGGGTGGCTTCAGCCTGATCGAAGTGATGGTGGCGGTGCTGATCCTGGCGTTCGGGCTGCTGGGCTTTGCCTTGCTGCAGACCACCAACGTCCGCTTCGTGCAGAGCGCAAACTACCGCACCCAGGCGACCAACCTGGCCAACGACCTGATCGAGCTGATGCGCGCCCAGCGCACCGATACCCTGGCCGGTGGGGCCTATTCCTCGGCCTCGTTCTCGGCCGGCTCGGTGAAGCCCAGCGGCGTCTGCGCCTGGCCGACCGGCGCTGCCGTGACGCCGAAGACGAACGTGGCGCGATGGCAGTGCGAGGTCGCGCGCACGCTGGGCGAGAAGGCCAGCGCGCAGGTGACCTTCGTGCAGAGCACCGGCCAGGTCACCGTGGCCATCAGCTGGGGTGACCAGCGCTGGGATCCGAAGGATCCCGACAGCCTTACCACCTTCGGCCTGACGACCTTCCTGTGAACGCGCCCATGAGTCCAATTTCGCGAGCCCGAGGCCTGTCGCTGATCGAACTGATGATCGCCATGGTCATCGGCCTGGTCCTGATGCTGGGCGTCACCCAGATCTTCATCGCCTCGCGTGCGGCGTCGCGGCTGTCCGAAGGCGCGGCCCGTACCCAGGAGAACGCGCGCTTCGCGCTGGATTTCCTGCAGCGTGACCTGCGCATGGCCGGCCACTTCGGCTGCGTCAACGACCAGGCCCACGTGGTCAAGAACACCGGCGATGTCGGCTATCACCTGGGCATCAGCTCGGGCAGTGGCGACCCGCAGGATTTCTCGGTTCCGGTGCAGGGGTATGAGGCAGCAGGTACGGCGCCGGGCGCCACGCTGACGCTGGGCCGTGCGTGGAGCGCGGCGCAGTCGGTACCGAAGAGCATCACCAACCTCAAGCCGGCGCCGTTGCCTGGCAGCGACATCCTTGTGCTGCGCCTGATGAGTCCGGAAGGGGCCGTGGTGACCGGCATCTCCGTGGCCGCGGGTGCGACCACGCTGACCGTCTCCAGTGATGGCATGGCCCGACTGAAGGCCAACGCCGCAGGTACGCCGACGGTCTTCGGCATAGCCGACTGCACCCGTGCCGACGTCTTCCCCGCCACCATCAGCGGTTCGACCTTGAAGGTGGACAAGGTCGACCTGAGCAACTATTCGATCAACAACGCGATGACCATGCTGTATCGCGCCGATGGCATGGCGTACTACATCGCGACCAATCCCAATGGCGAGCCGGCGCTTTACCGGGCACGCGCGAATGGCGCCGGCGGCTACGCCGATGGCGAGGAGCTGGTGGAAGGCATCGAGAACATGCAGTTCCTGTACGGACTGGATGCCACCCCGGATATCGCCCTGCCCACGCCGCCGACCGGTCGCATCGTCGACCAGCGCGTGGCCAGTGCGGTCAGTACCGGTACCGATGCCACCGCCGCAGGGCAGTGGCGCCGCGTCGGCATGGTGCAGGTCGGCCTGCTGGCGCGCAGTCCGCAGCGTGCGTCGGCCGAAGCGCCGGGCAGTGCGGCCACGTATCCGGCCATCCTCGGGGTGGGCTTTGCCCCGGCCGATCCTTACGACCAGCGCCATCGTGGCGCCTATGAAGCGTCCGTTGCGCTGCGCAACCGCTTGTTCGGGAACTGACGACCATGCGCACTCATCCTTCCTCCCGACGCCGTCCCTTCGTTGCCCAGGCACGACAGCAGGGTGCCGTTCTCTATGTCGCGCTGATCATGCTGGTGCTGCTGGCCCTGCTGGGCGTGATCGGCATGCAGGTGGCCGGCATGCAGGAACGCATGGCGGCCGGCTACCGGGCGACCAACATGGCGCTCCAGAACGCGGAAGGCGCGGCACGCAGCGCCGAGAACGCCGTGGAGAACATCGCCAACCGCAAGGATGCCGGCGCCAATCCGGCCGTGGCCTCCTCCGACATCAACCAGCAGTGCGATGACGGCTTCGACCCCTCGGCCTGGGTCGCGAAAACCAAGCTGGGCAGCAAGCCGGCCATCTATGTCCGTGAGATCCAGGGCTGCATCCAGGGGGAGGGTGCGCTGGACATGGGCAAGTCGGTGGAGAAGCCGACGCCGGTCTACCAGATCACGACCTATGCCGGTGATACCACCAGTGATGCGACGTCGCGTGCGGCGATCGATACCGTATTCAAGCTGTGAGGGTGGGGAGCCCATGAACACTCGCAACCGCAGGATCCTGGCAGGCGTTGGCCTTGCCGTCTTGGCCGCTGGCGGCTATCTGGCGCATACCTTGTTTGCCGCACAGGCGCAGGGCGTGCTGGCACAGGAGCCGATGAACGTGCAGACGCGCGCGACACCGGCGTTCATCATGGCGGTGGACGATTCGGGTTCGATGAACTTCGAACGCATGTTCCCCGGTGGTGACGGCCGCATGCGCTGGAACAGCAACACCAACAGCTTCTTCAACAACGATGGAAGCTTCTTCAGCGTGGGCTCGGCGTGCGCCAGCAACTCGGTGGACTGTTACCTCTACCTGTATCCGCACGCGGAGTTCAACAAGGAATACTCGCCAGGCCGCGCCATTCCGCCGCTGGATATCTACGGCTTCGCGCGTTCGCATGTCTACAACGCCAGTTACTTCAACCCGGCAGTGACCTATCGGCCGTGGACCAATGCCGATGGCACGCTGTGGGCAGATGCCTCGATCACCCAGACCCGCGCCGATCCCCGGTCCGGCCAGCGCGGCTACAACGCCGTGTACAACATGACCGTCAATCGGGCCGACACGTCGGAAAAGTTCCAGTTCGTCAACGGTATGCGGATTCCCGACCTTTCCGGTACCGGCAATGAATACTATGTCGACAGCTGGTGGGATGGTGGATGGAAGACCGCCGCGATCAGCAACACCGGCAATACCACATACTCCATCAGTTATTTTCCGGCGACCTTCTACCTGCCGGCTGCAGCGCCTGCACCGGACGGATACAAGACCGACGACGCCAGTCGCCCGGTGATTACCGGTGCCTGTGGTCCGGGCTGCAACCTGCGTCGCTACCAGATCAAGCCGGGCAATTACTCGAGTCCGGCCGCCTACAACGCCGCGATCCAGAATTTCGCCAACTGGTTCCAGTATCACCGCAACCGCGTGCTGGCCATCGTCGGTTCGTCGACCGCCGCCCTGGTGAGCGTGGATACGATGCGGGTGGGCTACTTCACCATCAACAAGCTCAGCAACGCGACCATGTATGACATGGTCACCAACCGAGCTGACCTCTACAAGCAGATTTATGCGCTGACGGCCAACGGCGGCACGCCCAACCGTCGCGCGGTGGAGTATCTCGTCGACCAGTTCCGTCGTACCGACGCCGATGCCCCCGTGCAGCTGGCTTGCCAGCGTAATGGCGGCATGCTGTTCACCGATGGCTACACCAACTCCGGCAATGCACCGAGCGCGTCCTTCGGTGACGCCGACTCGGTGAACTCGACCCACCTGCCGTCCATTCCGTTCTCCGACGGCTACAGCAATACCATCGCCGACATCGCCGCGGCGGCTTATGCAGGCGCCCGGACCCCCCTGCGCACCGGGACCAGCTTCCCGGCGGGGCAGGTGCCGGTCAGTGACAAGTGCAGCTCCCTGGACAAGAGCAGCCCGGACTGGAAGCGCCTGGACTGCCAGACCGACCTGCACATGAACTTCTACGGCGTGACCCTGGGCGCGCAGGGCAAGATCTACGGCGTCAACCAGGCCGCAACCGCCGATCCGTACAAGACGGCGCCGAACTGGGCCGGCAATGGCAATCCGCTGGACGTCGATGACGGTACCGTCATCGATGAGCTGTGGCATGCGGCCGTCAACAGCCGTGGCGAATTCATCAACGCGCAGACCCCGGCGGACGTCACCGAGGCCATGCGTCGGGTGCTGTCCTCGATCAGTGGTGGTGCGTCGCCTTCAGGCACGATCGGTATCAGTGGTGCGCGCATCGGCACCGGCTCACTGGCGGTCACCCCACGCTATGACATCACCAACAGCGGCACCGACTGGTCGAGCAAGCTGACTGCGGCCAGCGTCAAGGTCAACGCCGACCAGGTCGCGGAGCTCACCGAGGTGTGGGAAGCCTCCAGCCGCCTGACGTCGTCCGGCCGCCGGATCGTGGCCAACAAGCTGGGTTCGCCGGTGGACTTCAACAGTGCCCGTATCAGCCTGCAGGATCTGTGCAGCAAACCCGACGGCAAGTACGCGTCGATGCTGGTCTGCTCCACCGACAAGCTGACGACGATCAAGGCCGATCTGGCCAGTGCCATCAACTATCTCAGTGCCGACAGCTCCACCGAGGTCCGCAACGGCGGCAAGTATCGTGACCGGACCACGCCGCTGGGTGACATCGTCAATTCGGCGCCGGTGGTCAGCTCGCCGCTGGACGACTACGGGTACCGCCAGCTCGGCGGCACCTACGCCAAGAGCTACACCGACTACCTGGCGACCAAGGCCAAGTCCCAGCGGTACATGGTCTATGTCGGTGCCAATGACGGCATGCTGCACGCCTTCGATGGCGGCATGAAGGCCGATGCCAAGCAGGACGGCACCGGCGGCACGGAGAGCTTTGCCTACATCCCGGCCACCGCGCTGGGGCACATGGCCAACCTGCTGTTCCCCTACAAGTCCGATACGGCCGACCAGACCTTCCGCCACCGCTATTACGTCGATGGCCCGATTGCCGTGGCCGATACCTACAACGGCACCGCGTGGCAGACCAGCCTGGTGGGCACCACGGGTGCAGGTGGCCGTTCGGTGTTCGCGCTGGACGTCACCACGCCGGGCAGCTTCGGCACCGGCAACGTGCTGTGGGAAATCAGCGACATCAACGCGTCGCTGAGGGACGAGGTGCGCAACAACATCGGATTCGTGCTGGGCAAGCCGGTGATCGTGCCGGTGAAGAGCGGCACCGGCGTCGCCTGGAAGGCGATCTTCGGCAATGGGTACGGCAGCGCCAATGGCAAGGCGGTGCTGTTCGTGGTCGACATGGCCAGTGGCGACATCCGGATGATCGAAGCCGTCGAGGGTACGTCAGGCGCCGGCATCTCCGGGAGCAACGGACTGGGCAATGTTGTGGTTGTCGATCGCTGGACCGGTACCAACCAGGATGCGCGCGGCCGTGATGGACTGGCCGACACCGTCTATGCCGCCGATCAGCGTGGCGCCGTGTGGAAGTTCGACCTGACCAGCAGTGCGAACACCACGCTGACCGTGCCGATGTTCACCAGCCAGGTTGCCCAGGACTCCTCCACCAAGACCTACCGCCAGCCGATCACCGGTGGCATGACTGCTGCCACCGGTCCTTCGGGCGGCGTGATGCTCTATTTCGGCACCGGCAGCTTCTCCTTCACCAGCGACAAGGATGACAAGGCGCAGCAGGCGCTGTACGCCGTGAACGATCTGTCGGGGAAGACGGTGACCTCGACGGTGACCGCTGCCAACCTGGTTCCGTACACGGCCGCGGCCGCCACTGCAGGCGTTGATGAACGCAAGATCACGGCGGGGACGGCCCCGGCAAATGCCCGGGGCTGGATGATCCAGCTGCCTGCCGGCAATGGCGAGCGTGCGGTGGGCAACCCGATCCTGGTCAGTGGCATCGTCTTCATGCCGACCTACGTGCCCAACATGCAGTCGGTAGGCTGTTCGACCAGCGGTTCGAACTGGCTGTTCGGGCTGTCGTCGATCAGCGGCTTGCCGATGTTGGAGAACGTGCGCTATGGCTCGCCGACCGGCAGCCGGCCCGGGGCAGCGACCGCCGCCATCGCGTTGAAGACCGGAGGAACTGCGCCGGTCCGTGACGTTTCGCTGTCGGTGCTGCCGCGTCCGACGGACAACAAGGCGCCGCCCGGAGGCAGCTCCTGCTGGATGGCCGTCGGCGCGGCGGGCAGCCAGTCGCTGTATCTGCCTTACCCTTGCGGTCGCCAGTCCTGGCGCCAGCTCCAGTAACCCCAGTGCGAGGATCCACGCTCATGCTGCACACTCACATGCCTCGCCGCGCGGCTGGCTTTACGCTGATCGAATTGATGATCGTGGTGATCGTCATCGGCATCCTGGCGGCGATCGCCATTCCGTCCTATCAGGAATACGTGCGCCGATCGCATCGTGCCGTGGTGAAGGCGGACCTGGCTGAGTACGCACAGCGCGCCGAGCGCTACCACACCAGCAACAACTCCTACACCGGCTACGCGCTGCCGACCAAGGTGTCGCCCCGTGATGGCGGTACCGTGCGCTACAACCTGGACTACAAGGGGGATGGCACCAGCTTCACCATCACCGCCACCCCGCAGGGCACGCAGGCCAAGGACAGCTGCGGCACGATGAGCGTGGACCAGGCCAACCGCAAGACGGCCGACGGTGGCGTTGCCAGCTGCTGGTGAAACAGGTGTTGATCTTCCTGTAATCGACCAGTACAATGCGCCTCCCCGCCCGAATAGCTCAGCCGGTTAGAGCACTTGACTGTTAATCAGGGGGTCGTTGGTTCGAGTCCAACTTCGGGCGCCAGACACTGCAAAAGCCGCGAGAAATCGCGGCTTTTGCTTTTCTGCGCAGGCAGTCAGCAGGGCGTATCGCGGTCCACGCGTTCACTTCGCACGCGGCCGCCATTGTTGACGATCAACGCACCGTGCAGCCGGTTGCCCGCGCAGATGCGCAGGGTCAGGTTGGCCCCTGGGCTGCGTCCGTCTGCCTGGAAGAACAGCTGGGGCCGCCCGCTGCTGGCCTGGGCAAGGATCGATATGTCCGAGCGCCCGGTGTGATGGTTCAGGATCGCCTCCCGCGACGTTGGCTCCCCGCGCTGGTCGCCACTGCGGTAGATGATCCAGCCGGCGCTCCAGTCGTCGCTGCAGTGCAGGCCGTCGATACTGGCGCAGAGGCCGATCAGCTCGCGTCTGCGCAATGCCTCGCTGCGCGCGCCGGCCAGGCTGGCGTGCAGGGTCAGTTGTAGTGCATCGGCGCGTTGCCGCAGCAGCAAAGGCTGCAGCGCCGGCCAGGACGCCGCCAGCAGCACCGCCAGCACGGCGATGACCACCAGCAGTTCGGTCAGGTGCACGCCCCGCGCAGAGCGGGGGCCGAGGGGGCAGGGGGCATGGGTCGGGTGCATGCATCCAGCCTCCGCGCCCGGCTGCGCGGCCGCCATCGGGAATCCCCGTGGCGGGCTGCCCGGCCACCCCTCAGCCAGCCGTCACCCCTAGCCCCGTATACTCATCCTTCCCGGGAACTGGCAACACCATGAGCGACAGTTTTGAACTTGTCTCGCCGTATTCGCCGGCGGGCGACCAGCCCGATGCCATCGCGAAGCTGACCAGCAACTTCGAGGCCGGCATCGCCAAGCAGACCCTGCTGGGCGTGACCGGCTCGGGCAAGACCTACACCATCGCCAACGTCATCCAGAACATTCAGAAGCCGACGCTGATCATGGCGCCGAACAAGACGCTGGCGGCGCAGCTGTATGGCGAATTCAAGGCGTTCTTCCCGCACAACGCGGTGGAGTATTTCGTCAGCTATTACGACTACTACCAGCCGGAAGCCTACGTGCCGTCGTCGGACACCTTCATCGAGAAGGACAGTTCGATCAATGAACATATCGAGCAGATGCGGCTGGCCGCGACCAAGACCCTGCTGTCGCGCCCGGACGCGATCGTGGTGGCGACGGTGTCGGCGATCTATGGCCTGGGCGCGCCGGAAGACTACCTGTCGCTGCGCCTGATCCTGTCCAAGGGCGAGCGCATCGACCAGCGCGACCTGATCAACCACCTGACCCAGCTGCAGTACACGCGCAATGAGTACGAACTGCAGCGCGGCACCTTCCGCGTGCGCGGTGAAGTGATCGACGTGTTCCCGGCCGAGTCGGACAGTGAAGCGCTGCGCCTCGAGCTGTTCGATGGCGAGGTCGAGAAGATCACCCTGTTCGATCCGCTGACCGGCGAGACGCTGCGCAACATGCAGCGCTTCACCGTGTATCCGAAGACCCACTATGCGACCACGCGCGAACGCGTGCTGGCGGCGATCGAGACGATCAAGGTGGAGCTGAAGGAGCGGCTGGAGCAGCTGTACGCGCAGAACAAGCTGGTGGAGGCGCAGCGTTTGGCGCAGCGCACCCAGTTCGACCTGGAGATGATGGCCGAGGTCGGTTACTGCAACGGCATCGAGAACTACTCCCGGCACCTGACCGGCAAGGCCGCCGGCGAGCCGCCGCCGACCCTGTTCGACTACCTGCCGGCCGATGCGCTGCTGGTCATCGACGAATCGCATGTGACCATTCCGCAGATCGGCGCCATGTTCAAGGGCGATCGCTCGCGCAAGGAAACCCTGGTCGAGTTCGGCTTCCGCCTGCCGTCCGCGCTGGACAATCGTCCGCTGCGTTTCGAGGAATGGGAGGAGCGTTGCCCGCGCAGCATCTACGTGTCGGCCACGCCGGGTCCGTATGAATACCGCGAGGCCGGAGACGAGATCACCGAACTGGTGGTGCGCCCGACCGGCCTGATCGACCCGGTGGTGGAGATCCGGCCGGTGGGTACCCAGGTCGACGACCTGATGAGCGAGGCCAACGCGCGCATCAAGGCGGGCGACCGCGTGCTGGTCACCACGCTGACCAAGCGCATGGCTGAAAACCTCACTGAATACCTCACCGAGCATGGCATCCGCGTGCGTTACCTGCACTCGGACGTGGACACGGTCGAGCGTGTGGAGATCATCCGCGACCTGCGCCTGGGCAAGTTCGACGTGCTGGTCGGCATCAACCTGCTGCGCGAAGGCCTGGACATGCCCGAGGTATCGCTGGTGGCGATCCTCGATGCCGACAAGGAGGGTTTCCTGCGCTCCACCGGCTCGCTGATCCAGACCATCGGCCGCGCCGCCCGCAACGTGCGCGGCAAGGCGATCCTGTATGCCGACCGGATCACCCGTTCGATGCAGGCGGCGATCGATGAAACCGACCGCCGCCGCGCCAAGCAGGTCGAGTACAACGAAGAACATGGCATCGTGCCGCGTTCGGTGGCGCGCCCGATCGTCGACGTCCTGGAGGGCGCGCGTTCGGACGCCGCGGAGAAGGAAGCCAAGAAGGGCAAGGGCAAGGGCCGGGCGGGCGTGGCCGAAGAGGCGACCGACTATCGTTCGCTGTCGCCGGCGCAGCTGGCTGTCCGTCTCAAGGCGCTGGAACAGCAGATGTACCAGCACGCCAAGGATCTGGAATTCGAGGATGCCGCGCGCGTGCGTGACCAGATCCGCCAGCTGAAGGAAGCCAGCCTGGGCTGAACGCGGCAGTGCAGCATCATCTTCACAAAAGTGTTGCGCTTCCTTGCCGGCATCCGTAATATACGCGGCCTGCACCGACGCAATCGCGGAAATGCAGAAGCAAAACGGGCGGTTAGCTCAGCGGTAGAGCACTACCTTGACATGGTAGGGGTCACAGGTTCGAACCCTGTACCGCCCACCACGAAGTCCTCGCAAAAGGGCTCTCGTGAACTGCAAAGCCCGGCCCTGGCGCCGGGTTTTTACGTAACAAGGCCAGCCTTCGGGCGGCAAGAACAAGATGGGCGGTTAGCTCAGCGGTAGAGCACTACCTTGACATGGTAGGGGTCACAGGTTC
>NZ_JCACKF010000021.1:75103-90889 GCF_059505245.1 Stenotrophomonas sp.
GAACCCTGTACCGCCCACCACCTGTTCCCGGCGTTGCCGGTGAAGCGGTGGAAACGATGAAAGCCGGCCCTGGGGCCGGCTTTTTTCGTTCCAGGGGGCAGGACCCCGGCGTTTCCGCGAAGCCACATTCCTGCAGGTTCAGTGGCGTGAAATCAGTGGGTGATGGTGATCGAACGCTGGATCCGCCAGTGGCCATCGACGCGTTCCCACAACTGCACTACACCTGCCCGGGCCAGCGCAGCATGCGGGCTGCCGCCATGGTCGCCTGCCAGTTGCTGGCTGCCCAGGCGCAGCACGCGGTCCTGGCGCAGGTGATAGAGCTGCAGGGGCAGCGCTTCATGCGTGTCCTGCGGTCCTTCGGTGCGCAGGATCTGGCTGCGCAGGGCATCCTCGGTGGGCCCGCTGCCGTCGCCGAACAGGCTGGAGAACAGCAGGACCAGGGCAAGCATCGGCATGGCACGGTGCTCCAGCGGGAAAGTGCGTGCAGGCTGGCATGGCCGGCCGGGCACCGCAGCCGGCCTGCGACGAAGGCGGGGATTGCGCCGCCAAAGGCAGGCAGGCGGCGATGAATCCGGGACGCGCAGGCGTAGACTCGGCGCTACCGCGCAACCGCGCCGTCACTTCAACGAGCTGCCGCATGAGCGATCACGTCCCGGTGTCCAGGCCCAATCCGTTCCTGGAACGCCTGTTCGGCGGCAACATGCTGGAAGGCACGTTCAAGGCAGTGATCTGGGTGGCGATCCTGTGCGCGCTGCTGGCGTGGACCACGCTGCGCTGAGCGACGCTACCGCGTCGGCTTGGCTGCTGATGCAGTGAATACGGTGCCGCGGCAAGGGTGCGGCGGCAGTGTCCGTGCGTGTGCCGTCAGGCGCTGAAGGCCTGGCGCAGGCTGCGCAGGGTTGCCTGGCGGTGTTCCCTGGCCGTCGGCTCGCCCATCTCCAGTTCCTGCAGGCGCAGTCCAACCAGGGTCATCGACAACGCATAGCCGCGTGCCGCGTCGGCAACGCGTGACAGGCCCACTGCACGGCGTGCCAGTGCATTCACATGTTCGAGGTCGGGCATCAGTCCCAGATAGACGCGCTCGGCGCTGTCCAGGTCGGGCGCGCGCAGGATCGCGTGGGCTTCGGTGGCGGAGGAGACGGAGGCCATGGGGGTCCTTGTCCGTAGGGGGCGCTTGCTCAGAACGAGCGCATCAGGGAAACGAAGGCCGACGTCTGCGTGCCACGTCGTGCCATCGGGCTGTCCTTCACTGCATCACCGAACCACTGGTTGGCCACCACGCCGGTGGCGCGCCATTTCGTGCCCAGTGGCGTGCTGACCGCGATCTGCAGGCTCGGCGACGTGGTGCTGCCGGGGCGGTAGGCGGCAAGGCCCGAGCGCAGGGCTTCTTCATCGCTGATGCCGTAGTAGTAGTCGAGCAGCCGTGCACTGGAGTGCACCACGCCCGCCCGCGGCACCCAGGTGAAGCGACCCGCCTGGATCGGGTAGCTGTAATGCAGGCGCGACTCGAAACCGCCGCCATGGCCGGTCACTTCGCGCATCACGCTGGCCTCGACCATGCCCCAGTCGGCGCTGTACTCGCCGTTGATGCCGGCCATGGCCGACATCTGCCGGCTGTGCAGGCGGCGCAGCTGAGCATCGTTCACGTCGTCGGTCTTGAAGCGCAGCGTGTAGGGCGTGACCGCCGCCGACAGGCGCAGTCCCTGGCCCTTGTAGAGGTACATGCCCAGCGAGCCGGGGCTGGCGAAGAAGCGCTCGCCCTGCCAGGCAATGGCCGGTACCACCAGCGGTTTGACGTCGTAGTGCGCGTACGCACCGGAGGTCGCGCCAGCGCTGATGCCGGCCTGCACGCCCGGGTTCTGCTCGGCAGCGTGGGCGAGCAACGGCGCGCCGAGGGCAGCGGTGAACAGCAGCGGGCGCAGCAGGGTCGGGGACAGCGAAGGCATCGATCAGCCACGTTGCGGAGGATGGCTGCGCATGGTGAGGGGGCAACATTGTCAGAACATTGCGCCCGCGTGATCGGCACGCATGGGCGCAAAACCCTGGCGCCAGGCACTATGATCGGCAGCGTTTCCGGCAGACGAGTTCCTGATGCGCATCCTCCTGGTCGAAGACGATCCTGATCTGTCCCGCGCCCTGCAATCGGGCCTGGAGCGGCAGGGCGTGGTCGCCGACGTGGTCGGCAGCCTGGCCGAGGCCGCGCTCGCGTTGCGCGAACCGGTGCACCAGCTGCTGCTGCTCGATCGCCAGCTGCCCGATGGCGATGGCGCCGGATTCGTCGCGACGGCGCGTGCGCTGCGGCCGAACCTGGCGGTGATCATGCTGACCGCCAAGGGCACGCTGTCGGACAAGGTCGAAGGCCTGGACGTCGGTGCCGACGACTATCTGGTCAAGCCGGTGGCGATTGAGGAACTGATGGCGCGCATCCGCGCGGTATCGCGCAGGCCTTCGGCGATGGTGACACCGAGCCTGCGGCTGGGGCGGCTCGAGTTCGATTTCGAATCGCTGCAGGCGCAGGTGGAGGGCCAGCCTCTGGCGCTGCCACGTCGGCAGGTACTGGTGCTGCAGGCATTGGCGATGCGGCAGGGGCGCACGGTCACCCGCAGTGCGTTGGAGGCTGCGGTGTATGGTTTCGACGATGAGATCCAGTCCAATGCGCTCGACGCGCACATCTCCAAGCTGCGCAAGGCACTGCAGCAGGCCGGTGCCGGCGTCGAGATCCACGTGATACGGGGCGTCGGCTACCTGCTGGCGGAGGCCTGAGATGGCCCGTCCGATCCGTTCGATCACCCTTGGCCTGGCCTGGCGCCTGTTCCTGGCGCAGGCCTTCACCGTACTGTTCGCGGTGGTCGCGCTGATCCTGACCTGGGGAGACAAGGACTCCTGGGGCATGGACATGTTCGTTGCCGAGGCGGTGGCCAAGGCGGTGCACAGCGAAGACGGCCGCCTGGTGCTGGACCAGGCGCGCTGGGACAAGCTCGATGCCAACGCCGGGGGAAATCTCTGGTTCGCCGCGGTGGATGACAAGGGCATGTGGCTCGAGCGCGGCACCATCCCCGCGATCCACGCGCCGATGCTCGCGCGGCTGCCGACCGTGGGTGCCACCGAGCTGGGTTCGCTGGTACCGCCCTACCTGGACGTGGCGCGGGTGATGATCCGCAACGAGGATGGGCGCCGCATCACCGTGATGGTCGGTGGAGCACCCAAGGGCGGGCTGCTGGACGGTGCGCTGATGGTGCTGCGCCTGATCGGCCTGTGGTTCTTCCTGCCACTGATCGTGGTCACCCTGCTGGTGATGCCGACCGTGATCCACCGTGCCATGCGCGGTGTGCGCCGTTCCGCGCAGCAGGCCAAGGAGCTGGACATCGGCCAGCCCGGTGCGCGGCTGGATGCGCGGCTGGTCTCCACGGAAGTGGCGCCGCTGGTGGAAGCGTTCAACGATGCCATCGACAAGGTGCAGCAGGGCTACGCCGCGCGCGACAAGTTCCTTGCCGACGCAGCGCACGAGCTGCGCGTGCCGATCGCCGTGGTGCAGGCGCGCCTGTCGCAGCTGCCGCAGGGCGAGCTGAAATCGCAGTTGCTGACCGACGTGGCGCGGCTGGGCAATGTTGCCGAGCACCTGCTTGATCTGCAGCGGCTTGACCGCAATGTCGGCGCATTGCAGCGGCTGGACCTGGCCCTGCTGGTGCGTGAGGCAGCCGCGGACCTGGCGCCGTTGGTGGTGGGCGCCGGCTATGGATTCGAAGTGGACGCGCCGGACGCGCCGGTGTGGATCCACGGTGACAGCCTGGCGCTGGGGCGGGTGATTGCCAATCTGGTACACAACGCGATCGTGCATGGTGGTGGCCGTGGCACCATCTGTGTGCGGTTGGACACGCGCGGGTTGCTGGAAGTCAGCGACCAGGGCGCGGGCATTCCAGTAGGCGACCGCGAGGCGATCTTCGAGCCGTTCCATCGCCTGCGCGCGGCCGGCAGCGGCAGTGGCCTTGGCCTGCACCTGGTGAAGGAGATCGTGCAGCACCATGGCGGCTCGGTCAGTGTCGGTGAGGCCGCGGGCGGCGGCGCAAGCTTCCGGGTCAATTTCCATCGCGGCAGCGCGCGGCGCTGACGCGTTTGCGGGGCAAGTCCCGATAGGCAACCTGCCGCCGGCAGCGGCAGGCTGGCCTCATGGCCATCGAGCGCTCCCCGTCTCCCTTGCTGGGCAGTGGCACCGCTGGGGCGCTGACACTGGGGGCGTTGGGCTGCGTGCAGCTGTCGCAGCTGCCGCCGCTGTGGGTCTGCACGGTGATGATCGTGCTTGGCATGGCCGGGTGGGGCCTGCGATGGCGGGGGCGCCTGCCGGCGGTCATGCTGCTCGGTGCCGGATGGACGTCGATGCACGGGCACTGGGCAATGCAGGACCAGCTGCCACCGGGCCAACCGGCTCGGGATGTAGTGGTCAGTGGCCGGGTCATCGATCTGCCGGATCATCGGGCCGCGCACACCCGCTTCCTGCTGCAGGTCAGCGAGAGCCGCGAACTGCCATCGCTGCGCGGCAAGCGCCTCCAGGTCACCTGGAACGACGGCTGGCAAGGCAGGTCCAGCGCCGCTGCCGAGGGGCGGCGCAGGCAGGTCCTGGCCGGTGCGCAGTGGCAGCTGGCGCTGCGTGTGCGGGCCCCTCGCTCGCGGATCAATCCCGGGGGTTTTGACAGTGAGCGTCATGCGCTGCTGCGTGGCGTAGCCGGCACTGGAACGGTGAGGGCGCCGGCCAGCGCGCGTGAGCTGCAGGCCGGACATGGCCTGCCGGCATGGCGTGAGCGCACCAGCGCCGCCATCGCGCTGCAAGTGGCCCATCTGGCCGCCCGTTTCGTGCAGGCGCTCGCCCTGGGCGACACGCGTGGCCTGTCCGACACCGATTGGGATCAGCTGCGGGCGCTGGGGCTGACCCATCTGGTGGCCATTTCCGGATTTCATGTCGGGGTGGTGGCGGGGCTGGGGGCGTTGCTGTGCCGAGGGCTGTGGTGGCTGTACCCCCTGCTGGCCCGGCATTGGCCACGTCCACAGGCGGCGGCCTGCGCCGCGGCGCTGTCCGCAGCGGGCTATGCGGTGCTGGCCGGTGGTGAGTTGCCGACCGTGCGCACGGCACTGATGATCGGGCTGGTGGCCCTGGCGCGCAGCGGGCGGCGCCCGCTCGGTCTCGTGCAGGGGCTTGCGCTGGCGGCGCTGGCGCTGCTGCTGCCGGCGCCCCTGTCGGTGCTGTCAGCGGGCTTCTGGCTCAGCTTCGGCGGCGTACTGTGGCTGGTGTGGTGCTTGCCGCAGGGACGTCCGCGCGGGGTGGCCGCCAACCTGCGCGGGTTCCTGGCCGCACAAGGGGTGGCCAGCGTCGGCCTGTTGCCGCTGGGCATCGCCTTGTTCGGTGGCACCGCCTGGCTGGGGCCGCTGGTGAACCTGCCGGTCATCCCGTGGTGGACATTGCTGGTGGTGCCCCTGTCGCTGCTGGGCACCGCCCTGCAGGCGCTGCACGACGGCGCTGGGCGCTGGGCGTGGCGCGCGGCGGCGTGGCTGTTCGAGATCAGCTGGCAGGCCCTGCAGCCACTGGCGGCGCACCCGCAGGCGATGTGGTGGCTGGCCGAGGCGCCGGCCTGGGCAGTGCCGGCGGCGCTGCTGGGGGTGTTCTGGTGGCTGCTGCCACGGGGTGCCGGGGGCTGGCTGGCTGGCCTGCTGCTGTGCCTGCCGCTGCTGTGGCCGGCGCGTGAGCGCCCCGCCGAGGGAGAGCTGGAGCTGCTGGTGCATGACGTCGGCCAGGGCACGGCGGTGTTGCTGCGTACTGCGCGGCATGCCCTCTGGTACGACGTGGGGCCGCCGAACGGGGGCGAGGGCAGCGAGCGGATCCTGGTTCCGTCACTGCGGGCCCTGGGCCAGGCCCCGCCCGAGCGGGTGCTGCTCAGCCACGACGATCTCGATCATGCCGGCAACCTGCCGAGCCTGCGTCTTCAGCTGCCGGGGCTGCCATTGCTGGCGCCGCCGGGAAGTGCGATCGCCGGGGCCGGCCGTTGCCAGCGCGGCCTGCGCTGGCACTGGGACGGCGTCGATTTCCAGGTGCTGCACCCGGATGCCGACAGCCAGCGGGCCGAAAACGAGGACAGCTGCGTGCTGCGCGTGGCCGGTGCCCATGGCGTGGTCCTGTTGCCGGGGGACATCGGCCGTCCGGCCGAACAGGCGCTGTTGCGGGCGTCTGCGGCGGCGCTGAAGGCGGATGTGGTGCTGGTGCCGCACCATGGCAGCGGCGGCAGTTCCAGCGCGCCCTGGGTGGCGGCGGTGTCAGCCCGGCTGGCACTGGTCTCGGCCGGCCACCAGAACCGTTTCGGCCACCCGCGCCAGGACGTGGTCCGGCGCTGGCAGGCGCAGGGCGCCGAGGTGGTGTCCACTGCGGAGTCCGGGGCGATCCGCGTATGGCTTGGCGCACAAGGGCTGCAGCTGCGTGAACAGCGCATCCATGCATCCCGGTGGTGGGATGCCGCTGGGCGGGCGCGGTCGGCTGCTATCCTATCGCCGATCGAACAAGCGGCCGTTGGGCCGGAGGGTTGAAACGTGTGGGAACTGGTCAAGGCCGGTGGCTGGCCGATGGTGCCGCTGCTGCTGTTGGGCGTACTGGCTTTGGCGATCATCCTGGAGCGTTTCTGGTCCCTGCGGCGAACGGAGGTGCTGCCGCCCGGCCTCGGCCAGGAAGTGCGCAACTGGGCCGCGCGCGGCAAGCTTGACCCGGCGCACCTGCAGACCCTGCGTGCCAACTCGCCGTTGGGCGCGCTGCTGGCGGCCGCGCTGGAAGCCCGCAACCGCCCGCGCGACCAGATCCGCGAGCGCATCGAGGATACCGGCCGTCACCTGGTGCACCGCATGGAGCGGTTCCTCAACGCGCTGGGCACCATCGCTTCGGCCGGCCCGCTGCTGGGCCTGCTCGGCACCGTGATCGGCATGATCCAGATGTTCCTGGGCATCCTCGACCATGGCGTGGGTGATGTGAACCAGCTGGCCGGTGGCATCGGCAAGGCCCTGGTGTGCACCGCCACCGGCATGATCGTGGCCATCCCGGCACTGATGTTCCATCGCTACTTCAAGGGCCGCATCCACGGCTACGTGGTGGAGATGGAACAGGAGGCCAGCGCCCTGCTGGATACGCTCGACGGCCGCCCGGGGGTGATGAACCCGTCCCCGTCGGCGCGCCCGGCCAACGCCGCTGCGGCGAAGGCCTGATCGATGCGTATCGGCAATGACCGATCCCAGGATGAGCCGCATATCGATCTGGTCCCGCTGATCGACGTCATCCTGGTGCTGATCATCTTCTTCGTGGTCACCACCACCTTCGATGCGCGCTCGACGTTGCAGGTGCAGCTGCCCACCGCCAGCCAGCAGCCCAACAACGAGCCGCCGCGTTCGCTCAGCGTGCTGATCAACGCCGAAGGCCGTTATTTCATCAATGACCAGGAAGTGCTGCGCAGCGATGTCGAGTCCGTCAAGCAGACCATCGCCGCCGTAGCCGGCAGTGATCGCAGCCAGCCCGTGCTGCTGCGCGCCGATGCGCGTACTCCCTACCAGGCCGTGGTGACTGCGCAGGACGCGCTCGGTCAGCTCGGTTTCCGTCGTATCGCCATTGCAACTGCGCCAGAGGTGCGTCCATGAGTTCCCATCACGCGCCGGTGTGGCCGATCTACAAACGTCTGCTGGGCTACACCCGCACCTACTGGGTGTTCATGGTGGGCGCGGTCATCGCCATGGTGGTCGAAGCTCTTGCCGGCTACCACTTCACCAAGCTGATGGAGCCGCTGGTCAACGAAGGTTTCGTCGACCCGCAGCCGCGCGCGGCCGTGGTGCTGCCGCTGACCATCCTCGGCCTGTTCCTGATGCGCAGCCTGGCCACCTGGGTCAGCGACTACACGCTGGCCAAGACCGGCCGCAGCGTGGTCCGCGACCTGCGTGAGCAGGTGCTGCAGAAGTACCTGCACCTGCCGTCGTCGCACTTCGATACCGAAGCGACGCCGGTAATGGTCAGCCGTCTCAACTTCGATACGGAACAGGTCACCCAGGCCAGTGCCGACGCGCTGAAGACCGTGGTCGCCGATACCCTCACCATCATCGCGATGCTGGCGGTGATGCTGCAGATGAGCGTCAAGGTGACCCTGGCGATGCTGCTGGTGGTGCCGCTGATCGGCGGCATCGTGTCCTACGTGGGCAAGCGCTACCGTCGCATCAGCCGCGGCATCCAGGACGGCATGGGCACGATGGCGCAGACTGCCGAGCAGTCGCTGGCCGCGCAGCAGGAAGTGAAGGTGCACGGCACCCAGCAGCATGAGATCTCGCGCTACTCGCGCCTGGCCAACCGCATGCTGGCGCTGAACATGAAGGTCGAGGTCACCCGCGCCGCCGCGTCCAGCGTGGTGCAGTTCCTGGCCGCACTGGCGCTGGCGGTGATCGTCTGGGTGTCGACCCGCGAAGCCCTGGCCGGCCGCCTCAATGCCGGCCAGTTCATGGGCCTGATGACCTCGATGATGGCCATCATTCCCTCGCTGCGCCGACTGACCAGCGTACAGACCTCGATTTCGCGCGGCGTCTCCGCCGCCGAGCGCCTGTTCGGCATCCTCGACATGCCGGTGGAGCGTGATGAGGGCCAGCACCGCGTGCAGCGCGTGCGCGGCGAACTGGCGTTCGACCACGTCATGCTGCGCTACCGCGAAGACAGCGGCATTGCCCTGGACGACATCAGTTTCGTTGCCAGGCCGGGCACGGTGACGGCCATCGTCGGCCGTTCCGGCAGCGGCAAGACCAGCCTGATCCGGCTGGTTCCGCGCTTCTACGAGCCCAGTGGCGGCGTCATCACCCTCGATGGCGTGGCCCTGGATGACTATCCGCTGGCCGACCTGCGCCGGCAGGTGGCGATCGTCGGGCAGAAGGTGATGCTGTTCGATGACACCATCGCGGCCAACATCGCCTACGGCATGGAGGCGACCGATGAGCAGATCCGTGCGGCGGCCGAAGCGGCCAATGCCTGGGAGTTCATCGCACGCATGCCGCAGCAGCTGCAGACCCCGGTCGGCGAGAATGGCGCGCTGCTGTCCGGTGGCCAGCGCCAGCGCCTGGCGATTGCCCGCGCGATCCTGCGCGACGCGCCGATCCTGATCCTCGACGAAGCCACTGCGGCGCTGGACAACGAATCCGAGCGCCTGGTGCAGGATGCGCTGCAGCGCCTGATGCCGGAACGCACCACGCTGGTCATCGCGCACCGCCTGTCGACCATCGAGCATGCCGACCAGGTGCTGGTGATGGACCATGGCCGCATCGTTGAACGTGGCACCCACAAGGAGCTGCTCGAACTGGGCGGCCTTTACCAGCATCTGCACAGCATGCAGTTCCGCGAAAGGCAGGACTGATGGCCGGCAAGGGTACCCAGACCCCGGCGTACTGGTACGACGGCAGCCCCGTTCCGTGGACGATGCGCCTGCTGGCGCCGCTGTACGCAGGTGTCACCGCACTGCGCCGGCGCGCCTATCGGCGTGGCTGGCGCAAGCGCCACTCGCTGCCGGTGCCGGTCATCGTGGTCGGCAACATCACCGCCGGTGGTACCGGCAAGACGCCGCTGACCATTGCCCTGGTCGAGCGCCTGCGCGCGGCCGGCTGGAAGCCGGGCGTGGCCAGCCGTGGTTATGGTCGCGAAGACGCCGACAAGCCGCTGTGGGTGCAGGCCGATACGCCAACTGCCAAGGGCGGTGACGAGCCGGTGCTGATCGCCTGGAAGACCGGTGTGCCGGTGCGCGTGGACCGCGACCGTGTCGCCGCCGGCAAGGCGCTGATCGAGGCCGGCTGCGATGTGATCGTCTGCGACGATGGCCTGCAGCACTACCGCCTGGCGCGCGACATCGAGATCGAAGTGGTCGATGCGCAGCGTCGCTACGGCAATGGCCGGATGATTCCGGCCGGGCCGTTGCGCGAGCCGGTCAGCCGCGCCAGCGAATGCGATTTCCGGGTGGTCAACCTCGGCCAGGCCGATGAGGAAACCGCAGCGCAGGCCTGTGGCTTCGGCCAGTGGCCGATGGCGCTGCACATCGACAGTGCGCAGCCGCTGGCCGGCGGCCGCGCTCGCCCGCTGGCGTACTTCAAGGGCCAGCGCGTGCATGCGGTGGCCGGCATTGCCCATCCCCAGCGCTTCTTCGACATGTTGCGCGCGCGCGGGATCGGCGTGGTGCCGCATGCGTTCGCCGACCACCAGGCCTACCAGCCGCAGGACCTGTCCTTCGGTAGCCAGCTGCCGGTATTGATGACCGAGAAGGACGCGGTGAAATGCCGTGCGTTCGGCAACGACTGGCACTACGCGGTTCCGCTGCGCGCCGAGCTGCCCGCGGCGTTCTGGGTGGCGCTGACCGATCGCCTGGACAAGCTGCGGCCGAACTGAGTGGCGCGGCGGCGCTTGCATTCACGCGCTGCTGCCCGCATTCCCGTTGTAACGAGCCTGCCGAGTACCGCCTGCATGACTGAATTCGTCGTCGCCATTCCGGCCCGCCATGCCGCCTCGCGGCTGCCGGGCAAGCCGTTGCGCCCGCTGGGCGGCGAGCCGCTGGTGCTGCATGTGGCGCGCCGCGCGCTGCAGGCCGGTGCCCGTGAAGTCTGGGTAGCGACCGACGATCAGCGCATTGCCGATGCGCTGTCCGGGCTGGCCGAAGTGAAGGTGGCGATGACCGCGACCACGCACGCCTCCGGCACTGATCGCCTGGCCGAATGCGCACGCATTGCCGGCTGGGCCGATGACACGGTGGTGGTCAACCTGCAGGGCGACGAACCGTTCGCACCGGCGGCCGGTATCCGTGCGGTGGCCGATGCGCTGGTCGCAGGCACTGCGCCGATGTCGACTCTCGCCACGACCGTCGAGGACGCGCACACCCTGTTCGACCCGAACGTGGTGAAGCTGGTGCGCAACGTGCGCAACGAGGCGATGTACTTCAGCCGCGCGCCGATCGCCTGGCACCGCGACGGCTTCGCACGCAGCCGCGACACGCTGCCGGACGGCCACCACTGGTTGCGCCACATCGGCATCTACGGCTATCGCGCCGGCTTCCTGCAGCAGTTCGCGGCGATGCCGCCGGGCCAGCTGGAGCAGGTCGAATCGCTGGAGCAGCTGCGCGTGCTGGAAGCGGGCTATCCGATCAGCGTGGCGATCTCGCCCGAGCCGTTCCCGCCGGGCATCGACACGCCCGAGGACCTGGAGCGCGCCGAGGGGCTGCTGCAGGCGATGGCGCCGCGATGAGGCTGCTGGTCGTCTGCCTCGGCAACATCTGCCGTTCGCCGATGGCCGAAGGCGCGCTGCGCGCACGCCTGGATGCCTCGCCGCTGGCCGGGCGGGTGCAGGTTGATTCGGCTGGCACCGGCGACTGGCATGTGGGCGAGCCGCCGGACCGCCGCGCGATCGCCTGCGCAGCCGGGCACGGCGTGGACATCGGCGGCCTGCGCGCACGCCAGCTGCAGGCCGTGGATTTCGACCGTTTCGACTGGATCCTGTGTGCCGACGAGGCCAACCTGCGTGATGCAGGGCGCCTGGCGTCGGCGGCCCAGCGTGAACGGCTGGCGTTGTACCTGCCCTGGTCGGGCGGGCAGGGGCGGGTAGCCATCCCCGACCCCTACACCGGCGGCAGCGATCATTTCGAACAGGTCTGGTCGCTGGTCGACGATGCTGCAAAACGTGCGGTGGCACGACTGTTGCATGACGCCGACTCCGGCATAATCGGGTCATGAACGTCCAGCCCGTCCCGGACCTGCCCGAGTTCGCCACCTGGCTCAATGCCACCCCCTGCACCCTGACCGAACTGCGCGGCCGGCCGGTCGCGCTGCTGTTCGTCAATGCGGCCTCCGCCTGGAGTGCGCAACGCCTGGCCGAGTTCGGCCAATGGCTGTCGCGCCACCCCGGCAAGCTGCAGCCGCTGGTGCTGCAGGTGCCGCGCTTCGATTTCGAGCGCGACGCCAGTGCCGCACTGAAGCTGCTGCGCCGCCAGGGCCTGGCCATGCCCGTACTGCTCGATGCCGATTGGGATGGCTGGCGCCGCTTCGGCGTTACCGCCTGGCCGACCGTGGTGCTGCTGGACGCGCAGGGTCGCGAGCAGCAGCGGCTGGTCGGGCAGGGAGCACCCGGTGAACTGGAGCGCGCCCTGAACACGCTGTGCCAGGGCGCGCCTTCGGCGCCGCCGCGCGGCGGCAGCGAACTGCATCCGGAACCACGCCAGGCGCTGCGGTTCCCGCTGGGCCTGGCGGTCAGCACCGAACGCCTGTACATCGCCGACAGTGGCCATCACCGCATTCTCGAATGCAGCCATGGCGGCCGCATCCTGCGCCAGTTCGGCCTCGGTACCGCCGATTTCATGGACGGCAACCTGGCCGAAGCGGCGTTTCACCGCCCGCAGGCGCTGGTGCTGGAGCGCGATTCGCTGTACGTCGCCGACACCGGCAACCATGCGGTGCGCCGCATCAACCTGCTGACCGGCATCGTCGACACGCTGTGTGGCAACGGACGTCCCGGTGCGCCGGTGGAAGGTCCGGTGGCGCAGGCGCGGCAGGTCTCGCTGGACCATCCTGTCGGCCTGGCCATCGCCGACAACCAGCTGCACATCGCGATGGCCGGCGACAACCGCATCTGGAGCTACCACCTGGGCCAGCGCAGCCTGCAATGGCGCGCCGGCAGTGGTTCCATCGACGAGCGTGACGGCAGCGGCCACCTGGCTGCCTTTGCCCAACCGACTGCGCTGGCCGTGGTGCAGCAGGTGTTGTACGTCGCCGACGCCCTGGGATCCTCGATCCGTGCACTGCAACTGCGCGGCGACCTGGTGCAGACGCTGGTCGGGCAGGGGCCCTGGCGCTTTGGCAGCGAAGACGGCCCGCGTGCGCAGGCCAGCCTGCAGTATCCGCAGGCGATCGCATTGAGCGCGGACGCTCCGCTGCTGTGGATTGCCGATACCGGCAACGGTCGCCTGCGCACGCTGCGCCTGGGCGGCGGTGAACTGACCACCCAGCCGCTGCCTCGCCGCCTGCATGGCCCGGCCGGATTGGCGGTGGGCGCCGGTGCGGTGTGGATCGCCGAGACTGACGCCCATGCCGTGCTGCGATTCGACCCCGACAGCGGCGTGCTCAGCGAAGTCCCGATCAGCGAATGACCGACGTTCCCGCCCCGGCCTTCGACGGCAAGGCCTTCGCGGCCCAGCTCAGCACCGCCCCTGGCGTGTACCGCATGTACGCCGCCGACGACACCCTGCTGTACGTGGGCAAGGCGCGCGCGCTGCGCAACCGTGTCGGCAGCTATTTCAACGGCAGCCCGAAGAACGCGCGGATCATGTCGATGATCTCGCAGATCACGCGCATGGACGTGACCGTGACGCGCTCGGAAGCCGAGGCGTTGCTGCTGGAAAACCAGCTGATCAAATCGCTGTCGCCGCGCTACAACGTCTCGCTGCGCGACGACAAGACCTATCCGCATGTGCTGCTGACCCGCGAGGACTGGCCACGCATCGCGCTGCATCGTGGTCCGCGTGCCATTCCTGGGCGCTACTTCGGGCCGTATCCCGGCGTCACCGCCGTGCGCGAGACGCTGAACCTGATGCACAAGCTGTTCAAGCTGCGCAGCTGCGAGGACAGCGTGTTCCGCAACCGCTCGCGGCCGTGCCTGCAATACCAGATCGGGCGTTGCAGCGCGCCGTGCGTGGAGCTGGTCCCGGCGCCGGAGTACGCCGAGTCGGTGCGCCGCGCCGCCCTGTTCCTGGAAGGCAAGAGTGACGAGCTGACCCGCGAACTGGGCGAGCAGATGCAGGCCGCCAGCGAGGCGCTGGAGTTCGAGCAGGCCGCGCGCCTGCGCGACCTGATCTCCTCGCTGCGCAGCATGCAGACCCGCCAGTACGTGGATGGCCGCGCCGCGGACCTCGATGTGCTGGCCGTGGCCATGCAGGGCTCGCAGGCCTGCGTGCTGCTGCTGGCCTTCCGTGATGGCCGCAACCTCGGTACCCGCCCGTTCTTCCCGCGCACCAATGGCGAGGAAAGCCCGGAGGAAGTGCTTGCCGCCTTCGTCTCGCAGTACTACATCGAATTCGAGCCGCCGCGCGAGATCCTGCTGGACCGCGAGATTCCCGACGCCGACCTGCTGGTCGCCGCGCTGTCGGCCTCGGCCGAGCGCAAGGTGCAGCTGAAGTGGAACGTGCGCGGCGAGCGCGCCGGCTATGTGGAATTGGCCAGCCGCAACGCGCAGCTGACCCTGGCCACCGAACTCAACAGCCGCAATGCGCAGCACGCGCGCAGCGATGCGCTGCGCGAGATGCTGGGCCTGGCCGAGCCGGTCAAGCGTGTCGAGTGTTTTGATATCAGCCACACCCTGGGCGAGGCCACCGTAGCCTCGTGCGTGGTGTTCGACGCCGCCGGCCCGGTGCGCGCGCAGTACCGCCGCTTCAACATCAGCGGCATCGAGCCGGGCGACGACTACGCCGCCATGCGCCAGGCCATCGACCGCCGTTTCCGCCGCGCAGTGGAAGAGCAGGGCGTGCTGCCGGACGTGCTGCTGATCGACGGTGGCGCCGGCCAGCTGTCGCAGGCCCAGGCCGCACTGGCCGATCTGGGCGTGGAAGGCGTGCTGCTGGTGGGCGTGGCCAAGGGCGTGGAGCGCCGTGCCGGCCACGAAGCGCTGGTGATGCCCGATGGCCGCGAGCTGCGCCCGGGCGCGGCCAGCCCGGCGCTGCAGTTCATCCAGCAGGTGCGCGACGAGGCGCATCGCTTCGCCATCACCGGCCACAGGGGGCGCCGCCAGAAGGCGCGGATGACCAGCAAGCTGGAGGATATCCCCGGCATCGGGCCGCGCCGCCGCGCCAGCCTGCTCAAGCATTTCGGCGGCCTGGTGGGCCTGAAAGCCGCTGGCGAAGCGGAAATCGCCAAGGTGGAAGGCATCAATGACGCCCTCGCGGCACGTATCTACGCTAACCTGCACGGGTTGGCCACGCCTGATGCGGCCGAGTAGAGAGAGAAGCACGCAAGCATGAAGTTGACCCTGCCCACCTGGCTGACGTTGTTGCGGATCGTGATGATCCCGGTGCTGGTGCTGGTGTTCTACCTGCCCTACACCTGGACCAACTTCGCTTCGGCGGCGATCTTCGGCCTGGCCGCGATCACCGACTGGCTCGATGGCTGGATCGCACGCCGTTACCAGCTGGAGTCGGCCTTCGGCGCCTTCCTCGACCCGGTCGCGGACAAGCTGATGGTGGCAGTGGCGCTGTTCCTGATCGTGCAGGGCCACCCGACGCCGTGGATGGCGTTCTGGGCGGCGGTCATCGTCGGCCGTGAGATCGCGGTATCGGCGCTGCGCGAATGGATGGCCGAGCTGGGCCAGCGCGCGAAGGTGCGCGTGGCGATGATCGGCAAGGTCAAGACCACCGCGCAGATGGTCGCGCTGTTGTGCCTGCTGTACTCGGTGGCCCCGAACGTGCCGGTGGAAGACATCTGGATGGGCTGGCCGGTGTTCCATATCGGCGACTGGACTCTGGCCATTGCCGCCGTGCTGACCCTGTGGTCGGGCTTGCAGTACCTGCACGCCGCGTGGCCGAGCCTGCGCGACGATGAGCGCGCGGCGCGCGAGCGTGCGCGGCAGAAGAAGCTGGGCAACTGAGCCCGGGGTCTGAGCCCCGGGGTCGGATCCCTTTCCGAAGGAAAGGGCTCTGACCCCATCGATGCGCCTATCCCCGCACGGCGTGGATCTTATCTCTTGCCGATCTGGCACCTTGGGGGCCGAGAGCCCGGCGT